>CAZKID010000059.1:0-17333 GCA_964552405.1 uncultured Thermoanaerobaculia bacterium
GCGTATCGACTTTGTAGACACGGGCGGGGTACCAGCTGAGGATGAAGATCTCGCCGACAGCGCTGAAGGCGATATCGCTGACATAGCCGAGGATGGTGTCTTTCGCATCCTTCCCTTCGTTGCTGTCACCGGACGTACGATTCAATTTCCCCGCGAACGTGGAAATCACGTTCGTGTTCGCGTCGACTTTCCGTACCAGCGCGTGATTCGTATCGCAGATGAAGAGGTTTCCGCTGGCATCGAGCGCGATTCCTGACGGACCAGCCAGGATCGCGCTCGTGGCGACGAGTCCGTCGCCCACGAACGTTCCTCCGCCGGCAACCGTCATGACGATCGTCGTGGTGGCGTCGATCCGCCGAACAACGGCATTCGCGCCGTCACCCACGAACAGGTTTCCTCTTCGATCGAAGGCCAACCCGTACGGCGTATAGAAACCAGTCTGCAACGCCGGCTTCCCGTCGTCGCCGCCGGAATTGCCATTGCCAGCAAATGTCGTGATCGTCTTCGAATCAGGATCCCAGCGGCGGATGCGGTAGTGATACGCGTCGGCGACATAGAGCTTCCCGTCCGGTCCAACCGTCAACGCCTCGGCATGCGAGAGTTTCGCTGAGGTGCCGGGACCGTTGTCCCCCACGTCGTCAGGAGGACTTCCTCCGCCGATGATGGTGTCGATCTTCCCTGTGGCGGCGTCGATCCGCCTGACCCGATCGTTTCCAAGGTCGGCGATGTAGATGTTTCCCGCGCCGTCGACCGCCACGCCCGTTGGAGCAAAGAGTTGCGCCTGACTGGCGGCTGCACCATCGCCCGTGAATCCCGCAGGCCCCGTTCCCGCGATCGTCGTGATCGTGCCGTCCGGAGCGATGCGGCGCAGGCGCATCTCGTTGAAGCCATCCTGCGCGATGTAGAGATTGCCGCGAGACCACGTCAATCCGCGCGGGCGATAGAGATACGCTTGCGTTGCTGGACCGCCATCGCCGATGTCTCCGGGAAACGCACCGACGCCGGCGATCGTGGTGATGACCCCGCTCTTTGCGTCGACCTTGCGGATGCGATCGTTGTCGTGATCGGCGATGTAGAGATTGCCGTCGTCATCCAAAGTCAGACCGAGTGGAAACTTGAGCGATGCGCGCGTCGCTGCGCCGCCATCGCCGGAGAATGACCCGCCACCATTTCCGGCGAACACCGTCAGCGTTCCACTCTTCACATCGAGACGGTGAACGACGTTCCCCGTTGCTTCAGAGAAGTAGACGTTCCCCTGCGCATCGGTAGCGATCCCAGCAACGTCGTGCAGAGCGAGCGTGGTTGCGATCCGCCCGTCGGTTGTTCCTCCTCCTGCGAACGTGAAGATCGACTGCGCTTCGACGGAGAGACAGACCGCCGCCGCGGCGATCACGAGGAGAGACCGGCGCATGACTATTGATTCTATCGAGCAACGCTCACCAAGGACCAGGCGCCGGCGTCATTGCACAAAAAAAGCGGGACCGCCCTGTTGGCGATCCCGCTCGTGAGTGCGATGGTTTCGAGTTTACTGCTGTGTGTAGGTGGCGTTCGGCGCAGCGCCACTGGGGTTGCCGGCGACGCGGTTCGACGCGGGCGACGTCGACTCCACCGTCGCGCCAGCGGCGATCGTGATGCTCGTGGTGTTGTTCACGATCGTGTTGTTGGCGATGCGGATCCGCGCACCCGAAACAGCCGCGTTGAGCGCGCTCGCCGCGTTCGTCGCGAACATGTTTCCTTCCAGGTTGGCGACTCCCGTCGCGCTTCCGATACGGATTCCATCCGTCACGTTGTTCGAAATGTTGGATTCGTCGACATTGATGCGCACGTTCCCCTGCGCTCCTTCAATGCCGATACTGTTGTTGTTGACGACATTGGAGTGAGTCACTGACAGAAGATCGAAGTCGTCGCCTGACGTATCTGCGACACGAATGCCCTGGGTGTTATCAAAAATCGAGCTATTGGTCAGGATGATCGATTTGAGCGCGGTCCCGGCGACGTCGGCCGTGGCCACGTCGATACCCCGGCCCGGCGAACCCTTGAACCCCTGGATGACGCAGTGATCGATCACGACCTGACCAACCGCCAGGACGCGAACACCGTTCAGGCCAGTTCCCGCGCCAACGATCGACAGATTGCGCAACGTCACGCGATCCGTTGCCAGGGCGTTGATGACGACGCCGTTGGTGCCGGCTGCAAGAATGCCTGCCAGCGTGCCATCGCCACTGATCGTGATCGATTTCGTGATCGTCACGGCTCCGAATCCGCCCGGATCCAGCACCGAGATTTCTCCACCGTTTGCCGTCTTCGAGATCGCGCCCGCGAACGTCTTGCACGGCGCGGTTCGGCTGCACGGGTTCGCATCATCGCCAACACCTGACACCCAGGTTCGCGTCGCCTGCGCGAAAGCGGCCGAGGAGAACAGGCTCACGCACACAAGCGCGCCAATAGAACGGAAAATCTTACGCATAGATCATTGCTCCCAATCTCTTATTTTTGCATCGAGGAGTGCTGCGCATCGTCGCGCGAAGTAGTATGACTTGAAGGCGAGAGTCTACAGTACCTCCCGTGAAGGAAAAAGTGCTTTAGGTCACAAAATCGCCAGCCTCAACTGCGGGAGGAGTATGGGTCACCGTTGCCGTTCGCGGCGGTGCGGCGCTTGCATATCCTCCGCTAGCCCCCGCACCTGCGCGCCACAAAGCTCCGGTATCCGACATGACCATCTTTGAAGACCAAACGAGACGGCACCACCACGCGGTCCAGTTTTATGAGCATGCAGACTCGCTTGCGGAACGTGTCGCAGCGTTTCTCGCGACCGGTATTCGCCAGGGTGAAGCCTGCATCGCCATCGCCACGCAGGAGCATCGCCTCCTGTTTGCTGACCCCCTCCGGCGTCTCGGCGTGAATCCCGAGTGCGTGACGTTCCTCGACGCCCGCGCGACGCTCGACGAGTTTCTGGTTCGCGGGATGCCGCATGAAGAGAAGTTCCGCCTCGTGATCGGAGCCATCCTGGCGAACGCCGGCGCAGGTGGCGGCCGCGTCCGCGCCTACGGTGAGATGGTCGATCTGCTGTGGCGGGACGGCGAGCCCGACGCCGCGATCCGGCTCGAAGAACTATGGAACGGCCTGGCCGAGGATTACACCTTCTCACTCTTGTGCGCCTATCCGCTGGCGAACTTCTACAAGGAGTCCGACTGCGCACGCTTCGATGCGATCTGCGACGCACATCAAGCCGTCCGCGGCACGGAGCGCTCCGAGGATGTTGATGCCGAGGCGCGCGAGCGGCGGATCGCTCTGCTCGAACAGCGCGCTCTGGCTCTGGAGCTCGAAGTCGCACAACGAAAGCGGCTGGAGCAACGCCTTGCCGAATCGCTGGCCACGCACCGCCGCAGCGAAGAACTCCTGCGCGACTTCGTCGAGAACGGCACGATTGGTTTGCACTGGGTCTCGGCCGACGGAACGATCGAATGGGCCAACGAAGCGGAGCTGAGGCTGCTCGGCTATTCACGCGAAGAGTACGTCGGCCGCAACATCGCTGAGTTCCATGCCGATGCCGCGACGATCGCGGACATCATCGGCTGTCTCAGCCGCAACGAAGAGATCCACGACTACGAGGCGCGCCTCGTCGCGAAGGACGGAACTCACAAGTGGGTGTCGATCAGCTCGAACGTCTTGTTCGAGGACGGCAAGTTCGTCCACACGCGCTGCTTCACGCACGACATCACGGCGCGCAAGCGGCTCGAAGAACAGAACACGCTCCTTCTCGAAGCTACCAATATTCTGACGCGGACGGTCGATTACCGCGTTCGACTGCAGAGCCTCGCCCGAATCATCGTGCCGCGCCTCGCCGACTGGTGCGCCATCGATCTCGTGCGCGACGACGGCTATGAACGAGTCGCGATCACGCACGCGGATCCTGCGCTCGAACAACACGCCTCGAAGCTGATCGAGTGGTGGCTGCCCAAACGAGACGAGGATCGCGTGCTCCGCGTCTTGAAGAACGGCGAGCCGGAGCTCATCTCCGTCGTCACGGACGAACTGCTCGTATCCGCGGCTCACGATGAACAGCATCTCGCCGAGTTGAGAAAGCTCGGAATTCGATCGGTGATGATCGTGCCGATGCTCGGATTCGGACAGGTCGTCGGGGCGATTACCTTCGTCGCCGCGGAAACCGCCGGCCGCTTCACCGCCGACGATCTGCCGCTGGCCACCGACCTCGGCGTCCGCGCAGGAGCGCTCATCGAGATCGCGCGCCTCTACCACGTTGCGCAGGAAAGCAATCGCGCCAAGGACGAGTTTCTCGCCACTCTGTCGCACGAATTGCGCACACCGCTCACATCGATTCTGGGCTGGGCCCGCATGCTCTCGATCGGCCTCGATGACGAAACATTCCGCACGGCAATCTCCACGATCGAACAAAGCGCTCGCACTCAGGCATCGCTGGTCGATGACCTGCTCGATGTCTCGCGCGTGGTGAGCGGAAAGCTGTCGCTCGAAACACAACCCGTCGATTTCAGCAAAGTCACCGCCGAGGTCCTGCGTGCGATGCAGGTGACCGCGGAAGCAAAAGGCATTGCCATCGATGCCACGGGACTGGAAGCACATCTCGTGGTGCAGGGCGATTCGACTCGCCTGCAGCAGATCGTCTGGAACCTGCTGTCGAACGCCATCAAGTTCTCCAATGAAGGAGCACGGATCTCCCTCAAACTGGAGAACGCAAAACGCCACGCGCGCCTCATCGTGATCGATCAGGGGCACGGCATCGCGCCAGCGTTTCTGCCGTATGTCTTCGATCCATTCCGGCAAGCCGATTCCAGTCCCGCACGCAATCACGGTGGCCTCGGCCTAGGTCTGGCGGTCGTGAAGTATCTGGTCGAAGCGCACGGAGGCAGCGTCACCGCCGCGAGCGAAGGCACCGGCAAAGGTGCGACCTTCACCGTCACACTCCCCCTCGCCCGAAACAAGTCGCTGTCACGACCCGCGTCGCAGGAGCTCGCGGATCTGACAGGCATGTTCGTACTCGTCGTGGATGACGACACGAATTCACGTCAGATGTTGAAGGCCGCGCTCACGCGGTGCGGAGCGAAAGTCGAGGCCGCCGAATCCGTCCGGGCCGCGCGTGTATTCCTCGCTCATCGCCGGCCCGACGCCGTGATCACCGACATCGCAATGCCCGGCGAAGACGGATTGACGCTGCTACGAGAGCTGCGCGCCGACGAGGAGATGCGAAAGGTTCCGGTCCTTGCCCTCTCCGCGTTTCAGCACCACGCCGAGTTTCAGGACGACTTCGACGCCTTCATGCGCAAGCCGGCCGATCCGCTGGAAGTGGCCGGGCGTATCGCGCAGGTGCGAGTCACATAGCCAGGTTCTATCTGGAAGGAAACTCGAGGTTCTGCCGATCGACCAACAGTGAATCGGGCGAAGACGTTTTCGACGGCCAGAAGAGAAACGCCGCATGGCCATCGATCTGACCCGTCGCTGCATCGGGCATGAGCGGCACCGCGCAGTCGCCGGCAGCAAGAAGAGCGAACAGCGCGACGACCGCGGGGCTGATCACTAGATCACAGCCGCCTTCACACAATGAATCGGCGGCAGCGAGTCGAAGAGGCAATCCCATTCCTCGCCACCATCGCGGCCGATCCACAACTGGCCGGTCGTGGTGCCGAGATAGAGCGAAGGAGATGTGAGCGTGTCGATGTCCATCGCGTCGCGCTGTACTGTGAAGTAGCTGTCCTTCTTCGGAAAGCCGCGCGCAAGACGACGCCACGACTCGCCGCCGTTCTCGCTCCGCCATGCAGCAGGCGCTCCGTTGGGACACGTCCGCGTTGCCGGCTCGTGCGGCACGACCCAGATCGTATCCGCATCATGCGGATGCACGACGATCGGGAAACCGAAATCGGAGGGCAAGCCTTTCGCGATCGAGTACCACGTCTGACCATGATCATCGCTGCGCAGTACGCCGATGTCCGGACGTTTCCCGCCCGGACCTTCCCACTCGCCCCAGCCGCCGTGGTTCTGCATATAGAGGCGGCCCGGCGCGTCGTCGTGCCTCACGACCTTGTGCACGCACTGTCCGAACTCCGGATACGCATCGGGCATGAAGCCGGCGCCGACTCCACCGTTCGATGCCGTAAAGGTCTCGCCGCCATCCTCACTCACGTAATGACCGCCGGCAGAGATGGCGACGTGAACGCGGTTGCCGTCGCGAATGATCGTGTGAAGACAGAGCCCGCCGGCACCAGGATTCCACTTGCGCGCATGCTCGTGATTGCTGATGCCGGGCACCATCTCCCATGAGTCACCGCCGTCGCGGCTGCGGAACAACGCTGCCGGTTCGACGCCCGCGAGAATCTCTCGCTTGTCTTTTCCGGGAACGAGTGCCCAGATGTTGGCGAGCGCGCGGCCATCGTCTTTCGGAAATGCGGGAGCCGACTGTGTCTCCTTGAATGACTTGCCGAGGTCGTTGGAGACGAGGACCTTCATCCCGAAGAACGGACTGCAACTCGAGGCGTAGATGCGAGGCTTGCGGCGCGTATCGATCAGCGCGGAGTAGACGCTGACCCCTTTTCCGAACGGGCCGCGCAATTCGAACTTCCGCCGTTTCTTCGAGGCTTCCGCAACGAAGAATCCTTTTCGCGTTCCGATTGCCAGCACCACGCGCTCGAACATTCTCAACCTCCTGAGATCGCCGGAAGAATCGTGAGGACATCACGCAATGCGAGCGCGCTGTCGAGTCCATCGAGATCGCGGATGTTGTCCGCGTTGACGAACAGATTGATGTGGCGCCTTACCGCGCCGGTTTCATCGCACACGCAACGGTACAGAGCAGGAAAGTGCGCTTCGATCTGCTCGAGTGCAGAGCGAACGCTTGCAGCAGCAAGCGAGAGCTCGGCGGCGCCAGCACAGCGGTCGCGGAGAAGCCCGGGGACGAAGATCGTGATCGCCGGAGGCTGGGGCATGAGTGCATATTGTAGCGTTGGGTGCGGGGCACCAGCCCTAGCTGCCATCCACAAAGGGAACCAGAAACGAATGCAGAATGCAGGACCTTACGACGATTCAGTGCGGACGGAAATGCCGGCGATCACCGCGGCGTCGTGATCACGATCGTCTCGGCAGCGAGGCGCTTTTCGAACGCACGCTCGGCTTCGTCGACAAAGGCGGCGTAACCCTTCGGATCGACAAACGCGCGCGTCTTCGTTTTCTCCGCGAGATTGAAGAAGCCGCCGTGGGAGCCGAGAAAGATGTCGGGGTGGAGCGAGCGCAGAACGGCAAAGGTGCGGCGGTAATCGGCGACCGCGTTCGGATAGCGGCTGTTGGTCGTCAGCACATAGCCAGGCGCGGTCGGACTGCCAACGAAAACGACTTCGTACGTTTTCGCGCCGTCGGTGATCGTCGTCGTCCAGGTCGTGCAGCCCGGTGTGTGCCCTGGCGTGATGTGCGCGACGAACGTCATGCCGCCGAGGGTTACGGTGTCGCCGTCGTCGATGACGCGATCAGGCACGATCGGCGGGAAATGAAACTTGTCGCGGAATTGCGGATCATCGTGACCGCCGCGCGCGAGCAGCGGAGCATCGCCGCGACTGGCGACGAACGCCGCGCCGGATGCTTTCTTCAGCGCGACGAGCCCGCCCGCATGATCGAAATGCGCATGGCTGTTGAGGAGAAAGCGAACGTCCTCGATGCGGAAGCCGAGACTCTTGATATTCGCGAGGATCATCGGCGCCGTCTCTTCGAAACCACCGTCGAGCAGGATGTGGCCGCGCGGCGTCGTAATCAGAAACGAGGTCACATCGGAGGCGCCGACGTAATAGATGTTGCCGGCGATGCGAAACGGCTCGACCGGCTGGTTCATCGAACGCGAGAACGAATCGGGCTGCGCGAGCCCTCGCAGGGCGCAGAAGAGAATGAGGATCAGGAGTCGATGCCGCATGAAACGTGATCATCTCAGGGTTCGGGGATCCAGTGGGAGGACAGGCGCCCTCGCCTATGGAGCGCGCCATCGCGCGCCTGCCGCAAGCGGAGGCCGGCGCAATGCGGCAGGAGATCGCCACGATACTCGGCGCGCCACGCAGCGAATGGTTAGGGAAAGGTTGGGGGGGGTGCCGCGGTTGTCGCGACTTATTCAGTGGGTAACTCCGACTAATTTCTCGGTAACCGATCCCCGTCATCCCGGGAGACCATGGCAAAAACGAAGCATCCGCTATGATCGCGGCGAATGCTGCGCACGATCACAGCGACGGGTTACGTGATGCCGCTCCGCGAAGGCGGCTCGCTTCCCGCGATCGTCGAAGGTGACGACGATGGCACGTACGTCCTGAAGTTTCGCGGTGCGGGGCAAGGCCCGCGCGCACTGATCGCGGAGCTCGTCTCTGGCGAAATCGCCCGAGCGCTCGGCCTCCCCGTTCCGGAGCTCGTCTTCGCGATGCTCGATCCGCGGATGGCGAAGACGGAGCCCGATCCCGAGATTCAGGATCTGTTGCGCAAGAGCGAAGGGCTGAACCTCGCGCTCGACTATCTGCCCGGCTCGATCACCTTCGACCCGCTGGCGAACGTTCCGATTCCGAACCTCGCGTGGCTGGCGTCCGCGATCGTCTGGTTCGACGCGCTCGTGACGAACGTCGACCGCACGGCGAAGAACACGAATCTGTTGATCTGGCATCGCAAGCTGTGGCTCATCGATCACAACGCGTCGCTCATCTTTCATCACTCATGGCAGGACCCCGAGGCCGCGTCGCGCAAACCGTACGCACAGCTTCGCGAACACGTGCTGCTGCCGTGGGCAACGCAACTGGAGTCGATCGATTCCGAGCTCGCGGCGCGAATCACTCCGGCGCGATTGCAGGCGATCATCGAACTGATCCCCGACGCGTGGCTCGGCGATGAGCCGCAATTCGAGAGCATCGATGCGCATCGGCGCGCGTATCGCGACTACTTCATGCGCCGGCTCGCGTCGCCGCGGCCGTGGATGGAGGACGCACTGCGTGCGCGAACGAGCAGCGTTTGACTACGCGATCGTGCGCGTCGTCCCGCGCGTCGAGCGCGGCGAATTCGTGAACGCGGGGATCATTCTCTTCTGTTCGACGCGCGCGTATCTCGACGCGCTGGTCGCACTGGATCGCGATTGCCTGCGCGCGCTGTCGCCGTCGCTCGACCTCGAGGTCGTGAGCGACTATCTCGACGCCATCCCGCGCATCTGCGCCGGCGGAGAGGAAGCAGGGCCGATCGGACTGCTGCCGCAGCGAGCACGATTCCATTGGCTCGTCGCGCCGCGCAGCACGATTCTGCAGACGTCCGCGGTGCACTCCGGCGTGCATGAAGATCCGAAGGCTGCGCTGGGGTCGCTGTTTCAGAAACTCGTGCAGCGAAGCCAGGGCTCTTGAGAGCCGCGATCGAGAGCGCTCATCAGCGCCGCACGGGCGAAGTCAAAGGTCTCCCTGCGGACAGGAATGCCGCGACGGCGTCCCTGAGCTACTCGAGTTTCTTCGCCAGTGCCGCGAGATCAGGCAGCCGGTCGAGCACTTCCGGCGGCAGCTTCGTTCGGTTTGTAATGGCAGAGACCAAGCGCGCGCGATGAGGGATAGAAGTCATTGAGACGCGCCTCGTATTCGGCGATGCGCCCCCGATCCTTCGGCCTCATCGGGCAGCCACGACATGTCGCCCGCCGCGCAGAGTCCGGCGAAGCCCGCATCGAGCGCATCCTTCACGGCGCCATACAGCATCGTGATCATCTTGTCGGGATCGGAGCTCACCTTCACCATGGATTGGACCTCGGGCGACTTCGTCATGGAGATCGACAAGACTGCATTCAGCGACGGCGTTGCTGCGCGTCGGCCTCGTGCTGAACGACATGATCGTCGCGGAGGTGAAGAAGGAGCACAAGTAAGGATCAGTGGCGCGCGAGGGGTGGCGGCTGCCATGGCTCGAACTCCTGCGGCAGCAGCGCGAGAATCTCGCGCGCCGTCATCCCGAAGAGGTCGTAGTTGAAATCGAGTTGTTGCAGGACCGCGATCAGGCGGCGCAGGCTCCCGCCGTTGCTGGGCGAAGCCGCGCCGCGCTTCGGCCGGCTGCGCTTCGCATCCCAATAGAGAATGTCGACCGCTTCGATGAGGCCGCGATTCGCGATCAGCTCGCGGCGATGACCGAGGTCGTAGACGAATGCGCCGTGCTCATGAACCTTCGGATAGAGCAAGAGGCGCGCATACATGCCGTGCGTCAGATAGAGCTTGTACGGCTCCAGGAGCAGATGGCGATCGGCCGTCCAGCCGCTGTCCCGGGTCGGGATGTAGTGATAATTCTGGCGCGGACGCCGCAGCCCATCGTCCCCCGCGGGCGAGAGCTGTTCGAAATAGTAGAGCGCGAGCCAGCTCCAGAGTCCGGCGTCATCGATCACCGTGCCGAGCGGCGCGAGTTTCTCCGCGAGGTACCTGGCGGCTTCGAACTTGTTCTTGAATGTGAGCTGTTCGACGTGAATCGCGGGACTCACTGGCGATGAGAACTCATCGACATGCAGAATCGCGGGACTCGGATGAAAGAGCGCGCCATTGCGAATCTGCTGCAGATAGCTCGCGAACTGCGCGATGCCTGCATCGTTGAGCCGCCGCAGCGCCGTCACTCACCTGTCTCCGCGCGCAGGCGATCGACTGCGCGATGCTGGCTGCAGAACGCGGCGACGACATCATCAATCCACTGCGGCGCATCCTCCTCGCTCGCCGGCGGAGCCGCGCTCGTGTAGCGCGCGGCCCAGCGCAGCCACTGCGATGACCACGCCTCGTCGTCATCGGCATCGGCCTGCTGATCGATCAGCAGAATGCGCGTGAGGATCTCGCGCACGGCGGCAGGATAGACGAGCGCGAAGAAGAGCGGCTCGCCGGTTGCGAGCTTCTCGATGCCATCGATGCGATTGTTGAGCTCGAGCACCGGCGTGTCTGCCTCGAACGAGATGCGCCACGGCTGTTGATCGAGCGACCCGCTGAACTGCACGGGCAGCAGCGGAGTGCGTGCGCCCTCGGCGGGCGGCTGCTCGCCGACGCGCACATCGTCGGCGATGGCAAGAATCCTCCGCGTCTCCGCCTGAACGACCTTGATCCGGAATCGAACCGAGGAGCTGTCGATCCCGGTCAATCGCCGGTCGGCAGGGTTGGTGATCGCCGCGATCGTTCCGTAATCGAAGCGCATGTACGACGTCCGGTGATACGCCTCGATGTAGACGCGGGCATCGGGCGGCAGCGAGGTGTCGCGAAGTGTTAGACCGGCGTCGAACGCCAGCATGCCATCGCTCTCGCGGCGCAGCGCGACGTTGAACGACGAGCGCGCCAGCTTCGAGCGCTCTGTGAAGTTGAGCTTACGAAGCATCGGCTTCCTGCTCTTCGCGGATGCGCACCACGAGGTCGCGGCGGACATCGAAGCCCCTGATGCTGATGTGAAAGCGCGGCGCGCTCGGCACGATCTGGAGCTCGTTCGCCGTCTTGCACGCCACCGCCGCCTCATCGGCCTCGATCGCGAACCCGTCGCGACGGAGATCGAAATCGAAGGTGCTGTGCTTGCGGAAGGGGTTGCCGACTCTTGCGCGGTACGCGAGTTGCGCGGTGAGTTTCTGGCCTGGGGTGGCGCTGTTGCTTCGGATCGTGAAGCCGCCGGCAATTGGGGAGATTGTTACTGAACTCGTGTTTTCGATCGATGGATTTTTCACGCGGAGGCGCGGAGACGCGGAGGGAGAGTCATCCGTTCTCGATTGTTCGATCGAGAAGATTTCCTGGAGGAGATCGCGGACCCGGCCCTGTGGAGGGCGGCTTAGGAACGACGCCAGAAAGCCTGCGCTGTGTTTCACGAGGCGTAGCGGCGTGGCGTGGCGCTCGTACACCGCTTTCAGTTTGTCGGCGCGCTCGGACAGTCGGTGTGAGCAGGATTCTCGGAGTCGCCGAGATAGCGGGAGAGGGATTCGTGGTCGATGACGACGAGAGCACGGACCGGCTTGTCGATGCGCGTTGGGACCTTCACGTCGGGGATCGTGATGCCGCTGCGGATGAAGTGCGTCTCGAGCTTGCGCAGTGTTTCGTCGCGTTGAAGGAAGACGAAGAACGATGTCGTGATCGCGCGCGCTCCTTTGCGGCGGAGGAAGAGCGGCACTTGCACGGCGATCGGCGCGCTCGCGGCGAAGCGCTCGCGGATCGCCTCGATCGACTCCGCCGCGATGAGCTCGTCGCTCCAGGCGTTCGTCTGTTCGTTCGTCAGCGCGATGAGGTGTGGCTCCTGCCGCGCGGTGCCATTGGACCAGCGAGTGAGCGCGATGAGGCGATCGATCCCCTGCTCGTTCGCGAAGCGGCGCGCGATGTCGTCGATCGAGGTCGAGTCGATGAGCTCGTGGCGAGCGCCGTCTTCGACGGCGACCGAGAGCATGCCGCACGTGAGCGGATAGAAGTACTGGCGGATGACCGACTCGATGCTGCGCTCGAACGAGAGCTCGTCGGCGCGGTAGTACGGCACGACGATCGAGAGTCCGGGTTCGTTGCGATGCAGTTGAAAGTCGTCGAAGAAACGATCGAGGAGCATCGGCTCTTCGATCGGCAGCGGCAGGCGGCTGCGTTTTTCGAAGCGCGCGAAGAAGCCGCACGGATCGTAGCGGCGTCCGTCGAGGATGTGCGTCTTCAGCACCGACTGTCCGAGGAGCAGCGCGCGGCGATCTTCGCGGAGGGTGAGTCCGAAGATCGTGCGAATGCGTGACGCGACGGTGAAGACGGACTTGCCGAGGCCCCAGCGGCCGCGATCGTCATCGCCTTTCTTCGAACGCCCGACGTTGCGCCAGAAGTAGTAGAAGTCGTTGCGCGTCTCGTCATCGCCTGTGAGCTCCGGATCCACAGCAGGATCACCAGTGAGTCCGCGAGTCCCGAAGTCCTCGATCAGGAGATAAGGAACGGGTTCGTCCGCACGCGGAGCCGCGGTCTGCAGATGCTCGCGCAATCCGCTGAAGTACTGCTGCGCCGCGTCCGCGTGCAGCGCCTGCGCGCCGGTGCGAAAACCGAAGCGAACGCGAACTGAGGCGCGAGGCCGCCGCGCATCGAGCGAATTCTGAATGGACTCCCGAACGAGCGCATCGACGAGATCCTGCATCTTGAAGAACTCGTCGTGAACAGGATCGACGTGCATCTCGCCCTCATCCATCGGGCGAAAATGCCAATCGGGGAACCGGGACATGGGAGGGGAGTATATGTGGAGGGGATTGTTCTTCGTTGATGGGTAAGTGGATTTTCCAGGTGCGACCCCCGAAAACCAACTTAACGGGTGCATAATCGGGCTTCGGAGATCATGGCGTGTCGCGTCTTCGCGTGCTCGCAGTCGAAGACTCGGAGGATGACGCCCAACTGCTCAAGGTTCAGTTGCGGCGCGGTGGTTACGATGCTGCGTTGACACGCGTCGAATCCGCCGACGAGATGCAGCGGCTCCTCGACGATCAGGTCTGGGATCTCGTCATCGCCGATTACTCACTCCCCGGCTTCAGCGCGACGCACGCCCTCAGTCTCCTTCACGCACGCGACCTCGACATCCCCTTCATCATTCTCTCCGGCACGATCGCGGAAGGGACGGCCGTCGAGGCGATGAAGGCCGGCGCGCACGACTACATCATGAAAGGAAGCGCCGCCCGGCTGCTGCCGGCGATCGAGCGCGAGCTGCGCGAAGCCGCAGATCGCGCGACGCGACGGAACGCGGAGCAGGCGCTTCGCGAAAACGAGCGCCGCTTCCGCTCGCTCATCGAGCATGCCTCGGACATCATCACCGTCGTCGACGCCAGCGGCGTGATCCGCTACGAGAGCCCGTCGATTCAGCGCCTGCTGGGCCATTCGCCGGGCGACTTGATCGGCACGCACATTCAGGATCGCGTCCACCCCGACGACGTGGCCGCGCTGATGGCGTCGCTCTCCATGCGGGGAGAGCGCGGCAGGTCGATCGAATTTCGGTTCCAGGAAAAGGGCGGACATTGGCGCTCGCTCGAAGCGACGATCAACTACGCGACAGACAATCCGGACATCGAAGGCGTCGTCCTCAACTGCCGCGACATCACCGCGAGAAAACAGGACGAGCAGACCATTCGTCACCTCGCGTACTACGACGTGCTGACCGGTCTTCCGAATCGCGCGCTCTTCAACGATCGCCTCTCCCAGGCGCTGGCCCACGGGCGGCGACACGATTCGAAGGGCGTGTCGATCATGTTCCTCGATCTCGACCGTTTCAAGACGATCAACGACACCCTCGGTCATGGCGCCGGCGATCAATTGCTCAAGGCCGCCGCCCAGCGTTTGTCGGGAGCGCTGCGCGCCGAAGACACCGTCGCGCGGCTCGGCGGCGACGAGTTTCTCTTCCTCCATCCGGGCGTCAATGATGTCGACGATGCAGCGCGAATCGGCCAGAAGGTTCTCGACCTCTTCAGCGAGCCATTCCTCATCGGCGGACAGGAACTGCACGTCACGACGAGCATCGGCATCAGCCTCTTCCCCTTGGATGCAAGCGACAGCGAGACGCTGATCCGCAACGCCGACACCGCGCTCTATCGCGCGAAGGAAGAAGGACGCAATCGCTTCCAGCTCTATGCGGCAGCGATGAACGCGGGAGCGTTGCGGCGCCTCACGCTCGAGAATGCGTTGCGGCGCGCGCTCGAGCACGAGGATCTCGAGCTCTACTATCAGCCGCTCGTGGCGCTCGACGCGAAACGCGTGATCGGCGTCGAGGCGTTGATCCGCTGGGACCATCCAGAGCTCGGCTCGGTGCCTCCAACCGAGTTCATTCCATTGGCCGAAGACACGGGACTCATCGTGCCGCTGACCCGCTGGGTCTTGCGAACCGCGTGTACTCGAATGAAGGCGTGGCTCGATGCCGGAGTCACGCTCGACAGCGTTTCCGTCAACGTCTCCGCGCGCCGGTTCAACGACAGCAATCTCCCCGAGACCGTGGCTTCGGTGCTGCATTCCACAGGACTCGATGGACGCCACCTCACGATCGAGTTGACGGAGAGCGTGATGATGGAGAACGCGGAGGCAACGATCCGTACCTTGCACGAGCTCAAGGAGCTCGGCGCGAAAATCTCGATCGACGACTTCGGCACCGGCTATTCATCGCTCAGCTATCTCAAGCGGCTGCCGATCGACACGTTGAAGATCGATCAGTCGTTCGTGCGCGACATTCCGACGGACTCGGATGATGCGGCCATCGCGATGCTCATCATCGCGATGGCGCACAGTCTGAAGCTCTCCGTCGTCGCGGAGGGCGTGGAGACGAAGGAGCAGCAGTCCTTCCTTCGCTCCAAGAGCTGCGACACGATGCAGGGATTTCTTTTCAGCCGGGCGCTGCCGGCGGATGAAGTGCAGGCGCTGTTCGAGCGACTGTCCGGCATCGAGTAGGAGCGGTACGATCGACATCGCCGTGACCAGGCCCCTCCGCATCCTCCTCATCGAAGACTCCGAGCGCGATGCCGCGCTGCTCAAGCTCTATCTCCGCCGCGGAGGATTCGAACCGCTGCTCACGCGCATCGAGACCGCGGACGAGCTGCAGGCGCGGCTCGCGGAAGAATGGGACATCATCATCAGCGATGTTCGCCTTCCGCGATTCGGCGCAGTCGCAGCCTTGCGCATGCTGGGAGAGTCCGGCCGCCAGCTTCCCTTCATCGCGCTGTCCGGCGAAGTTTCCGAGTCCGTCATTTCCGAAGTCCTGAACGCGGGCGCGCGCCGCTTCGTCAACAAGGACGCGATGCGCGACATCGCAGGAATCGTCGAGCACGAGCTGCGCGCATGAGCGACGAACATGATGAGCTGGCAGCGCTGACCTACGCGCTATCCCACAACCTGCGCGCGCCGCTGCGAACGATCGAAGGCTTCGGCGAAGTGCTGGAGGATGAGTATCGCGACAAGCTCGACGAACAGGCGCTCGATTACCTCGGGCGAATCCGCTCCGCGGCCGCGCACATGGACGAGATGATCCGCGATATCGGCCAACTTGCCGAAATCGCGCGCGCGCAACTGCATCGCGAGCGCGTCGACATCAGCGATCTCTCTGCATCGATCCTCGCAACGCTGCGCGAGTCGGAGCCGAAGCGCAACGTCGCCGTCTCCATCGAGCCGGCACTCTCCGTCGAAGGTGATCCGCACCTGCTCCGCATCGCATTCGAACACCTCCTCGGCAACGCCTGGAAGTTCACTTCGCGCCACGACTCCGCGAGAATCGAAGTGGCAGGCGATGGCGACCATGTCTTTTTCGTTCGCGACAACGGCGCGGGATTCGATCCGCAGTATGCGCAGCGGCTCTTCGCGCCGTTCCAGCGCCTCCACTCATCGAAGGATTTCGGAGGCAACGGCATCGGCCTCGCCATCGTGCGCCGCATCGCCGCGCTGCACGGCGGCGACGTCTCGTTGACCGGCCAGGTGAATCAGGGCGCAACAGCCACATTGCGACTCAGCCGCTCGTAAGCGCGTGAATGTTGCCGTCCGGCGAGTCCGGCGTATCATCATTCCACCCGTAACCCTTTGCTCCCTGATGGTGCCCATGTCCGACCCTCAGTTCTGGAGTACCGATCTTCACGATGAGTTGCGACAGCTGCGCCGGCGACTCGCGGAAATCGAGGCGCACGAGCAGGAGCGCGCTCGCGTCGAGGAACGGCTGCGCCGTCAGAACCGCTATCTCTCCGTTCTCTCCGATCTCACCGCGACGCTGATGAAGCGTCTCGATCGAGGCGACCTCCTCAACGGAATCCTCGACCGCGTCAACTCGCTACTCGACACACCGCACAGCTTCATCGCCCTCGGCAATCCCGAAGCAGAGCTCGAAGTCCGCGCCGCAACCGGCGCTCTGCGTCCGGCAACCGGCACGTGCTTCATCGGCTCGGCGCGGTCCGCCGCGGCGTTCGCTCATTGCCACGCCATCGCCGAAGTCCCGCTGCGATCCGAGGAGGAGACGTTCGGAGTCCTTGGCGTCGCGCGAGTCGATGACAAGATCTTCGACGAAGGCGAATACGACGTGCTCCATCGTTTCGGCGAGCTGGCGTCCGTCGCCATTCGCAACGCGCACCTCTTCGAAACCGAGCATGGCGCGCGCGAGCAGGCAGAGACGCTGCTCGAAGCAGCGAAAGCCGTCAACTCATCGCTCAAGCTCCATGAAGTTCTTGGGACGATCCTCGCGCAACTGGGGCGCGTCGTCCCGTGCGACAGCGCTTCCGTGCAGGAGCTCCGCGGTCATGAATGTGTCGTGATCGCTGGGATCGGCTTCCAGGATCTCAACGAGATCGTCGGTCTTCGTTTCGCCATCGACAACGGAGACATTCAGCTCGTGATCCACACGCCCTCCGGCCACGACCC
>CAZKID010000060.1:0-17221 GCA_964552405.1 uncultured Thermoanaerobaculia bacterium
TCTGCTCGAGCGTCGTTTCGCGGCCCTTCCTCACAAGTCGGTCTTCCGCCGCGAGCGCATCACCGACTTCGGGTTCTGGTTTCTTACGCCGCTCGTGACCCGCACGCTCACATCAGCAGTGATCTTCGTCGCAGTCCTGCTGATGCCCGGCGGAAGCGAGACGTGGTTCACGCGGCAGCGTACGGCGTTGCAGATCATCGAGACTCTCGTTGCTGCCGACTTCCTCGCGTACGTTGGACATCGGCTCTTTCATCGGCGGGGCATGTTGTGGCGCATTCACGCGGTGCATCACAGTTCGGTCGATCTCGACTGGTTGTCAGCGACGCGGCTGCATCCTTTGAATGAAGTCGGGATGCGTCTCTTCCAGGTCGTGCCGCTCTATCTTCTCGGCTTCCGCGGCGGCGCGTTGGCGGCTGCGGTGCCCATCCTCGCGGGTTGGGCCGTCATCATTCACGCGAATCTCAACTGGGACCTCGGTCCGCTTCGTTATGTGATCGCATCACCCGCCTTTCACCGCTGGCATCACACGAGTGAGGTGGAGGGGCTCGACAGGAATTTCGCCGGTCTCTTCCCCTGGATCGATGCGATGTTCGGAACGCTCTACCTGCCGCGCGGCCGGCAGCCCGCAAAGTTCGGGCTCGCATGACGTGCTACGCTTTCGCGCCGCGTGCGCAAGCGTTTCCTTCTTCTCCTCGTACTCGTGATCACCAGCTGTACTCGACAGGAGGAACATCCTCCGATCATCCTGATCTCGATCGATACACTGCGGTCGGACCGTGTCGGTGGCATGACGCCGAACATCAAGGCGTTCGCGCGCGACTCGATCGACTGCCGCAATGCGTGGTCGCACGTCCCGCTCACGCTGCCGTCGCATTTGTCCATCTTCACCGGACTTCTTCCCTCTGAGCATGGGGTGCGTGACAACGCAGGCTATCGCTTCGATGCATCACATCCGACGCTGGCATCCGTCCTCGCTGCGTCGGGCTATCACACCGAAGCGGCAGTCTCGTCCTATGTGCTTCGCGCATCGACCGGTGTCGCCTCGGGCTTCAATGAATACGACGACGACATCGGGATGGTCAGCGGTGCGCCGGTCGGAGCGCTGCAGCGCCGCGGCGAAGCGACGGAGAAGATCGCCGAGGAGTTGATCGCGAAGAATCTGGGAGTGCCGCAGTTCTGCTTTCTCCATCTGTATGAACCGCATGCTCCGTATGAGCCGACGTACGAGAGCGACGTCAGGAAGGCCGACGCGATCGTCGGAACCTTTTTCCGGTTTTTGAAGAAGGAAGGGCTCTACGATCGCGCGCTCATCGTGCTGGTCTCCGATCATGGCGAAGGACTCATGGATCATGGAGAGCAGGAGCACGGAGTCTTCGTTTATCGGGAGGCGCTGCAGGTGCCGCTCATCATCAAGCTGCCTCATTCGGCCAAGCGGGGAAAAATCGATTTGCCGGTGGCGCTCATCGATGTGATGCCGACGATTCTCGATGCAGCCGGTGTGGCGGCTCCCGCCGGATTGCGCGGCGTGTCGTTGCTGCACGAAACGCTTCCTGCGCGCACGATCTATTCGGAGTCTCTCTATCCGCGCATTCACCTCGGGTGGAGCGAGCTGCGCTCCATCGTGAGCGGCCCGATGCACTACATCGCCGCGCCTCGCAGCGAGCTCTATGACGTCGTGCATGATCGATCCGAGAAGAAAAATCTCTCGTCGAGCGACCGGAGGACGGATGCCGCGCTGCATGAAGAGCTCGGGCGCTACGATGTCCGATTCTCCGCTCCCGAACAGATTGATCCGGAAGAAGCGAAGAAGCTCGCGGCTCTGGGATATGTGAGTGCCGGCGCGGACGACAGCGGCAGTCTCCCCGATCCGAAGTCGCGCATCGCGGATCTCGCGAAGCTCAAGGCCATCGGCGCGACGAACGATCCGCGCCGGAGGATCGCGATGATCGAGCCGTTGCTCGCCGCGAATCCGCGCTGGAGCGATCTCCGCGATCAGCTCGGCGACGCGTATGACGAGGAGGGCGATCATCAGAAAGCGGCAACGGCATTTGAAGCGGGCATCAACGCCACGCCGCGGCTGGCCGCGCAGTTCGCACGCTCTGCGGCGCAATCGCTGCTGCTCGCCGGCGATCTCGCGGGTGCAGAGGCCCATGCGCGGCTCGCACTGGCAGGAAATGCGCCGGGTGCGCATCTCCTGCTCGGTGAGATCGCGCTCGCCAAGCGCGATCTGAGTGCAGCCTCGGTCGAAGCGCAGGAAGCGGATCGCGAGCCGGCCGATCGTGTCGGCGCGCTTTTTCTTCTGGCTCGTCTCGCACAGGCGAGAGGTGACTACGCAGGCGCACAGCGCCTCCTCGAAGTGGAAGAAGAAGCGCGCCGCAAGAATGCGGGATCACAGCCGGAGCACTACCACTTCGTGCTCGCCGACGTATTGGCGCATCTGGGTCGAATGGATGAAGCCCGTGCGCAGTTCCGCGAGGAGATCAGGGACGAACCGCACAATCTGCAGGCCTACTCCGATTTGGCGTTGATCGATTTTCTTGCGGGAAACCGCGATGGTGCGATCACCACGCTGCTCGAGATGGTGACCAGGAATCCGACGCGAGATGCCTTTCTTTTTGCGGCTGGCGGGCTCGAGAAATGGGGCGACAAAGAAAATGCCTCAAAGTTCCGTCAACAGGCAGAAATGGCGGGTCGCCCAGTAACCCCGTGATCTTCTTTTGACCCGCGGTCAGCGTTTCCAAAACGTAACGCGGGTGCGAATTTGATCCACATCCAACCGCGCTAGCTGATTAAGTACTTTTTAAATCAGCAACTTACCTGCTGAGCTGGAAGTAGGCATCGCGCTTGCCCTTAGAGCGGACCGCGCCCAACGGGACGCAAATACAGCTAGGGGAGCACATGAAAAAAGTTTTCTCGTTCGCTCTAACCCTCATCGCCACGGTGGCGATGGCGAAACCGCCTGCCACGAATCCGAACTTCTCCATCACCGGTGTAGACCATAAGGGAACCCCGACGTTCATCTCTGGAAACCTCGGCAACATCGGCGCGGGTCACAATGACGCGTCGGCGAAGGCCGCTCTCAAGGGTCAGAAGGACCTGCTCAAGATGACGGGCTCCGAGGACTTCGACACGCTGAGCGTGACGAAGGACTCACTCGGCCAGACGCACTACAAGTATCAGCAGACTCTCAAGGGACTGCCGGTCGTGGGCGCCGAGTACATCGTGCACGTTGACCGTAACGGCAACGTGAAGGCGATGAACGGCCGCTTCGCAGCCGATGAGAACCTTCCGCGCAACCCGAGTGTCGATGCGGTCACCGCGACGGATACCGCCGCGAAAGAGCTGGGCATCAGCAACGGCCGCTTCACCAGCGGCGCTCGTCTGACCTACGTCGTGAACGAGAAGAGCAATGCGTTCCTCGCGTGGGCTGTCGATGTTGCGTACACGAACGCACAGGGACCGCAGCGCGACACGATCTACGCGGACGCGACGACGGGACATGCCGTGCTCACGCAGCCGCACAACATGTACGTGAAGAGCCGCAAGGTCTACACGGCGAACAACGGCACCTCGCTGCCGGGCACGCTGCTCTGGTCGGAAGGCGGCACCGCCACCTCCGATACGACCGCGCAGGCCGCGTACAACTACGCTGGCAACGTCTACGACTACTACTTCAACGTCCACGGCCGTAACTCGTACGACAACGCGGGCGCGACGATCATCTCGTCCGTTCACTACTCGACCTCGTACAACAACGCGTTCTGGAATGGTTCGCAGATGGTGTACGGCGACGGCGACGGCACGCAGTTCATTCCGCTGTCGAAGGCGCTCGACGTCGATGCGCACGAGCTGACGCACGCCGTCACCGAGCGCACCGCGAATCTCACCTACTCGAATGAGTCCGGCGCCCTCAACGAAGCAACCTCCGACATCCTCGGCAACTCCTGCGAGGCGTACTCGACCAACGGCGGCACGCCGAACGCGAACACATGGAAAGTCGGCGAAGACATCTACACGCCGGGCACCGCGGGTGACGCGCTCCGCTACATGAACAACCCGACCGCCGACGGCTACTCGAAGGACTACTATCCGGAGCGCATCACCGGTACGTCCGACAATGGCGGCGTCCATGGCAACTCCGGTATCGCCAACCTC
Source organism: uncultured Thermoanaerobaculia bacterium (assembly GCA_964552405.1). Lineage (GTDB taxonomy): Bacteria > Acidobacteriota > Thermoanaerobaculia > Gp7-AA8 > Gp7-AA8 > JAJPHC01. Next base: position 4,156 of record CAZKID010000060.1, read on the forward strand.
GCCTACTACCTCATGGTCATGGGTGGCTCGCACCCGCGCAGCAAGACCTCGGTCGTCGTCACTCCGCTCTCCAGCACCTCGAGCACCTCGCTCGACATGGCGCAGAAGATCTGGTATCGCGCACTGACCGTCTACTTCACCTCCTCGACGAACTTCGCAGCCGCGCGTACCGCGACGGTTACGGCAGCGACAGACCTCTATGGTTCAGCCGCAGCCGCGACGGTCACTGCCGCGTGGGATTGCGTCGCAGTTCCGGGTGGCTCCTCGGGTGGTGGTGTGACGACGCTGACCAATGGCCAGACCGTCACCGGTATCTCGGTTGGCACCGGCGCGTGGGTCATGTACAAGATCACCGTTCCGACCGGCCAGAGCTCGCTCAAGATCACGATGTCGGGTGGCACGGGTGACGCAGACCTCTACGTCAAGCTCGGCGCGCAGCCGACTCTCACCTCCTACGACTACCGTCCGTACCTCACCGGCAACAACGAGTCCGTCAGCGTGACGAACCCGGCAGCCGGCGACTGGTACATCGGACTCGAAGGCTACGCTGCAGCTTCGGGCGTTTCGCTCAACGCGACCTATGCTGCATCGAGCGGCGGCACCTGCACCAGCTACAGCGGTTCGCTCAGCGGCACGGGCGCATCGGCAATCCAGCCGAATGGCACCTACTACCAGACGACGGTTTCCGGCACGCACACTGGAAAACTCACCGGACCGGCATCGGGCGCTGACTTCGACCTCTACCTGCAGAAGTGGAACGGTTCGGCATGGGCCAACGTCGCTTCCGGTACGGGCTCGACTGCAAGCGAGAACGTCAGCTACAGCGGCACCGCTGGCTACTATCAGTGGAAGGTGACGTCGTACAGCGGTTCGGGCAGCTACACGCTCTGCATCACGCATCCCTAATCCCGTAAGCATTCCTCATCGAGGCCCGCCGTGCGATCATGCGCGGCGGGCCTTTTTCTTGTCATGAGACGAATCCTCTTTCCCTTGCTCGCGCTCTTCTTGGCTGCAGCGGACAGTCCTCAAGCCGTCGTGAAGTACCGGCAGGCTTCGATGAAAGCGATGGGCGGTCACATGAACGCGATGTCGCTCGTCGTGAAGCATCAGATCTCGACGCGCGCGGATCTCGAGACGCACGCCGAAGCGGTGCATGGTGTGAGCAGGACGCTTGTGGGGTTGTTTCCGGTTGGAACGGGACCCGATCAAATTCGCACCGAGGCGAAGGCGGTGATCTGGCAGCAGCTGCCGGAGTTCAAGCGGAGCGCGGAAACGCTGGAGCGTGAGAGCGCGAAGCTCGAGGCTCTCGCGAAGAAGGGCGACGCCAGCGGATTCGATCAGCAGTTCAAGGTCGTCAGCGACACGTGCAGCAGTTGTCACGATTCCTTCCGAGTGCACGATTGATTCGACGGCTCGCAGCTGCGCTCCTCCTGCTGCTCGCGTCTTGTCATCGTGAGACTGCTCACACGCCGGCCAGGCAATCGGCCCGAAAGCATGGTGGTGAATCGTGGGATGCACTCCCGTCGCGCGACGCGTTCGCGGGCTCGGAGACCTGCCGCGATTGTCATCAGAAGAACTACGACCATTGGACCCGCGACTGGCACGCGCGTGCCCTGTCGAGAGCGGAGAAACCGTATGTCGCCGGCCGCTACAACGACGCGCACTTCAAGGGTGAGTCGAGCGAAGCGTGGATGCTGCGGCATTCCGATGACTACGTGATGCGGACGCGCAATCGCGAAGGTCAACTACTTGACTACAAGGTCGACTGGCTCATCGGCGGCAAGCGTATGCAGGATGCCGTCACGGTGTTTCCCGACGGCCGCTGGCAGGTGCTGCCCATCTACTACCACGTGACGGGACATGGCGAGTGGGTCGACTACAACGAGGCGAAGCAGGGGAGGGTAGGCCCCGATCATCCGCACTTCTGGACGAACTTCAAGCGGACCGTCAACAAAGAGTGCCTCGAGTGTCATGCGACGGGCGTTGACGTCCGTTACGACGCGAAGGCGCATACCTGGTCGACCACGTTTGCCGACGCGGGCGTTGCGTGCGAGTCATGTCACGGCCCCGGCGCCCGTCACGCGGAGACGAAGGCAAAGAGCGACATCTTCCGCCCATCGAAGAACGACATGTCGGTCTGCGGCCGCTGCCACGGCCCTCACGAACCGTTGTTCCCGCTGCTCGTTGCGAATCAGCAGTTCCGTCCGGGGGAACGCTATGACGATCGCTACCAGGCGCTGGTCATCACCGACGGGACGGAGCGGAGCGGCGAGTTCTTTGCCGATGGCCGGCCCTCGAGCTCCAGCTTCGAGTATCAGGCCGTGATTCAGTCGCGCTGTTTCCGGATCGGCGGGGCGACCTGTCTCTCCTGCCATACCGCGCCGCATCAGGATCATGGCGCGAACGACACGAAGCTCGATGCGGCGTGCGTCGACTGCCACAAGGCGATCGATGCGTCGCATTCGCATCACAAGTCGGTGAGCTGCAACGATTGCCACATGCCGCGGATTCTCAGCGGTGTGCTCGACAAGTTTCCCGATCACACGCTCGACATTCCGAATCCGCAGAACACGATCCGCCATGACGTGCCGAATGCCTGCACCAACTGCCATCAGGAGAAACCGCCCGCCGAGCTGCAGAAGACGATCGAGGCATGGTGGCCTGGTGCAGCGAATCGTCAGTCGCGAAGAATCCTGCTCGCCGACGCCATCGACGAAAAGACGCGCGGTGCGAGCCTCGGGCCCTTGACGCAGGTCGTCCAGGATCTGAGCGAGGCACCGTCGCTGCGCGGTGCCGCGGCGGTTCTGCTCGCGCAACGGTTTCCGGGCGATGCGACCCGGGTCCTCGCGCCGCTGCTTCACGACCGCGATCCGCTCGTCCGCGCGAAGTTCGTCGAGGCCCTAGGCTACGCGCACACTGGCGATGTCGCCGATCCCGTGGCCGCACTCCTGAACGATGAATCGATTCAGGTGCGCCAGACGGCCGCGCTCGTCGCCGCATCCGTTGGAGATGCGCGCGGTGTTCCCGCGCTCGAGGCCCTTGCTTCGAATCCGGCAACGCGTGCGCTCGTTCGTCCTCACATCATGCTTGCCATCAACGCGGCGAATCACGGCGACATGGATCGCGCAAAGCGCGAGCTCGACTTCGCGGTGAGCGAGGTGCCGTATGCCGTCGATGCACTCGTCATGCTCGGCGACATCGCCGCCAGGAAGGGCGACTTCGCATCAGCGAAAACCGAATTCGAGGAGGCGCTGCGATTCAATCCGAGCCATCGCGGCGCATTGGGGAGAATGGCGGCACTCCCCCGCTAGCGAACGAAAAGCGAAATCCAGCTTTTACTTGCACTCGCGATTCACCCGCTCGCGAATCTTCCACGCTGCATCACGCACCGCGCCGATTTCCTTCGGCACGTCGTTGTTGTCGTACCACGACGTTTTTCTCTCGCCGGCTTTCATCGTCCATTGAACGGCGTCCGGCGCCGCGTGTCCGTACGATTCCTTCCAATCGGTTTTCGTCGCGGCGGCCAGCGCGTCAGCCAGTTGGTGCAGCTCCGCAGCTGTGAGGGCCGAAGAGCAGCGCTCCGTCGTTCCCTTCTGTGCGTCGACCGTGATGGAGCCGAGGCCGCGGCCGGTGAAGCCGCCGTCGGTGGTGATCTCGAGGTGTACGTCCGGCATGGTCGAAACAGTGTTGCACGAGAGGATCGTAGCTGCCAGTAAGGCGATGATCGAGATCATGTTCACGCCATTGTTGCACGGGCCTGGTTTCCGAATCGCGCGCTGCCTTGTCGAACGGTGCAAAGGAGAAGAAAGCATGTTCGAGACATCAGTGGTCAAAGCGCATGCCATTGCAGCGAGGCGGAGAGCAGGACTGTTCACGATGTCCATAGGCTTTCACTCGATGATCGCGGTTGCGGCGATTGCCATGACCGTTCAGACGTCGCGCTTCCCGAACAACGCACCGCGGCAGATGGCGTCGTTCAGCGACATCATGCCGGCCGTCGAACCGCCGCTGCCGAAGGGCAATCCGGAAGCGCCGCGCACGCCGGACCCGAAGCCGCAGCAGCCTGCGCAGCCTCAGCAGCAGACGGCGCCGCAGGTTCCCCAACAAGAGACTGCACCAAACCCGAATCAGGTCCCTGACCATGCGACACAACTGACGTCTGACGGCAACTCGAATCCCGGGACCGCAACGCCGGGTACGGAGCCGTGGGGAGTGCCGGACGGGAAGAAAGGTGGGCTCGATATCGGGCAGGTACCGCAGACGCACGCCGAGCCTCCGGTTTACAAGCCAGTTGGTGATGTGCATGCCGCACGCGTGCTCACGCGCGTCGAACCGGTCTACCCGCGGCTGGCGCTCACGAATCGCGTCGGCGGTGTGGTCAAACTGCAGTGCATCATCGACAAGAACGGCAATATCAGTGCTCCTGAGATCGTCTTCAGCAGCTTCGCAGCGTTCAATCAGCCTGTGCTCGACGCTCTGCGGAGATGGACCTTTGCGCCGGGAACTCTGCACGGCGAGCCGGTCGACACGTACTTCGAGCTGACCATCACATTTCAACCCAAATAGGGGATCGCATAAACTGCCGCGGCTTGCGCCTCCGTTTGAGTCTGCTGTTCGTGGCGATTGCGCTCCTTTATGCCGGCCCGGCGCTTCTGCCGGGCCGTGCTCTTCTCCCCGTCGATCTGCTGAATGACATGCTCGCGTGGAAACGCGATCCATCCGTGCGCGTGCGTGTTTCGAACTCGGCGCTTTCCGATCCGGTCGTGCAGTTCGAGCCGTGGAATCGGGAGATCCGCCGCATGCTCGCGAATGGCGAGATGCCATGGATCAACCGGTATGCTGCGGGAGGCGGCCCGCTGTTCGCGAATCCGCAGACTGCGCTCTTCTCGCCATTCACATGGCTTCCGCTGCTGCTGGGAACGTATGGCTGGTCGCTGGCTGCGCTGCTGAAGTTGATCATGGCAGCGGTGTGTGCCTACTGGCTTGCACGCGAGCTCGACGTCGAGCAGCATGCCGCGGCGATCTCGGCCATCGTCTACGCAGGTAGTGGCGAGATGATCGTGTGGCTTCTGTACCCGCACACGAACGTCCTCGCATTGCTCCCCGGATTCCTCGCGGCCTCGCTCCGGCTCATCCAGCAGCCGCAGAAGGAAAACGCGGCGCTCGTCATCGCGGCTGCTGCGCTGATTACGGCGGGCGGACACCCTGAAACCATGATGGTGGGCGTCATCAGCTCCTTCGCGTTTCTGCTCTGGCATTGCGAGCGAACGCATAAGTGGGGCGCGCTGGGAATGCTCCCCGCGATGGTGGGATCGCTGTTCGGATTTCTGCTGCTTGCAGTCGTGATGCTGCCGTTCGCACTCATCGCGCAGGCGAGCTACACGACGGTCGAGCGCTCGAGCCTCGTGCATCCGTTTCGGTTCTGGACCGTCATCTCGCAGATTCTTCCCGGTATTCTCGGCAGCCCGTTGCATGGTGAGCTCGACTTCACGGCGCTTCCGCCCGCGGAGCCGTTCTCGATTCGTGTCGGTGCGTATCTCGGAGCGATCTCACTGCTGGCGATCGTGCTTTCATGGCGCGAACTCTCTCCGGCGATTCGACGCGGTTTGAAGATCGGCGTTGCCGGCCTCGTCGTCTCCTGGTGTCCGCCGGGAATCGATCTGCTCTTTCGGAACATGCCTCTGCTTCGCCTCCTCGCGCTGCAATACTGTGCAACTCCGTTTCTGATTTTCGGCTCTCTCGCGTCGGGACCGGCGTTGCTCGCCCTGGCTTCGAGGCCGCGCAGAAAGATCTCGGTTCTTCTTCTCCTTTTCGGTCTGCTGCTGTTGCTGGCGGGACTCGCCCCGCTGCTTCCGTCGATGCGGCCAGTGGTCGTTTCGGTGGCCCACGACGGAATCGAACTGCTTCGCGCACGAGGGCATCTGCGGCAACCGCCTGCCATCTATGAGCAGCGGCTGACGTACTACCTCGCGGCCGCAGGGATCACCACGCTTCGGCGCGTCGCGTTGCCGGGACTTCTCTGGAGCATAGCCGGCCTCGCACTGTTCCTCGGCAAGCGGCGCGTTTTCGTTGCTGCGGCGCTTGCGGAACTGCTCGCGTTCGGGATCGGGTTCAATCCCGCCGTCTCACTCCGGCTGGCTCCAGCGATGCCGCCCGCAATCGCGCAGATCAAGCAGCTCGATCCGGAAAACCGCTGGTTGATCGCTGCGAACTTCGAGGTGTTTCCGGCGAACATCGGGACGAACTATGCGGTTCGCGATGTCGTCTCGTACGACGTCCTCATGCCGAAGGAGCACGTCGAGCAACTGCTGCCGGCCGGCTACAACCCGGCGCTGCATACAATTCCGCAGCAGCTCTCGCCGGCAAACATCTCGGCACTCGGACGCCTCGGCGTGCGCTTCATCATCAATTCCGATGGCAGCGTGAGCGAGGTTCCTAACCCGACGCTGCACCCGATGCCGCAGAACGAGCATCCGGCAGGCCTCGAGCTCGGGGCGATCGTTTCGCTGCTGGCGCTCGGATTGAGTCTGGGCTGGCTGCGCCTCTACCGCTCCACAGCCGACGCGGTTCCCGGTCGCTAACCGTCTCCCGTAACACGCGCCTGCGTCACCAGTGTCACCCCCGCCACTCCCGCAATCGACAACCCCGCCCCGATCGCCGCCATCATCGTGATGGGTTCGTTGATCAGCAGTGCGCCGAGAATCATCGACACGATGACCGCGAGCTGCGAGATCACGCCGACCGTCATCGCATCGACCCAGCGGAGGCTGAACGTCATCGTCAGTTGTGCCGCAATCGCGAGGAGCGACATGATCGCGAGCGCAGTCCACTCATCGTGTGACGGAGTCTTCCAGGTGCTGAGTCCCTGCGGCAGCGTCGTGAGAAGTCCGAGGAGGCAGAAGCTGCCGTAGATCGACCAGGAGCTCTCGCCGCGCCGCGCTGCTCGGATCGCGGTGACTGCGGCGCCGGAGCATATCGCGGAGAGTGCGCCCATGAGCTCCCAACGTCCGAAACCGACGAGCTCACCCGGACGCGCATGCGCATGGACCACGAGGAACACGCCGAAGAGCGCGATGGGAAGCGGGATCAAAACCTTCGGGCTGAAGCGCTCGCCGATGAACAGCATCGAAAAGAATCCGCTGTAGATCGGTGCCGTGTAATTGAGGAGCGTCGCCACGCCGACGCTCACGTGCTGGATGCAGATGAAGTAGAAGAGCACCGCGAGGCCGCCGAAGAAGCCGCGGATGAGCAGCAGGTCGAGCCGGTGATACGCGAGCGCGGTGCGGCGCACGCCGGGAATGAGGACGACAGGCGCCAGACCGACCGCGAAGCGCACCAGCGCGACCTGTGGTCCGGAAAGCCGTGACGACGCGACCTTGGCCGCAAACGCCATCGCGCCGAACATCGTCGCGGAGACGACGAGCCACAACAACGCTTTCGAGTGTGCTTTCATAGCGATCGATGAGCAATGAGACGACCTACCGCGAGGCGCGCCGCAGCGATGCGAGCGCCATTATCGACTTTCAGATCGCAATGGCACGTGAGACCGAAGACATCGAACTGGATCGCGAGGTCTTGACGCGCGGCGTGGAAGCGGTGTTCGACGAGCCGGCGCACGGCTGCTACTTCGTCGCGGAACGCCAGGGCCGCATCCCAGGCTCGCTGATGATTACCTACGAGTGGAGCGACTGGCGCAACGGACTCGTCTGGTGGATTCAGAGCGTGTATGTGACTCCCGAGATGCGAGGGCAGGGGATCTACGCAGGTCTCTACCGATTCATTCAGGCGATCGTGAAGCACGACGGCTCGATTCGCGGCATTCGTCTCTACGTCGATCGCCGCAACACCAGCGCGCAAGAGGTCTACACGCGTCTCGGCATGAATGGAGAGCATTACTCCGTCTTCGAGTGGATGGTGTAGGACAGGCGCCCTCGCCTGTCCGTTGTTGTGTCTATGGGACTGACAGGCGAGGGCGCCTGTCCTTACACTACAATCCCCACGATGTCACTCACCGGCGCACTCCGCTATCTCTGGAACACCAAGACGAAGGAGCCTCGCATGCTGAAGGTCGGTGAAAAGGCGCCTGACTTCACCGTGAAGGATCACAACGGCAACACCGTGAAACTCAGCGACCTCCGCGGAAAGAAAATCGTCCTCTGGTTTTATCCCAAAGCCGACACCCCTGGCTGAACGCTCGAGGGTTCCGGGTTCCGGGACCTCATCGGCCAGTACGAAGCGAAGAACGCGATCGTGATGGGCGTCAGCTTCGATCGCGTCGAAGAGAACGCAGACTTCGCGAAGTGCTACAGGTTTCCCTTCCAACTCCTCAGCGACACCTCGCGCGAGATCGGCATGGCCTACGGCGCATGCGAGCGCCCCGACGATCAGTACGCGCGCCGCATCGCATACGTGATCGATGAGAACGGCCTGATCGCGCAGGCGCATCCGAAGGTGGATGCGAAGTCGTATCCGCGCGAGCAGCTGGAAACGTTGTAGGTTACGCGGGCCCGCGGATACGCGGGCTCGGCGGGGTGGATGGGACCGCGAGCCCGCGAGCCCCCGTATCCGCGCACCGATTTGAAACCTCCTCACGATCTCCGCGTACATCCACACCAAGCAACCCAACGAGGTGTGGAAATGTCGAAGCGGAATCGCAAAGTCGCAACAGTCTCCGTGGTCGTTCTCGCAGTCGCGATCGTCATCGCGCTCGTCGCGATGAAGGCTGGCGGCAAGAAGGAAGATCCCAAGGCGCCGGTGAAGGTCGGCAAGGCCGAAGTCGCTGACGTTCAGGTGAAGGTCACCGAAGTCGGCAACGTGCAGCCCGAGGTGAAGGTCGATGTGAAGTCGGCCGTCTCCGGAAAGGTCGTCGAGATCGTTCATCGCGACGGCGATCAGGTCAAGCGCGGCGAGATCCTCGCGCGCGTCGAGCCCGATCTGAATCAGGCGCAGTCGCTGGCCGAGACCAAGAATCAGCTCAGCTCTGCGGAGATCCGCTACAACCAGGCGAAGAAGAACTACGAGCAGGATCACAAGCTCTTCCTCGACGGGCTCCTCGCTTCGAAAGGCAATCGCGACAGCGAAACCGAGTTCCTCTCCGCGAAGCAGGAGCTCGAGAAGGCCCAGGAGAAGTACAACATCGTCGAGAAGAGCGGCATCCCCATCAGCGCTTCGGCCGGCAAGTTCCAGGGTTCGAACGTCGTCGCTCCGATGGACGGCCTCGTGCTGACGAAGAACGTCGAGATCGGCGACACGATCACCTCCGGCGTCTCCTCGTTCAACGCGGGCACCGTGCTCTTCTCGGTCGCCGATGTCTCCTCGATGATCGTCAAGGCCGGCGTGAATGAAGTCGATATCGGCAAGATCCATGTCGACATGCCGGTCAAGGTGACGCTCGATGCCTATCCCAAGATCGCATTCGCCGGACGCATCGCGCGCATCGCACCTGCGGTCCGCATCGACGACAAGGTCCGCGTGTTCGACGTCGAAGTCCGCCTCAACGCGCAGGGCCGCGAGCTTCGCTCCGGAATGACCGCGAACATCGAAGTTGCCGGCGAGAAGAAGCAGCAGGTTCTCACCGTGCCGGTCGAATCGGTCTTTTCCCGCGATTCGCAGGAAGTCGTCTTCGTGAAGAAGCATGTCGACGCAAAGACGCTGGCCGCAGCGGAGAAGGCACCGAAGGACGACAAGGCGAAGAAAGATGCCTGGAAGCTCTGGTTCGACAAGCGCGTCGTGACCACGGGTCTCTCCGACAACGCACGCGTCGAGATCCTCACCGGGATCAAGTCCGGCGAAGAAGTGGCGCTGGAAGATCCGACGCTGCCGCTCGACAAGAAGAAAGACGAGAACGACGACTAGGCGGGGCAGGCAGCAGACAGCGGACAGCAGGAACAGCATAAGCGGGAGAACGAACGAAATGAGCGCGATCTTCAAATACGACTTCTCGACGCCCCAGATCGAAGAAGTGCCGAAGCCTGAAGTACAGCGTGCGCTGATCTCTCTCGAGAACATCACGAAGACGTATGACTCGGGCGAGAACGCGGTGCAGGCGCTGCGCGGCATCAATACGGGAATCGAAGCGGGCGAATTCGCCGCGATCACCGGTCCCTCCGGCTCGGGCAAGTCGACACTGATGCACATCCTCGGCTGCCTCGACTCGCCGACGAGCGGACAGTACTGGCTCGACGGCGAAGACGTCGCGACGCTCAGCTCACGCGAGCTCGCGCGCATTCGCAATCGCAAGATCGGATTCGTGTTCCAGACGTTCAATTTGCTGCCGCGCGCGACGATCCTCAAGAACTGCGAGCTGCCGCTGCTGTATGCAGGGATCAGCCGCAGCGAACGCCTCGATCGCGCGATGGATGCGCTGAAGCGGGTCGGCCTCGACACGCGCTCCAGGCATCGCCCGAACGAGCTCTCCGGCGGTCAGCGCCAGCGCGTCGCCATCGCACGTGCGCTCGTGAACAACCCCTCGCTGATCCTGGCCGACGAGCCGACCGGTAACCTCGATACGAAGACCGGCTCGGACATCATCAGGATCTTCGAAGAGCTCTCCGACAACGGACAGACGATCGTCCTCGTGACGCACGACCCGTCGATCGCGAATCGCTGCGAGCGAAGAATCAAGATCGTCGACGGCCAAATCGCCAATGAAGAGGGATGAGGGATGAGGGATGAGGGATGAATCGCCATCCTTCGCACTCAGCACTCAGAACTCAGAACTCAGCACTCAGCACTCAGAACTCAGAACTCAGGACTGAACCGCCATGATCATCTTCGAGTCCATCATCGACGGCATCCGCGACATCCGCGACCACTTCGGCCGCACGATGCTGCAGCTCCTCGGCATCATCCTCGGCGCGGCGTCGATCGTGGCGACCTTCTCGCTCTCCGTCGCCGGCAAGGCTGCCTCGATGGAGTTCTATCGCGTCAGCGGCGGTATCCAGAAGATGTGGGTCTGGAACAAGCCGACCGGCAAGGTGACGGCGAACGCGAAGGCGCTGGCCTCGAAGGGACTCACGTACTCGGATGCGCTTGCGATCCGCCGCTATGCACGCGAGATCGATCTCGTCGCGCCGATGGCCGCGCAGAACTCCATCGTGCGCTACGGCCGCGTCGAGAAGCCGCGCGAAGTCTCGGGCGTCACACCGGACGAAGCGACCCTCACCCAACTCCACGCGGTCACCGGGAGCAGCCCCACCGACCAGGATGTCTCCAGCGCGGCGCGTGTCGTCGTCCTCGGCAGCGAGCGCGCGCAGGAGTTCTTCGGCACCGACAATCCGATCGGCAAGACTCTAACCATCGGCGACACCGGCTACAAAGTGGTCGGCGTGATGGAGGAGAAATACTTCGCCTTCGACATGAAGCGGAACGTTCTGCGCTGGATGAACCGCCAGATGTACGTCCCCGTCACGACGATGATCACTCGACGCGGCGAGACGCTGGAGCACGGGAAGATCGACCGCATGCAGACGCGCATGAAGAGCACGAAGCGCTCCGATGACGCGGTGGCCGAAGTCGAGCGGATCCTGATGCGCGAGCATGGGGTGCAGGATTACGAAGTCATGTCGCGCGTGGCGAATCTCCGCCGCAACGAGCAGAACAACAAGATGTACGACATGACGTTCATGATCTGCGGGATCATCTCGCTCCTCGTGGGCGGCATCGTCGTCATGAACATCCAGCTCGCCTCGTTCAACGAGCGCGTGCGCGAAGTGGGAACGCGGAAGGCCGTCGGCGCGTCGCCGGCACAGATCTTCTTCCAGTTCCTGAGCGAGTCAGTGCTCGTGTCGTTGTTCGGCGGACTGATCGGACTGTTCGTCGGCCGCCTGTTCACGCAGGCAATCACGAGCCTGATCAACCAGCCGACGATCATCGTGATGTCGACCCTGGTCAACGCAATGATCTTCGCCGCCGGTACGGGTCTGGTCTTCGGAATGTATCCCGCGATCCGCGCGTCGAGGCTGGATCCGATTGTGGCATTGAGAACGGAATAGAAGAGTGACGAGTAGCGAGTGACGAGTAGCGAGTAGCAACTCGTCACTCGCGAGCGAAGCGAGCGACAACATGCAGATCACCGAATCCATCCGCACCAGTTTCGAAGAAGTGAAGGGGCATCCTCTCCGCTCCTTCTTCACGCTCATCGGCGTCATTCTCGGCACGATGGCGCTCGTCGTCGTGCTCTCCGTGCTGGATGGCGTCTCCGCCGGTGTATGGCAGGGATTCGAAGACCTCGGACTCGATGGCGTGCTCGCGATGTCGCGGCGCACTCCCGTCGATAAAGTCGAGCGCGCGAAGCAGTTCGTGTCGCGCGGCCTGCGCGTCGAGGATACGAAGAAGTTCGAAGACAGCGAGTTGATCTCGGCGACGTCGCCGGTCGGCGAGACGCGCGCGGTCGTCACCGCGGGCACGGTCACACGCCGCATCGATGTCTACGGCATCGGCGGCGGCTTCCAGACGATCAAGGGCCGGAAAGCAGGTGAGGGCCGTTTCATCAACGAAAGCGATGATCAGGGCGTCGCCGCGGTGTGCGTGCTCGGCTTCAAGCTGAAGCAGCAATTGTTCGGCGGCGACGAAGCGATCGGACAGCAGATCAACCTCGGCGGCCGCCGTCTGACGGTCATCGGCGTCGGTACGAAGTTCAACATGGAATTCGTGAACGACGACGACATGCGCAAAGAGACGGGCGGTGTCTACATCCCATTCTCGGTGTATCGCGACATGTTCGGCCGCAACTCGATGTCGTACATGCTGGCAAAGGCTGCCTCTCCCGAGAAGTCGATCGATGCCGAAGATGAGGCGAGCGCGGTGCTGCAGCGCGCGCACAACGGAATCCGCGACGTGAAGATCGACAACATCGGCAAGGAGATCGCGAAGGAGCGCGGCAAGGTCGTCGTGATCCTGCGCAACTGGCGCATCGTCTTCTTCTCGATCGCCGGCATCTCGCTGCTCATCGGCGGCGTCGGAATCTTCTCGGTGCTCAAGATCTCGATCTCCGAACGGTTGTTCGAGATCGGTCTGCGCAAGTCGATGGATGCGGCGACCACCGAGATCTACACGCAGTTCCTGA
>CAZKID010000061.1:0-17085 GCA_964552405.1 uncultured Thermoanaerobaculia bacterium
AGCGCCGTTGCTCTGTAGACCGTCCGTTCGCAGTACCAATAAACCAATACAAACCAACAAGAACGGAGAGGGACCCCACAAAATGAAGAAGGCTCTGGCGCTCGTTTTTACTGCCGCTCTCGCGGCCTCTGCCTTTGCAGGTGATGCTGGTGTAGAACTGAACCACGCGAATCGCAGCACCCCCAGCAAGTACGCTGGTGGCGGCGGTGCCGGTGGCAACCTCGCGTACCACAACGGCGGCACGGTTATCCGCAACGCGAATGTCGTCATGATTTTCTGGGGCAACATCCCCAGCGCATACGCCTCCGAACTGCAGGCATTCCGCAATCAGTTTGGAACGACCGGCGAGTACAACACGGTCACGCAGTACTACGGCGAAGATCCGGTGAGCGGGTATGGCAATATCGCGACGGGTTCGCTCGTCAGCAGCCAGCCAGACTGGTTCGACACCTCGACACCGCCGACCAATGTTACGGACGCGATCGTCCAGTCCGAGGTCAAGGCCTACATTGCTGGTCACGGCGGCGTCGCTGACTACAACGCCATCTACGAAGTCTTCCTCCCCTCCGGCTCGTACTCGTCCGATGGTACTTCGACGTCGTGCGGCGGTCCGAACCTCTCCTACTGCGCATACCACAGCCACTACGTTGACGGCGCCGGCAAGAACGTGAAGTACTCGATCGAGCCGTGGCCGGGCTGCAGCGGCTGCTCCGTCAGCGGCTTCACCACCGCCCAGAACCAGGAGCACTTCGTTTGCCACGAGACCCGTGAGGCCGTCACTGACGCCCTCGGCAATGCGTGGTTCGATCGTCGCGGCTACGAAGCCGACGACAAGTGCGCGTGGAGCCCGACGCCGTTCATCGGCACCGGCGGCTACGGCTACCAGTACGAGTGGTCGAACGCCAACAGCGGCTGCGTCAAGACTCGCTAATCACAGTTCCTCTCTTCGATCGCGCCCTGGGAAACCGGGGCGCGATTTTTTTTGCCCGCTAGAATCACAGGATGCGAAAAGCACTCGCGCTCCTCACGTTCCTCGCTACGACGGCTCACGCTCACAATGTCGCGACCTTCTCGATCGTCGCACGCGATCCGAACACCAAGGAGCTCGGCGTCGCGGTCGCGTCGCGATTCTTCAGCGTCGGCAGCGTGGTCCCTTACGCGAACGCCGCAGCGGGCGCCGTCGCCACGCAAGCGAATGCAAACGTCGCCTTCGGGCCGCGCGGACTCGAGCTGATGCAGCGCGGAGCGAATGCCGAAGAGACCTTGAAGATCCTGCTGCGCGAAGATGCGGATCCGAGTGCGCGCCAGCTGGGCATCGTCGCACGCGACGGCAGTTCGGCAACGTACAGCGGACCGAAGTGCAACAACTGGGCTGGCGGCCGCAACGGTCCGAACTACGCGGTTCAGGGAAATATCCTCACAGGAGAAGCCGTCGTGGCCGCGATGGAGAAGACCTTTCTCGAAACGAAGGGCACACTCGCGCGACGCATGTATGCGGCGCTGAAAGCTGGTGACGCTGCGGGCGGCGATTCGCGCGGCCGCCAGTCCGCGGTGCTCATCGTCGTGAAGGAAGGCGCAGGCTACAACGGCAACAGCGATCGCGCGATCGACATCCGCGTCGACGATCACAAAGACCCGTTCGGGGAACTGGCCCGGCTGCTCGACATCGCGGAGATGAACTACGCGTGGAACGAAGGGTGGACCGCATTCACGCATAAGCGATTCGGCGAGGCGCTCACTGCGCAGGAGCACGCCGCGACACTCGCGCCGGAAAATCCGGAACTCCTCTACGACCTCGCGGTCATTCGACTCGCCGCGGGCAAGCGCAGCGAATCGCTCGACGCTCTGAATAAAGCATTACGCATCAATCCGAAGCTGAAGAAGCAGGCATCCGCGGATCCGGATCTCGACGCGTTACGCGATGATCCCGCGTTTCGGAAGGTGATCGAGTAATCAGAGAGCCTCCGCGATCCTTCTTGCGATACAGGCATTCGCTATCGCGCTCGGATGGAAGTGATCGAGCGCGCTCAGTCGATTCCTGGTTACGAACAGATCCGCGATCGTGATCACCTGCACACGGCGATCATCGTGAAACCGCTCGAAGAGCCGCACGTTCCAGAGGTTCACATCTGCATCGAGCGTTGGTAGTCGATAGGGATCGTAGAGCGACAGCAGGACGATTCGGGCATCGCTCTGCTGCTCGATTCGCGCAACGATTCCCTCCACGCGCGCGATGACTGAGCCGATCATCATCCTCGGCACGGCTCGTGAGAACACACGCGCAAGCGGATCGCCGTAGAGATCGTTGCCCCCGATCGACATGACGACGACGTCGGCTCGCCTGAACACGGCCCTCGATTCCGCTGTTCGCATCCTGCGCGTGACATCCCGGGTTCGCGATCCGTTCACTGCCAGATCCAGCGTGGTCTCATGAACGATGCGCATCCGCGCAAGCTCCTCATCGAGATGCTGCGCAAGGCTCATCCCCGCCTCATCGCCGGCGCCATGCGCGAGCGAGTCGCCCACAATCACGACACGCAACGGGTGCACTGATCGCAAGTCGTGCCGCGCGGGTGTCGCGCCGCACGCGGCGACGAGTAAGACAGCGAGGAACCTCACACGAGTGAACTACGTTCGCGAATGCAGAAAGTTGTCGACGGTTTCGAGGAACATCCGCGGCTGATCGACAAACGTCATGTGCCCGCTCTTCGGCAGAATCACGAGCTTCGAGCCCCTGATCTTCGCGTGCATCGTCTCGGACAGCGACGGATCACACTCGTCGTGATCGCCCGCCGTGATCAGCGTCGGCACCCGCAGAGTCGCGAGTCTCTCCGTGTATTCGACGGACTTCAGATTGCCATCGATCACATACTCCCCCGTCGAGCCCCACATTTCGCGATAGAGGTCCCACGAAGCATTCGCGGAAGCAGGTTCGTATGTCGGATCGGGATGGTTCTGATAGAGATACGGGAAGTAGCCTTCGCCCCACGCAGCGGTCATGTATTCGGCTGTGTAGCGATTCTGTTCGTACGGCTTGCCATGACCATACACGCCATCCTTCTCCATCTTGTCGATACGCTCGCGCAACTCGGCGGGCATCTTCTCCTTCATCCGAACGAACACCTGATTCATCGCGCTCGTCGATGAGAACGTGCTGGCCAGGATCAGATGACGAAGGTTCATCTGGTACTTCAGCGCGTACGCCTGCGCGAGGACGCCGCCGTACGAGTGACCGAGGAGGTTGATCTTGCCGAGGTTGAGCGCACGACGCACGGCTTCGACGTCTTCGACCATGTTCTCGACGGTGTATTGCTTTACATCCTCGAGCTTCTCCGATTTGCCGGAGCCCCGCTCGTCGATGAACACAACACGGTTGTGACGCGCCAACGGGAGCAGCCACGGCAGAAAGTAGTCGTGGGACGCACCCGGCCCGCCATGCACGATCACGAGCGGATCGCCGGCGCCGAGAGTCTGGTAGTAGATCAGCGCTCCGTTCGCATCCACGAACCCCTCGCTCATCGGAAACACCTTCGGGTTTTCTGCGGCGGAAATCGACAGAGCGAAGAGCGCAGCGAAGAAAGACCAGCGAATGCGGTTTTGCATGCGCTGCATCGTAAATCATTTGCAGAGCAGGCCCGTGAATTGCATAATCCGCAAACAGCATCACTTGATCATTGCCAAATACGAAAATCGAGAAATGATGAACATCGCGCCGCCAGGGGAGCAGGCACCCTTTGCTGGTTGCGGTGTTCGTCAGGAATCACGATCGGTGGCACGACCGGCCGTGATTCCGTTCGGCGGCGGTGTGGCCCGGCAGCAAGGCCATAGTCCGATTACCTCCACGTGACCCCGCACTCGTGACTCCGCCGTCACGAGTGCAACATTGCTTGATGATGATCTCGTTTTGGTATCGTTCCGCGCCATGACGGACCGTCTCAGCGCCCTCTACTCCGATCACATCGCGACACTGAAGCAGCGCGCGGACCGCGCACTCGCCGAATCGAAGTTCGATCATCTGGCCGTTCACGCCGGCACGCAGCGCCTTCAGTTTCTCGACGACATGTACTACCCGTTCAAGGTGAACCCGCAGTTCAAGACGTGGGTTCCAATCGTCGACAATCCGCACTGCTGGTTGCTCTACACACCGGGAAAGAAACCTCACCTCCTCTATTGGCAACCAGTCGACTACTGGCACAAGCCGGCCGATACACCCACCGGATTCTGGGTCGATCACTTCGACATCACGCTCATCGCAGATCCTGAAGATGCGAAGCGGTACTTCCCCACTTCAGGCCGCACCGCCTTCGTTGGCGAAGGCGAAGAAAATCCGGAGACGCTCGTCAACTTCCTCCATTGGGAGCGAGCCTGGAAAACCGACTACGAGCTCGAGTGTCTTCGACGCGCGAATGCGCGCGCGGCGCGTGGACACCGTGCAGTCGTCCGGGCATTTCTCGACGGAGCAACGGAGTATGAGTTGCACGTTGACTATCTGCGCGCAACCGATCACACGGAAGAAGAGCTGCCGTACGGCAACATCATCGCGCTCAACGAGCACGCTTCGGTGCTGCACTACTACCACCACGAGCGCGAGCGGCTCGATGCGCAGCGGCGTCACGCGATGCTGATCGACGCCGGGGCATCGTTCAATGGATACGCCGCAGACATCACCCGCACCTACTCGGCGAATGAGAACGACGAGTTTCACGATCTCATCCTCGCCATGGACGAAGCACAGCAGGCAATCTGCGATGAAGTGCGTCCGGGTGTGAACTACCCCGATCTCCATCTCCAAGCGCATCACCGCATCGCGGACATCCTCTCGCGCTTCGGCTTCGTCAACCTCGACGCCGATGCGATCGTCGGCAAGCGCATCAGCTCCCACTTCTTTCCCCACGGCCTCGGTCACTACCTCGGACTGCAGGTGCACGATGTCGGCGGATTCATGGCTGACAAGAGCGGCAAATCGATCGACAAGCCTGAGGGACATCCGTACCTGCGACTCACGCGCGGCATCGAGGCAAGGAATGTCTTCACGATCGAGCCTGGCCTCTATTTCATCGAGCCGTTGCTCAAGGAGCTGGCAGCTGGAGACCACAGTGGATTCGTCAATTGGACGAAGGTCGACTCGTTCCGCAAGTTCGGCGGCATTCGCATCGAAGACAACCTCGCCGTGACAGAGAGCGGTGCGGAGAACATGACGCGGATTGCGATGTCATCGTAGTTCCTATGGGGGCGGACTTCAGCGCATCCACGCCGCGTGCTTCGTGATGAGCGTAAGCGACGCGTCGAGCAGCGCTGCATTCTGCGGCTTGTTCAACCACGTCGAGCGGCCCGAGGGATGCGGCAAGACGACAACATCGAATCGCTTCCCGTTGCGCTTGGTGCGATGCATCCGCCCGACAGCGTCTTTCAATTGAGAGATGCCGAGGAGAGCGGACGACGCGAGAGTGCCGACGGCGATCACGAGTTTCGGCGAAAGCAGCGCGATCTCGCGATCGAGATGCTCGGCACAGCGCGCGATCTCTTCCCCAGAAGGAACACGATCGCCGCCCGACTTTTCATCGCGCCCTGGGAAGCAACGAATGACCGCACAGATATGGACGCTCTTGCGAAACGCCTCTTCCTCGACGCCGAAGCGTGCGAACCATGCGAAGAGGCGTCGGCCAGCGGTGTAGGCAAACGGCTTTCCATGCTCGAGCTCATGCGGACCGGGCGCCTGTCCGACGAGCATCACGCGTGCGTTCGCGACAGCGCCGGTGACCGGACGGCCGATGACGTCCGGACAAGCGCGGCATGAGTAAAGTGACTTCAGATGCCGGGCAAACTCGTCTGATACCATGGGTGCGGTTGATGAAACGCGCCGCCCTCCTCCTCCTCTTCCTGCTACCGATGACCGCTGCAAACGCCTGGACCCGCGCATCCGAGAAGCGGATCGCGAAGAAGGCCGCGGCGCTCGCTCCAGCCGATCTCCGCATGCTGATCGAGCGGCACAGCAGCGACTACCAGAAAGGAATCGACCGCGCGGCGGCGGACGAAGGAACCGTCTCGCATCATTACTTCGTCCTCTCGCACGAGGGAAGGCTGCGCGAGCGGATCGATGTCGAGACGCGCAACGCGATCGCTGCGGTCCGCACGCGCAAGCCGATGTCCGAGCTCGTCGAACACCTCGGCATCCTCGCCCACTTCGTCTCGGACGCGAACAATCCCTTTCACGTCGTGAAGGACGACTCGTCACTCGCGCTGATGCAGGACGACTTCTCGCAGTATCTCGAGCGGCGGATGCCGAAGTTTCCGACGGTCTTCTACGGCATCGATCCGCACTTCACGGTGCAGGGCTACTTCGATCGAACGCTCAACCGCACCTCGCGCTTCTATCCGCTGGTCGGTTCCGAATACAACCGTGTCGCGTCGTCTTCAGGGTTCGACGATCGTTCGACGGCGTTCGGCATTGCCTCTGTCTGCTACTCACACGCGGTCACGGACCTCGTGAATCTCTACTACTACATCTGGAAGGAAGCCGGCGGTGACGTTCGCTCTGCGACCGCGTTGCGCGGCGGCAATTTGTTGTTGAATGGCAATTGAACGCGCAATCCTCTCCGTATCCGACAAGACTGGAATCCTCGACCTCGCCCGCGCACTCGCGGCAAAGAACGTGGAGATCCTCTCCACAGGCGGCACTGCAAAGCATCTGCAGGACGCCGGCATCCCGGTGACGCCGATCGCCTCCTGGTCCGGCGCTCCCGAAATACTCGGCGGCCGCGTGAAGACGCTCACGCCGAAAGTCTTCGGCGCGATCCTCGCTGACCGCGCGAAGCCTGAGCACCTCGCCGATTGCGAACGGCAGGGCATTCCCGGCATCGATCTCGTCGTCGTGAATCTCTATCCGTTCGAGGAAACGATCTCGCGCGGCGGAGTGACCGTTGCAGAAGCGATCGAGCAGATCGATATCGGCGGCCCCTCGATGCTGCGCGCCGCGGCGAAGAACCACAAGCATGTGCTGCCGCTCTGCGATCCGCACATGTACGAGGAGTTCATCGAGCTCTTCGAAGCCGGCGAGATCACGGATGAGTTCCGGATGAACGCGGCAATCGCTGTCTTCTCAACGACCGCGATCTATGACCTCACGATCAGCCAGTACCTGATCGAACAGGCGCAGGGCGAGAACGAAGGCGATTCGTCCGCGGCGCCGCAGTCGATGGAGCTCGAGCTGCAGAAGTTTCAGGATCTGCGCTACGGCGAGAACCCGCAGCAGAAGGCGGCGTTCTACATCACCACGGAAGAGCCGCCATTCAATCAGCTGCAGGGGAAAGAGCTCTCGTACAACAACCTGCTCGACCTCGATGCAGCGATTCGCCTGGCGAATGCGTTCCGCGAGCCGGCGATCGCGATCATCAAGCACACGAATCCTTGCGGCGTCGCGCGCCGCGACTCGCTGCTCGATGCACTGAAAGCGGCGATCGAATCGGATCCGGTCTCGGCGTTCGGCGGAATCATCGGATCGAACCTCGAGTTCGATGGCGATTGCGCGCGCGCCGTCGCCGACATGTTCCTCGAAGTCATCGTCGCACCGTCCTTCGCCGAGGAGGCGCTCGACGTGCTGGCAAAGAAGAAGAATCTGCGCCTCATCACGACGAGCGCAGCACTCCCCGATTACGAGTTGCGGAGCGCAGCAGGCGGAATCCTTGCGCAGAATCCCGATCGCGTCACGGGGCGCGACACGTGGAAGGTCGTGACGGAGAAGCAGCCGAGCGCCGCGGAGATGGCAGGACTCGAGTTCGCATGGCTGGTCTGTGCGCATGTGAAGTCGAACGCGATCGTGCTGACGAACGAATCGCAGTCGGTCGGCATCGGTGCGGGTCAAATGAGCCGCGTCGATGCGGCGAAAGTCGCGATCATGAAGTCGATCCTCCCCGCGGCCGGATCATTCGCTGCATCCGATGCGTTCTTCCCGTTCCGCGACGGACTCGACATTCTCGCGGACGCCGGAGTGCGCGCCGTGATTCAGCCGGGCGGCTCGGTGCGCGATGCGGAAGTGATCGCCGCCGCGAACGAGCGCGGCCTCGCGATGGTCTTCACTGGCGAACGCCACTTCCGGCATTAGGTGTAGGACAGGCGCCCTCGCCTGTCCATGAGCGTCGAGAGGACAGGCGGGGGCGCCTGTCCTACACCATCTGCACGAGGTGATGTTCGAGGTGCTCGACGTAGTCCGCGATCAATGCATCGAGCACCTTCGCCGTCTCGCCGCTCATTGCCTCGATCACAAACGCAAGATGCAGGTTGTACTCGCTCCACAACGCAATGAGCGACGGCCACGGCGCGCTCGCATAGCGCTGGACCTGCACCCAGGCATTCTGGTCATACTTGAATCCATCCGGCTCGACGCGCACGAATCGCTGATGGTTGTTCGCTGCGGAGTCGATGAGATGCCCGAGGATCTGCTTGCGCGACCACTTGCCCTCGGCAACCGGAGCCGAGGCAACATCGTCGGACATCGCGCGCAGCTGCGGCGTCGCACGCTCGACAGCAGCTCGAAGACGATCGCCATGTGTCATGTCAGATTCCTTCCGAACAACGAGCCCATCGGATCGCGAGTCTGCGGCGCCACGCCCAGCCTCTCGATCTGCTCGAGCAGCAGGAGGACGTTCGGCACTTTGTCGGAACGGACGTTCACGAGACTCAGAAACTTGCCGGTCTGTTTGATCTGCAGCGCGGATCCGACGAGTCCCGCGTTCGCGAGCTCCGAGACCGGCACAGGCTCTTTCGCCTTCCACTGCAGCTCGCGCGCCGAGAGGCGAATCGGTCCGAAGGCCGCGCCTGTCGCTGCAATCTCGCTCGCGACTTGCGGGCGAAGCGTAGCGTGCATCCGCTCGATGATCGAGCCGATGGCGTCATACGCGTGCTGATACGCGGACGTCACCCAGATCTTCGTCCCGCTGCGGCTGATGATCTGCAGATAGAAATTGGTCGCGGCCTTGCGTCCGCGATCGGAACGGTTCGCAAGGGAGACGATCAGCAGGCCGAGAATTCCACCGAAGTGATAGGCACCGGCATTCGCATTGACTTTGCGATAGCGATACTCCAGGACCTCACGCCATTCGATCTCCTTCACGCCGAAGGCAGTCGTGGATCGAATCCCTTCGTCATGAATCGTCAGCATCGCCTTGCTCAGGATGAACCAGCCGGCAATGCTCAACGCGACGACACCGCCGGCGAGATAGAAGAACAGAGTCTCGTGCGTCGAATCGCCGAGCAGATAGAAGAGACCTCCGCCCAGCAGCGCGAACATCACGAGCAGAAAGCGTCCGACGAACGTGTGGCGAAAGGTTTCGCGAGGAGGAGAGATGATCATGGAGGCGGTTAGAATACGCCGCGCGAGGAACGCATGGAAAGAGCATCCGATATCCGCTTGATCGTTACTGACGTCGATGGCGTCTGGACAGACGGGCGCATCATCTACGTCAGCGAGCAGAGCGAGATCAAGGAGTTCAACGTCAAGGACGGGCTCGCGGTGAAGCTCGCGCAGAGAGTCGGAATTCCGATCGCAGTCGTCACTTCGCGGCATTCCGCGGCACTCGAACGCCGAACCCGCGAGCTCGGTATCAAGGAACTGCGGCAAAGCGCCGTCAGTAAGCTCGCCGAGACCGAACGCGTCGCGCAGAAGCTCGGTGTCGACATGAAGCAGGTTCTCTACATAGGCGATGACCTTCCCGATCTGGCACCAATGGTTCGCGTCGGAATCTCGGCAGCGCCTGCCGATGCGGCACCCGAAGTGTACGAAGCTGCGAAGTGGAAACTGACTCAGGCTGGAGGCCGCGGCGCATTTCGCGAGATGGTCGAGCGGCTGCTCCGCGAGCGCGGCGATTGGGAATCTCTCGTTCAGGATTTGATGAGTGGCAAGTCAGAGGCGCAGAGCACTTAGAGGCCGCATCGTCTACGCGATCCTGAAGGTCGCCGGCGCGGTCGTGCGCCGTCTTCCTCTGTCGTTCGCACGCGCGTGCGGTGCGGCCCTCGGCGAGCTCGCATGGCACGTCGCACGCCGCGAGCGCAAACGCGGGATCGAGAACATCGGGAGCGCATTTCCCGACTGGCCCGTGAAACGCCGCCGCCGCACGATGCGCGCGACCTTTCAACACCTCGGCAAGGCCGTGTTCGAGATCCTCTGGATGCCGAACATCAACCAGCAGAATCTCAGTCAACATATTGACTACATCGGTTTCGAGAAAACGCTGGAGCAAATGCGCAAAGGCCGCAGCGTCATCGTCTTCACCGCGCATTGCGGCAACTGGGAGTGCCTCGCCTACGGAGTCGGTATGGCATCCGAGGGCCTGCCGGTGAGCGTGCTCCAACGCGAGCGCAACGAAGCCGACATCAACCGCTACATCAGCGACCTCCGCGCGAGCGCCGGCGTCCACACGATCGACCGCGGATCCGCGGGTGCTGCGCGCGAGATGATCCAATCGATGCGAAAAGGAGGCATCCTCGCATTCCTCATCGATCAGAACCTCCGCGCCGAAAGCGCCAAGGTACCGTTCTTCGGCAAACCGGCGCTCACACCGATCGGCCCCGCGAAACTCGCGATCCGTACGAAAGCACTCGCAGTCGCAGGCTTCGTCGAACGTCAGCCCAATGGCAAACACCTGATCCGCTTCCACGAACCATTCGAGGCAACAGGCGACGCAATCGAGTTGACCGCGAAGATGACGCAGATCATCGAAGAACAGATCCGCGCAGTGCCCGAACAGTGGGTGTGGTTTCACGATCGGTTTCGGGAGAGGCCGAAGTGGGATGTGGGGGCTTCCTAGATCACGATCGTCTCGTGTATCGGCCGATTCTCCCAGAACCGGCGAATCGACAACTCCGAGCAATCGATCGTCTGATACGCGCCGGTCATCGCGAGCTCCGCGATGGCGAGGCCCGCCGCCGGCGCTTCCATCGCGCCGTGGCCTGAGAAGCCGGTGGCGTAGAGCAGGTTCTTGTAGTGCGGATGTTCCCCCAGCACTGCGTTGTGATCGACTTCATTGGTGTCGTAGAGACCACCCCACATCGACATCAGGCGGCAGCGCTCCATCCCCGGCACGCGCTCCTGCATCACGAAGTTGATCTTCTCTTCGTAGTACTGCGCATCAGCCGTGAGATCGAAGCCGGCCTCTGTGAATGGATCGGCACGGCCGATGAGGAGATTCGGTCCTTCGGGCCGGAAATAGATGCCGTCGTCGATGATCGTCATCGGAATGCGGTCGAAGCCTTCGATCGGCGGCAGATTCGTGATGAACAGCATCCGCTTGAGCGGCACGACCGGCGGAAGGTCGGCCCCCGTCACGCCCGATTCCTCGAGCAGCGCATTCGTCCACGCGCCTGCGGCGACGAAGATCTTCTCGCTCTTCAGCACCGTGCCATCGGCGAGCTCGATCCCGCGATACTCCCCATTCTCGATCAGGAGCTTCTTCACTTCCGTCCGCAGCCGCAATTCAGCGCGGCCGCTCATGCCTTCGATCGCGCGCTCGAAGTAACCGACGGCGGCCGCCGACGGATCGAATGCGCCGCAGTCGGGACCGAACACTCCGCCGGCGATCGCTTTCATGCCGAGGAGCTCGTTGACTTCGGGATCGATGTGATCGATGCCGGCCTTGAGTCCCGGCACCTTCTTCTCGATTTCACGCGGCTCGAGAAACTCGATGCGTACACCGTTCTTCTCCCATTCGGCGCCGAACGTCTTCGCGTTCGCGAACTTTTCTTCGGTCTGGCAGAAGAGATAGCCGCGTTGATCGAAGCCGATCGGCCAGTCGAGCTCCTCCCGAAACTTCGCAAGCTTCTTGATCGAGTAGCTCGTGAGCCGCATGTTGATCGGCGTCGTCCAGATGTTGCGGAAGCCACCGGCCGACAGTGCCGTGGAGCCCTTCGACAGTGCGTCTTCGCGCTCGAGCACGAGCACACGTCCTTTGTAGCCGAGCTGCGACAGGTGATAGAGCGTGCTGCCGCCGATGATTCCACCGCCGATGATGATCAGATCGAAATCGGTCATGTTGCCTTTGCAATTGCGATCGCGCAGATGCGCGCCGCCTCCTCTCTCTCGAGCGCTCGCGCGCAGGCGCGGAGCGTCTCTCCGGTTGTGCAGATGTCGTCGACGATCAGAATGCGTTTGCCTTTCACGCGCGGCGACGCTTTGAACGCATTGCGGACGTTGCGCGCTCGCGCGTCGCGCGCGAGGGATGACTGCGCGACACCGCCGCGCTGTTTGCGCAGGAGCATCTCCGTCGGAATGCCCACGCGGCGCGTCAACGCCCGCGCCAGCAGCTCCGCCTGGTTGTAACCACGGCGCCGCTCGCGAAGCCAGTGCATCGGCACGGGCACGATCGCATCGAAGCCGGCATCCGGCAAGGTTTCGTGCAGCAGCGCAGCCAGCGGATCGGCGAGAAAATCGTTCCGTTCGAACTTCAGTGCGTGCAGGACGCGCTCGAGCGATCCCGAGTAGCGGCCCCACGCCTCGCACCAGTCCAGCGGAAGCGGATCGACCATACAGACGAAGCAGCGGTCCCCATCCATCTCGCCACTCCACGGCATCGCGCAGGAGCGGCATTTGCGTGGCGACAGCTTCGGCATGGAGTCCCAGCACTCCGAACAAACCGAGCCGATGCGACGGCCCCACGGAAGCTCCCTCCGGCACGAAATGCACCATGACGGCAGAACGATCCGGAGCGCCTCACGTCCAAGATTCGAGACCGTGCTCGAGAACACGGCGACATTGTACTGAGTACTGAGTGACGAGTAGCGAGTTACGAGTGCCGAGAAGGGTCTGAAAAAACTCGGCACTCAGCACTCAGTACTCGTCACTGAACAAGGTATATTCACGCTATGAAAAGAGCTTCCCTCCTGATCGCGATTACGTTGCTTCTCTCCTCTTCTGTTCTGGCACAAAGCTCCGAAGTCGGATTTCAGCTCGGCGGCAGCAAGCGATTCGTCCAGGGTGGCGACAAGTGGAAGGTCAACAACTCGGTTCGCGAGTTCTGGTACGCCTACTCGATCGAGCCCGACACACTGGTCAAGCTCAAAGCCGGCGAGATCACGATGCCGCTCGGTGACGAAGCGACCGTGAAAGCGAAGAACGCTGAAAAGGGACGTGTCGAGCACGTCGACCTTCTGATCGACTATCGCTTCGATGAGACGTGGGGCTCGACCGGGCTCTTCGCCGGCGCCGGCCTCTACCGCCAGCGCAGCGGACCTGGCAACGAAGGGACGGACTACGGCTTCAGCGCCGGAGTCAACGGCGACTTCCCGATGACGCGCCGCTACGGCATCGTCGTCGAAGGCGCCTATCACTGGATCAATTACAGCTACAAGCCGCGCGCGATCACTCTGACCGGTGGGCTTCGCATCAAACTGTAACGGTATGCGCCTTGCTCCTCCGGAGACGGAGGAAACTATGGCATCCGATTCACGAAACAATCGTCGCGTCCGCGACGTGATGACCCCGGATCCGGAATGTGTCAGCTCGAACGACTCGATCCGTGACGCGGCGCGCATCATGAAAAACACGGACACCGGAGTCGTACCCGTCGTCGACGGCAAGAAGATCGTCGGCCTCATCACCGATCGCGACATCGTCGTCCGCTGCATCGCCGATGGCAACGATGTGAGCAAGGCGAGCGTCAACGACGTAATGACGAAGAGCGTTCGCAAGGTCGACGTCGATGCGCCCATCGATCAGGTGGTCGAGTTGATGTCGTCGGCCCAGATACGCCGCGTCCCCGTCGTGAACCAGAACGACGAGCTCGTCGGCATCGTCTCGATGCGCGATCTCGCGACCGAGACACGCGAAACCAGCCGCCTCGGCAAAGCAGTCGAAGAGATCAGCGAAGGCCCGGGCAACAACTAAGTCGCGAGGGCTCGCGGGCTCGCGGTATCTGGGTTCATCCCACCGCGAGCCCGCGCTACCGCGAACCACATACCCATCTGATACCCTCACGCGATGCGCAAGCTCCTCTGCATCGCGTTGCTCCTCGCCCCCGTTTTCGCATTCGCCGGCGACGAGAGCGCTCCTCTTCCCGTCATCGTCGACACTCACGCCGATACGCCGACCGAGTACATGAAGCATCCCTTCGATCTCGGCGTCTGGAACACGTTCGGAATGGTTGACTACCCGCGGATGAAGTCGGCAGGCGTCGATGCCGAGTTCTTCGCCGCCTACGTGCCTGCGAAATATGCGGGCAAAGGTGCGGCTGCGTACTGCATGCGCATCATGGAAACGATCCACGAGATGGTCGATGACTATCCAAAGCTGGCGGGCTTCGCGACCTCATCCGCCGAGATTCGCAGCGTGACGAACAACGGCAAGCTCGCGATTCTCATCGGCATCGAAGGTGGCCATGCGATCGAAGACTCGCTCGATCTGCTGCGCGCCTTCTATCGCTTCGGCGCGCGCTATATGACCCTCACGCACACGAACTCGAACGATTGGGCGGACTCGTCCGGCGACAAGGCGAAGCACAACGGCCTCACCCCCTTCGGCAAAGAGGTCGTCCTCGAAATGAACCGCCTCGGCATGCTCGTCGATGTCTCGCACGTGAGCGACAAGACATTCTGGGATGTCATGGAGACCGCCAGGGCGCCCGTCATCGCGTCGCACTCCTCGGCGCGCGCGCTGTGCGATCACCCGCGCAACATGACGGACGACATGCTGCGCGCCGTCCAGAAGAATCACGGCGTCGTGATGGTGAACTTCTATTCCGTGTTCCTCTCCCAGAGAGTGCGCGATGCCGCGAAGAAGCGCGACGAGCTACTGAAGGCGCAACTCGACGCACTGAAGAAGAAAGATCCCTCCGAGGGCGAGATCTTCGAGCAGGGAAAGAATGATCTCTACAAGGCAAACCCACTGCCGAAGATCCCGTTCACGGTCATCGTCGACCACATCGATCACATCGCCAAAGTGGCGGGGGTCGAAACGGTAGGCATCGGCTCGGATTTCGACGGAATCGACGAAACGCCCTCGGGCATGGAGCACATCGGGAAGATCTCTTCCATCCGTGTCGAGCTGAAGCGGCGAGGTTACCCCGATGCGGATATCCGCAAGATCATGGGAGAGAACTTCATGCGCGTATTCTCCGAGGCCGAGCGGGTGGCGACGACCCTGCAGAAATAGCGGAATAGCCCATCTCCGATGAGCCGTTTCGAACGGCGATGAAACGACTGATCATCGCTCTCCTCGCCCTTGCCGCCACTGCTGCGCTCGCGGAAGACGTGCCCGCGCAGAAGCCGCTCGACGCAAAGTTCGATCGCGTTCTTCGAGCATCGACCATGCGTTGCAAAGAGATGACGGTGTCACAGACGGATTCACCGATGTCGCTCCCTGCCCCATTCACGTCGGTTCTCATCAAGATCGATAGTCCGAGGGGGGCGTGCGATACGCAGACGATCCTCGTGACCTCGAGGCTTGGCGGGATCTACGTCGGCGTTCCCTGGCTGATCAAAGATGCCGAGGGAAAGACCATCGAAGAGAAGCTGAAGAACTTCGCGTGGCAGTCACTCCACCTCAATCTCACGCCGGAGATCGATCGCAGCGGACTGACGGCAGATGGTCTTTACAGAGTGACGATGGTCCAGACGACCGAAGCCGGCAAGATGCCACTGCAGGGAGAAGTCGATCCTCAAGGCACTGTGTTTTTCATGGGGCATTTCCGCCGGGCGTCGGAAGACACCAACGCGGTTCGCCTCAAAACGCTCGAGCCGTTCATCGCAGCCGCGCCGCAGGAAGGTGCGACGAAGCCGGCCGTGACGGTGATCGAGTTTTCCGACTTCGAGTGTCCTTCATGCCAGCACGCTGCGACCTACATGAATCCGATCATGGCGAAATACAGCGAGCAGGTGAAGTACGTCCGCTACGACATGCCGCTCGTGCAGATGCATCCCTGGGCGCTCTCCGCCGCGGTTGCGGGCCGCGCGATTTACAAGCAGAAGCCTGCCGCGTTCTGGGAGTACAAGAAGGCGGTTTATGAGAATCAGGAGAAGTTGTCGGCGTTCATGATCGATGACTTCGCGCGCAACTTCGCGAAGGATCACGAGCTCGACCTCACGAAATACGATGCCGATGTCAACGGCGCCGAACTCCGCAGCGACGTGCTGAAGGCCGCTGGAGCAGCGCTCACGAATGACGTGCGCTCCACGCCGACGTACATGGTGAATGGTGAATTCGTCGACGCCGGCGAGAACGGCAAAGGCCTCGAAGAGATCGTGGCATCGCTGCTGAAGAAGTAGCGGAAAGTGGAGCGGCAGACGCCCTCGCCTGCCCACTTCCGGGCACAGGCGAGGGCGCCTGTGCCCCACTGGAGACCGCGTGACTAGAACTGCTGCAGCATGTGCACGATGTCCTGCCCTGTCGCGTGGATGCTGTCGCGCATGACCTGCGCGTCGCTTCCGCCTGCGACCTTCCACGTGCCGCCGGAGCGCCGCTCCTGCGTGAAGCGGAGCAGCACCTGGCCGGTTGCCGCATCGACGAGTTCGCCCGTCGCCTTGCTGCCCGCGGCGCCTGCACCGTAACCGACGAGATAACGCTTCGCGCGCGAGCCGGCTGACACATCGAGGACCGTTCCGCGCAGGATCAACGTGCCGTGCGTCTTCGGCTCGCTCTGCGCCGTCTCGACTTTCATCTTCCCCTTCACCTCATCACGCAGCGCTTCGGTGAGCGTCTCGGTGTAGCCATCGACGACGCTCTTGATCGTGTTGTACGACTTGTCTTTCTCACTTGGAAGCTGCGTCTTCGACGTGTCGAACGGTATGACGACGATGCGGTCGTAGTCGGCAGCCGCGAACTTCTTCACGATCTCGATCTCGTCGATGTCCGGTCCCCAGTTCTTGTACGAGCCAGGATCAGTGACGGGTTTCGAGTTGCCACGAGCGAGAGTGAGCGGTGTGATCAGCAGCGCGACTACCAGAAACAGCAGCAGCGATTTCTTGTTTGTCATTGGTTCCTCCCTTTGCGTTGTCAGATAGTCCGCCAGACGAGATCGAGAAATGATTTCGGCATTCGCCCGGTCAGGCCGCAGATCTCATGCGTGACCTTATGGGCGACGTACGCGGAGATCTTGCGGTTGG
>CAZKID010000062.1:0-8756 GCA_964552405.1 uncultured Thermoanaerobaculia bacterium
TGGCCCGAGCACCGCGAGTTTCTCTTACTCAGTCGCGATCGCGCAGCGACGTCGCCCGCTCGGGATGACGGGGATTCGCTTCCGCCGCGCGGAGCCTCCCTACCGCCTTTCCAACAAGAAGCTCTCCAATCGATCTGCCACGTGCTTCGACCGCCACTGCTCCGCGACCTCCCGCCCTCGCCGCCCTAGTCTCTCGCGCAGCTCCTCATCGCTGAGCAGCTCGATCAGCCGCTCGCCAAGCTCCACGGGATTCCGTTCCGGCGCGAACAGCGCGTAGTCGCGCTTCTCGTTCCATGACGAGTACATCGGGATCTCCGTGAGGATGACGGGCACTCCTGACGCCATCGCTTCGGATGCCGGCAAGCCAAAGCCCTCCTGGTCATGATTCGGCGCGATCAGCACATCGCATGAGTACATGAGCCGCGTTCTCTCAGCCGTCGTCAGCGCGACGTGGAACTCCTGCACGCTGTCGAGCGGTTCTTCGCGCGATGGTGCCCAGGGCGACACGCGAATCAAGTCGAACTTCTGATGGAACCAGCGTGCGTGCGCCGCGGCGCCGTAGCCGTCGGAGAGCCCGCTCTCGCTCTGGGTCGCTCCATCGAGCAGGACGCGCGGCAGATCGTGAGCACGCGCCGGACGGTCGCGATAGAGCTCGTCGTCCACGATGTGCCCGATCCACGTCACATCGTCATTGAACTTGCGGCACATCTCCGCGAGCGGCCGCGTTGCGACGAGCTTCGGCATCGGCAGCGCATAGGCGCCGTCGATCTGCTCCTTCTCCTCGTCCGATGCTGGACTCGCTCCCTCGTATTCGTGACAGAGGTGCACGGCGCGCTTGCCGCCGAGGTCATGAGCTGCGGCAAGGGCCGGCCAGGAGGTTCCGATGATGAAGTCTTCGTCGCGTGCGGGGTAGTCGATGAAGTCGTCGACGTAGGTCCATTCCGCCCGAGTACTGCGCCATGTGACCGGTGCGCCCTTCGTGACGATTCGAACGCGATGTCCGCGCGCGATGAGGGCGTCGGCTTGTGCGAGCACCGAGTGCGTTGGTGGCGCGATGCCCGTATCCTCGAGCAGGTAGGTGATCAGCACGGGTGGCGATGTTATCGGAAGAAGCTGAGGAGCAGCGACGTTCCAACGGGCGCACTGTGCTGATCGCGAACCCCTATCTCCATTACTCGAGCGACCGCATTTACAACCCGCTCAACGACCAGGCTCTCACGCCGCACGATGCGGAGTGGGCGGCGTTGCATCGCTTCCTGTCCGGGGGCGAGGTGGAGAACGGGCTCGTTCACGGCGGCTGGGTCATCGATCGCGAGCACGATCTCTCGCGTCAATCGCTCCTCAAGATCGTCTCGCTGGAGACGATGACGACCTGCAATCAGAAGTGCTACTTCTGTCCTGTCTCGATTGCGCCGCGCGAGGATGAGGCGATGACGGAAGAGCTCTTCCTGTCGATCGTCGAGCAGTTGATGGAACACCGGGGGACGCTCGAAGGCGTTTTCCTCCAGAGCTACAACGAGCCGACGGTCGATCGCCGCTTCGTCGACTACTGCCGCACGCTGTTCGCCGCAGATCTTCCCGTCGCGGTTCTGAGTAACGCCTCGGGGCTGACGCCCGCGAAAGTCGATGCGTTGATGGAAGCGGGGACACTTCGCTATCTCTGCATCAATCTCTCGACGCTCGATCGCGATCGCTACAAGCACGATCGCGGCGAAGATCACCTTCAGGTTGTATTGCGCAATCTCGATTACATCCGCGACAAGCGCATCGCCGATCAGATGCGCATCGTCGTCCTCGGCGAAATGACGGAAGCGCATCGCGCGGACTACGACGCGATTCGGAAGTACTTCGACGGCAGCCTCTTCGAGATCGAGGTGGCGCAGGCGCAGGATCGCGCCGGCTGGCTCGACGTCGGCATGAAGACGATGACTCCCAAGAAAAAGCTCGCCGGTTGTGACCTCATCGGCTCGCGCCCGATTCAACATCTGCACATCACACCGCGTGGCGCGTGCATTCTCTGCTGCCAGGACTACGACGAGAACTACGTGGTTGGTGAGCTGACCAGGAGCAACATCGCAGAAGTGCTGGCAAGCGATGAGATGGCGCGCATGCGCCGCTGGACCTACGGCGTCGAAGAGGCTCCGGACGATTTCATCTGCCGGACCTGCGTCTGGGCCATCGAACGCCCGTGAGCATGAGCGAAGGGCCCAGTTCCGGTGGGGGCCAAGGCCCCCCGGCCTGTGGAACTGAGCCGAAGGCCGGGGGGGCCGGTCACGCCACAGGACTCGGTTACCTCGGTGAATCGCGCTCCGAAAAGTAGTTCTCCAATCGCGCGCCGGTCTTCTCGGCACGAAACTGCTCCGCCACTGCCCGTCCTCGTTCTGCAAACGCACTCCGCAGTTCCGCGTCGCCGAGCAACTTGACGAGCGCGTTGCCCATCGCGATCCCGTCGCCTTCATCGGCGAACATCGCGAAGTTCTCACCCCAGGAGCGAAACGACGGAATCGACGAGAGGATCGCAGGCAGTCCTGATGCCATTGCCTCGGCCGCCGGCAACCCGAAGCCCTCCTGATGCAGGCTTGGGCCGAGGAAGATGTCGCACGACGCAACGAGCTTCACCATCGCGTCCGTCGGCAACGCGGTGTGATATTCCTCGATCAATTCCTGCGGTTCCAGATCGGCGGGCACCCACTGCGAGGCGCGGATGAGATCGAACTTCGCGCCACGATCGCGGGCGTGCTGCGCGGCCGCGTAGCCGATTTCGATCCCTTTGAAGTCCGCCTGCATCGGCCCGACGAGCAACACGCGCGGAGTTCCATCGCGTTCCTCGTGCGATTGATAAAACTCCTCATCGACGATCTGTCCAACGTACGTCGCGTCGTCATGGAACCGCCTGCAGATGTCGACGAGATGGGGCGAGACCGTGATCTTCGGAATCGGGATGCGATACACCGCATCGATCTGCGGCTTCAGATGGGCGTATGCGGTGAACGATCCTTCGTAGCCCTGACAGAAGTGGATCGTCTTCGCTCCCGCGATGTGAAAGGCCGGCTCGATCGTCTTCCAGAATGTTGCGATGACGAAATCGAACGCTGCCGGATCGAACCGTTCGAATGATTCGACGTGCTGCCAGCGTGCACGCGAGCGGCGCCATGTAAGCGGTCCTCCCTTCGTCACGAGCACTGCATCGTGTCCTCGTGCCGTGAGCTCGTCGGCGTGCGCAACCGCAACGCGGATGCCCCCCGCCATCTCCGTGTCTTCGAGCAGATAGGCGATGCGCATCGTCAGAACTTCACCAGCCGTTCGGGCAGCATGCGGACGACGAGCGAGATCCATCTCCAGAAATGGGGCAGGTAGACGACGCCTTTCTTCGCAGCGATCGCCTGGCGAATGCCGCGGCCGGTATCGCGTGCCGAGGCGAAGAGAAAGTTTTTCTTCAACGAGCGGGTCATCGGCGTGTCGATCCATCCTGGTTTGACGAGCAGGAGCGTGGCGCCCGCGGCACGGAGTCGCGGACGTGCGCCGTCGCACCAGGTATGAAGCGCCGCCTTGGCAGCGCCGTAAACGTAGTTCGATCTGCGGCCGCGGTCACCGGCGACGGATCCGATCACGGCAAGCGTTCCCGACCGTTGCGACTCGAGCACGTTCGCGAATCCGGCGGCGAGGGAGATCACCGACGTTGCGTTGAGGTCGAAGGCGCAGGCTTGTGCCTCGGCATCGTGGTCGATGGCTCGCTGATCGGGGAGTGAGCCAAACGCGATCAGCACGACATCGGCGCGTCCGGCAGCTTCGACGATCGCTGCATGCTTCGAGCGGTCCGCGAGATCCGCCACGAGGCAATCGGTGTGCGAGGCGCCCCGCGCGGTGAGGTCCGCTGCCACCGCCTCGAGCTTCGACGGATCGCGCGCCACGAGAAAGAGCTCCGCATGTTCTTCCGCGAAGACTGCCGCGGCGGCATGTGCGATCGCCGACGTTGCTCCGATCAACGCGACTCTCATCCGATCACCCGCCGCCAGAACGATGACGAGAATTTCGGATCCACGTGCGTCGCGAACGTCTCCCATTGGGGAAAGAACTGGCGGAATCGCGCAGGGGACAGGCGTGCGTCTTTCGCCGGATAGACGGAACCATTCGCGGCGGCGACGATCGCGTCGAATGTGTCGAGCGTCGGGAGCAACGACGCGTGACGTCCCGCGAAGTCGAGGCAGAGCGTGATGCCTGGGCGCGGGAACGACATCAGTCCGGGCGACGGCGCTGCGCCGAAACGCTTGATCACAGTCAGGAACGAGGCCATACGCGACCGCGCCGCGAGCTCGACGATCTCGGCGATGGGCTCGAGACCGGCGGAGAGCGGCGTCATGCACTGATACTGAACGAACCCGCGGCTGCCGTAGGCCACGTTCCAGTTCGCGACTGCATCGAGTGGATAGAAGAACGGATCGTAGTGCTGTGCCCGCGGCTCTGGATGCCGGCTCGTGCGGAAGTAGGCGGCGTTGAACGCGCGCACCGAGAGCGAATTCAGCAGCGAGCCGAAGGATGCATTGGGAAGACTGAAGGCATGCCGCGCGCGCGGATGGCCATCAACGGCGGCATGGCTCGCGCGAAAGAAGAGGCCGCGTGCTCCACGTCCTCCGAACGAGTCGAACCACGCAACCGTGTATTCGTGTGTCGCATCGCTCGTCTCCGACAATCGCTGGAACTCTTCGAGCCCGTGAAATGGAATCGCCTCTGCCATCACGAAGGGTGATTCGATCCTGCGCAATTGAATTTCGGCCGCCGTGATCAGGCCGGTGAGTCCGAGGCCTCCGATCGTCGCCTCGAACAATTCCCGATTTTCTTCGCTCGAGCAGTGAAGCGTGCCGCCTGAACGTCTGAGCTCGAGCGAGCGCACCCAGCGCCCGAACGTTCCGGCACGATGATGATTCTTGCCATGCACGTCGTTCGCGATGCAGCCGCCGGTCGTCACGAACTTCGTTCCTGGCGTGACGGGGAGAAACCATCCGGCGGGAACGACGAGGGCGAGAATCTCTTCGAGCGTCATGCCGGCCTCGCAGGCGAGTACGCCATTCACTCGGTCGAAGCGGCGAAAGCGCGAGAGCCTCGTCGTATCGAGCAACGTGCCTCCGTTGTTGAGGCAGACGTCGCCGTAGCTGCGTCCGAGGCCGTAGGGAAGGATCGATGCGTCGAGGGAGTCGAACGAGGGGATGTCGCTCTCCCAATCGGGTGCGATCACGCACGCTGGCGTCGAGGGGATGAATCGCCCCCACGATTCGTATGTACGCGCCGTCATATCGCGGCCGCCGAAATCGCCGCGATCACCGCGGCGACGACATAGCTCGTCGGATCCTTGGCCGCGATCACGATCGGATCGTCTTCGATGCGTCCGCGATGCGCGAGAAACCACATGTGCGCCAGCCAGTACAACAGCATCGGGCAGACGAGCCAGAGGAGTCGTGGATGCCGGTAGAGGCGTACGACCTGCGCGCTCGTCAAATAGAGCGCGAGCACGAGGACCCCGATCATGCCGGTCGACACACCCATGCTGCGGAGGAGATCGACATCGCTCGCCGCATAGTCGCGGCCGGGAGCCGCTTCGGTGCCGCGCGCGGAGAGAAAGCGGAGATCGGCATATCGCTTCAGCAGGGCGAGACTGATGAAGAGAAAACCGGAGAGTGCGAGCAGCCAGTCGGACACTTCAACGTTCGCGGCTTCTCCGCCTGCGAGCACGCGAACGGAATAGAGCGCCGACAGCGCGAGCACGTCGAGGAATA
Source organism: uncultured Thermoanaerobaculia bacterium (assembly GCA_964552405.1). Taxonomy (GTDB): domain Bacteria; phylum Acidobacteriota; class Thermoanaerobaculia; order Gp7-AA8; family Gp7-AA8; genus JAJPHC01. The sequence continues at coordinate 5,772 of CAZKID010000062.1, forward strand.
CCCGACGCTTGAAGAACAGCGAGTAGGTGAGTGAGATCGTCACGTACACCGCCAGCCATCCCATGACCTCGGCATGGACTCGGTACGAGATCGCGAAGCCGGTACCGAGCAGAAACGCGGCGAGAAAAACTGCCGTTGCGAAGGAGACCCTCCTGGATGCGATCGGCCGCTCGCGCTTCGCCGGATGCAAGCGGTCATTCGCTGCGTCCCGGAGATCGTTGATGAGATACGTGCCGGATGCGGCGAGCGAGAATGCCAGGAATGCGAGGAGTGTCGCGGTGAGGCGGGAGGGGTCGCTCAAGCGGTGCGCGAGCAGCAGCGGCGCGAAGATGAGCAGGTTCTTGGTCCAATGCAGCGGACGGAGGGCAGCAATCATTCCTCGCGATGCTACATTGCGGGCGTGCAAAACGAACAGCGTTGGCGATGGGCCAGGTGGGTTGCCGTCGCCGTGTGGACCGTTCTCTCGTTCCGTCTGATGATCGCCGATGTCTGGGACGAGACCAACGGCATGCTCTTCTTCAGCGATTCCGGGATCGGGCTGGGGGCCAAGGTTCATTTCGTGCTGACCCAGTCGCTCGGTTTCTGGCGGCCCCTCACGACGCTCGTCGCGGCCGTGGTGCTTCATGCCGTGCCTTCGTTTGCGGTTTCCTGGCGCGTCCTTCGGTTCATCAACATGTTGATGATGACCGGCGCCTTGTTGCTGCTCATCGACGCCGCGACGCAGTGGCGCGGCCGGTCGGAGCGGAGCAACTTCCTGTTGACGATCGCGTTTCTCTTTTCGGGCTCAGGGTTCATCGCCGCGGGATGGTATGCGACGATCTTCGACGCTGGCGCGATGCTGCTTCTCGCGTTGGGTCTGGCCATGCTCGCACGCGGCCGCGACCTCGAGGCGGGTGTGATCTTCGGCGTCGCGTTCTATGCGAAAGAGACCGCGGTCCTCATCCTTCCCTTTCTCGTGATCCTGCTGGCCGCGAGGCGCATTTCCTTTCGCAGCGCTCTTCGCACGGGCGTCCCGGCGCTGATCCTCGGTGGCATCTACTTCGTGATTCGATCGAAGATCGTGCCCTTCGGGACAGCGGCCGATGTTCATGGATTCGTCCGGAGCGAATTCCTTCCGACTGCGATCAATGTTGCGTCGACGTTCTGGTTCGAGGCGATGAAGCAGCCGATGCTCGTGATCGGATTCGCATTCCTCGCGTTTTCACTGATCGCGTTGCGCAAGCCCGTCCTGATCGGTCTGACCGCGCTTTTCGTGACCGGCTGCGCGGTCATCTACTGGGGGATGTTTCTGCTCTATCAGGAAGGTTCCGTGGTTGGGTATCAGAACTTCATGGGGCGTCTCTATCTGATTCCCGCCGCGCTCGTGCTGCTGCTGTTGACGATCGAGCAGCGCGAGCTTGCGCTCGCGGTGTTGCTGATTCCGATCGCGTTCGGCGGCGCTCTGACCTATCGCGATCACTCACGATTCCAGCGCGTTTACAAGCGGATCTATCGAACGGCGGCGGAGACAACGGCAAAACCGCTGCTCGTGCACTTTCCGGCCAAGCCGCTTGCGGACAAAGTGCGGGGCGTCGACGTCGGCGATCATCCCGAGGCGAAGGTCGTCGTCGATGTCAGGAACGGGCGGCTTCTCTTTCGATGACGAGCAGGCGGTAGGCGTAGACGCCGCGATCGTAGTGTGCGCGATAGCTGACGCCTCCAGCGATCAACTCATCGATCTGTTCGCTCGTGAGACCTAAGTCGTCGATGAGGCGCTGACGGTACGCTGGAAAGCGTTTGCTGAAGTAATCGATCGTTGGCGCGGCCTGGGATGTGAGGTCGCGCTCCTCGAGGACGCGGAAGCCGTGCGCCGTGGCCTCGTCGAGAAAGCCGGCGAGCGAATGCAGCGTGCCGCCCTCGCTGATCGAGAACTCATCGAGAACGACGACGCGGTTTCTGGCGAGCCTCACCATCCTGTCCCACAGCGCGCGCGATTCGATGTACTGCGAAGACTCCTGAAAGACGACGACATCGAATTGCGTGTCGCTCTGGAACGACTCGAGCCGCTCGGCATGTACGCGGATCGCATCACCGTGGCGCTCTCTTGCGACCGCGATTTGTTTGTCATCTGGCGTGATTCCGGTCGCGGCATATCCGAGGCGCGTGAGCTCCGCAAGGGTGTCGCCGAGGCCGATGCCGACTTCGAGAATGGTCGCGGGAGGAGCAGGAAGGCGCGAAAGTAGAAGCTCGGTCGATCGCCGCTGCGCGAGCTCGATCGAATCATCATCGCGGTCGAACAGTCCATAATGCAGCGCCGCCACGCGCCCCTCTTCGAGCGTGAGGACGTGCATGAAGACATTCAATGGATAGTAAAAATCCCGATATTCGAGCGCCATTCGGAGGGCGCATTGTATTCGCTGATGCAGCAATCGCCATGGCCATCGCCGTGACGGTCTTTCTTCTCTATCGGAAGATCGTGCGCCTCTGGTGGACGTGGGATGACGCCTATCTGCTGCACATCGCGATCGTCCGTTCTGCGCGCGAACACTTCTTCCCGGCGTCCCCCTGGCTTTCCATTCCGCGCCGTCTTGGTATTCCAGGTCGTAATCGAGCAGCGCGCAGTGGGGATTGTCGGCGTTCTTGCTGAAGATGACCATTTTGTCAATCAGGCGCGGCTCGGCGAAACTGACTTCAAACGTCTCCGGCGTCTCGCCAAATGTCCTGCCCTTGTAAGGCCCGCCCCAGGCGTCGCCCCATGGATTGCCATGATGAAAGATCTGCATTTTGCCGTCGGTGAGAAGTTTTGAATTGCTCTTTGTCTCCTGCGAGTATTTGAATGTGGCGTCCGCCGCGATGTTGCGGCCGAAATCGATTTTTGGAACCGTGACTGTCTGGCCTTTTTTCAGCCTGAGGAATATGGGCATGATGCCTACGTTCAGTTTCGCCTTGCCGCCGGCGACCGGCACGTTCTGAGAATTGCCGAAGCTATCGACGACTTCCAGCGCC
>CAZKID010000062.1:8766-13891 GCA_964552405.1 uncultured Thermoanaerobaculia bacterium
TCGTTTATGCGGCGCCTGGTAATTTGCTGGTATCGGGAACCGTCCTCAAGCGGACCGTTGCGTTTTGCCTTTGGCGCACCGCTCTACATAACCGCGACTGAATTGATGTACATGCATTACGTCGAAGCACTGATCCTCTGCTGCGTCGCGGCGATTCTCTACAAGCGCGAAATGGATGTGGCGTCGGCGCTCGTCTATCTCGCGGCGATGCTGGCAAAGGAAGTCGCCGTGCCGTTGATCATTCTGTTGTGGCTGATCCGGCGGCGGGGCGTCGTGCTTCATGCACTCGCGCTCTGCGCATATGCCGCGTGGCGCACGCTGATGCTCGGAACGATCTTCGGAGGATATGGCTATGCCGTGACGCTTCGCGAGATTCCGATGCTCCTGGTGAAGACGCCCGCTCGTGTCGTGACGGCATGGGCCGGCGCGGTGCCCTGGTTCGGAGCGCTACTCGTGATCGTCGTGCTGGCCGTGACGGCGCAGAAATGGCGGTGGCTGCTGCTCGCGCTCGCGCTGTCGATCCTTCCCGTGATGCCCGTCGCGAAGGCCTTCAACACGCGCCTGGCGTTCGTCCCCTGGTTTGCGATCGCAATCCTGTTTGCATTCGCGGCGAAGCAGCACCGCGTGCTGCTGCTGGCGGCGCCACTCATCGCGCTCATCGTCAACCGCCAGACCTGGTCTGCCGAGTATGCAAATGCCATTCGCCAGTCCGATGAAGCGCGCGTTTTCTTCACGCTCGGTCCCAACGACGTTCTGGCACATCCACTCATTCCTCCCGCGGCGATCGGGGAGCTTCAATGGCTGAAGCAGGAGTGGCTGCATCGCGCTGCGGGAACAGACTGGTACTACGACGACCTCTTCGTCTGCGAGGGCAAGACGGCTGGCAAACGCGTTTTCGGGTGGCACAACCGCGAGGTCGTGCAAGTGGAGCCACGATGCGAGACAGCGCGCGTAGCGCCGATGACGATCGAGTTCCACTACCGTGGCGAATCGCTCTTCTGGCATTTCGGTCCTTATCGCGAGGGGACATGGTCGATCATCTTCGGCGATGGGATTCAGGCGTTCGACGTTCCTCGTGACGACGGCTATCGCCTCGGCGCAATGAAGGCGCTGGCGCTGCGGGTGAAGTACACGGCTCCCGAGGGTTGGAGCACCTACTCGCCCGAGTTGGTTTTCGATTTCGAAAGGCAGCCGGACCTCGTCTTTCGAAGATAGACTCCGCCCATATGCGCCTTTACTGCGATCCCGCTACGCTGCGGGACAGTTATGCAGCCGCGCAACCGTTTCCGCACATCGTGCTCGATGGATTGTTCGACGACGCGGAGCTCCAGGCGGTGCTGCGCGAGTTTCCCGCGCCCGATGCGATGAAGTGGGCTCGTTTCGATAATCCGCTCGAAAAGAAACTCGGCTACTACTACGAGTCAGCGACGATCTCCGAGACGGTGCGGCGTTTTCTCGAGGCGATGAACTCGTTCGAGATGCTGCTCTTCCTGGAGAAGCTGACCGGCATCGACGGCTTGATCCCGGATCCGTACTTCGGCGGCGGAGGGCTGCATCAAATCGAGCCGGGTGGCTTCCTGAAGATTCACGCCGATTTCAACGTGCATCCGAAACTGAAGATCGATCGCCGGCTCAACATGCTTATTTATCTGAACGAGGATTGGCGCGAAGAATACGGTGGACATCTCGAACTGTGGGATGAGGAGCTGCAGGCGTGCCGTCAGCGCATTCTGCCGCTGTTCAATCGAACCGTAATCTTCTCGACGACGGATCGCTCGTATCACGGACATCCGCACCCGCTGACCTCGCCGCCGGGAGTGACGCGCAAGTCGGTGTCTCTTTACTACTACACCGTGGGGCGGCCGGCGGAGGAGCGTTCCGCGCCGCACGACACGATCTTCGCCCCTATTCAGGATTCATGGCGGTGACGTAATAGCCAGCCGGGAGTACGTCGTCTTTCGAATAGCGCACATGTGCATGCTCGAGCTTGCGCAGCAGTTCGTCGCGGCCGTTGGTCGCCGTTCCTTCCTGCGGTTGGATGCTCACGACTTGCCAGCCGGCGATCGTCAGCATCTCCTCGATCGTGCGCTTCGTGAAGAAGCGGAGGTGACCGACGCACGTCAGACCCATGTAGACGTAGTCGAAACGGCCATGCAGGAGGTCATTGATCACCGATGCATTCGCAAGGTTCGGGAGCGAGAGCAGCAGTTTGGCGCCGGGAGTGGCGATGCGCCGCAAGTCGGAAAGAAACGACCAGGGCTCGTCGAGATGTTCGACGATGTCGCCGCCGATGAACCAATCGAAGCGCTCGCGGATGAGCGCGACGATTTCTCGTACGTCACCGCAGAAAACCTGGTCGATACGCGAACGGGCGATTGCAGCAGCGCGTTGATCGAGCTCGATTCCGACGACGCGGCAGTTCTGCCGCTTTTTAAGTGCCTCGCCGAGCGGCGCTTCGCCGCAGCCGAATTCGAGGATGGATTTGGCCTCGGTGGGAATGCGTGCGAGCAGATCGATTCGCACCTGGCCGCGCAACGAGCTCCAGCGATGCACGTAGTCGTTTGCGGAGATCGCGACTTCGAGTCCGGCAAGAGCGCGCCGCGGAACCTCGTCGGCTTCTTCGAGAAATGCAGTCGGACAGAGATAGATCCCGGGATCGGACCCGTCCCATTTCAGCTTGTCGATTTCATCCAGACGCTTCTGCATGTCACTCGCGACATCCTGCAATTCACGCAGGGTCAAATAGGGAGCGACAGGCGCCCGGCGCTGACGCGGATGCTGTGCTTCATTCGACACGGGAAGCGCGGCGGCCGCGCCTGTTGCGTCGAGCACCGCAGCCAGCCGCTCGGCGAGATTCGCCGACGGTACGAGCAGCGGATCCGTCACGACCAGAACGTCGTCGCTTTCGACTTGAGCCGCCGCGAGCGAAGCAGGTTCTTCCGCGTCATAGAACAAGAGCTCGCCGCCTGCCGCGCGCAGGAGCATCTGCGTCTGCCATGAGGAATAGCGCTCCTCGATGGCGGGATGATCATAGCGAGGGTAGAGAATCGATGGCGGTCTGGGCATTGCGGCGCACATACTACCGCTCCTTCACGAGACGAGGCCGTCACCCGTCTTTCGCATCCAGGCTCTGAGGTTGCTAACATTTCTGTCATGCGAGTTCGTTGTTTGCTGCTGATTTCGTTTTTTCTTCTGTTCGTTGCGTGTCCGGGCAAGACATCGCGGGCGCCTGGAGGGCGAAAGACCGCTGCTCAGACGACCACCGTTCCTGCCGACGCTGGCAACGCACGCGTCAACGTCGAAGTGCCTGTCCATGAGATCTCCGTGCTGGAACGCTCGGCGTTGGGGTCGAAGATCGATAAGGACGGCAACGTCACGGACTCGAAAGATACGTTCAAGGCCGGCGAGCCGCTCTATGTCACGATGTGGCTGAAACAGTCTCCCGGCGGCTTGCAGACGAGTGTTCGTTTCCTCGACGCACATGAGAAAGAGATTGCGTGGCCAAAGACCAACATGAAGGGCGAGAAGGTCGTGACGCAAAGGCTGGATACGTCGAAGCTCGCACCCGGCGCGTACCACGCGATCTGTTACTGGGGAATGGACGAAGAACGCGATTACCAGTTCACGATCGAGGGGAAGAAGAAGTAGCTACGAGCAGAACGTCCATCTGTCAGTTCTGTCCAGGGTCGCCGCCTTCTCGCCGATAGGGGGCGAGGAATCGAAGACTCTCGATGCGCGACGAGAGCTCGTTGCCGACGCTTTCCGCGCGGCTGATCATGTCGTCGATCTCGAGCAGCCGTTGTTTTTCCTCGATCTCGAGATTGAGAGACATGATCAGGGCGTTCGTGAGCGCGTCGAGTGCGACCGTATCGATCTCCGGCACCGCGGCCTGATCGGGTAGATAGTGGAGGTATTGCCGCGAGAGATCGGCGAGCCATTCGCGTTGTGCGTACGCCTGATCGATGGTGCGATGCGACTCCGGCTGAGCGATCACGCGCGCGGTACGATAGGGGAGGTTCGACACTTCATCGACGACGCGGAAGCGCACGTCGCCATGCAGCAGAATGTTGAAGCGCCCATCTTCGAGCGGCACGGCCTGCTCGATCGTCCCCACGGTTCCGCAGAGGTGAATCGGCGGTGCGCCGAAGTAGTCCGCTTCCCACCCGGGACGCAACAGCACGATGCCGACACGCTGATCGGTGTCGAGTGCATCAGCGATCATCTGCCGGTAGCGCTGCTCGAACACGTGCAGCGGCACTCGTGTGTTCGGAAAGAACACCATGTTAGGCAGCGGGAAAATCGGAAGGATGAACTCTCCTTCCGGAATGGGTGCCATCGCATTACTGTAGCAAAGCGGGCGATCAATGGCCGAACCAGTCGCCGGCCAGACGCTCGATCGCCTCGCGCGTCGCACGTGTGTGACGGAGGAGAAACGCTCCGATCTTCGGCGTGGATGCGAAGCGCAGCGACTGATCGAGTGCCAGGGGATGGGACAGGAGTGCCGCGATGCGCCGGCTCCAGGCGATCCGCGGCAGGAACATTGCCGCGTGCGCGCGCCGATATCCGTTCTCCGCGTGCGGATCCTTCATCGCGCTCTCGATGTAGGGTGCCGCGAGCATCGCCGATTGAATCGCCATCGCCATTCCGTTTCCGGTCAGCGGATCGATCACGCCCGATGCGTCGCCCACCATGAAGATCCCTTGCTCGACCGCGGAGCGCGCGCGAAAGATCACAGGTTCGCTGGAGAGGAAGTTGTCCTGCGCCGGCGCGAATCCGCCATACAACTCGTCGAGCCTTTTCTCCTCGGCACGAATCGCTTCGACGAAACTCTCCCATTTTCCCTTGTGCTGCTTGAGGCGGTCAGCGTGTACGAGACCGCAGAGGTTCGTGATGCCGTTTTCGACGTCGCTGACGCCCAGGTAACCGCGGGCGAAAGAATAGAGCTCGACGACGCCGGGCTCGTGCCGCCCTCGATAGTGGCGCTTGAATCCGAAGTTGCGATGCGGGCGGTCGCGCACGAAGGCACGCGCAAGCTTCTGATCGAATCGGCCCCAGCGCCCCCATGCGCCGGCGAACCCCCTCGCGTTTATCCCCACCTCGCGACAACCGAGTCCTCCTCCCTTCC
>CAZKID010000062.1:13901-17080 GCA_964552405.1 uncultured Thermoanaerobaculia bacterium
TGGAGCACTCCCGCGCTGATCTCTACGCCGAGACAGACAGGCTCTCGTCCATTATTGACCTTGGTTTCGCCCTCCAGTGCTACGGCACCGCTCGCGATAGCGTTGCGATAGAGCAGGTCGTCGAACGTCCAGCGCGAGATTCCGCGCGCCGCGTGAGGGAATGAGAACTCGTACGTGCGATGACGCGCGATGACGCGGCAGCGATCGATGCGCGCGGCGTTCGACAATTCGATTCCCAATCGCTCGAGGATCGGCAGTGCGTCGTACGAGAGGAACTCCCCGCACACCTTGTCGCGTGGGAAGGTGTCGCGATCGATGAGCAGCACGGCGTGCCCGCGCCTGGCGAGCAGCGCGGCGAGCGTCGAGCCGGCGGGACCGCCGCCGATGATCGCGACGTCTACTTCCACAGGAGGATCCCGAAGCGAAAGGGCCATGACCGAACGATGCTCTTCCTGGTCGCGGCAACGCGACTAACGATGCGCTGCACCTCAGCGAGCGTGTAGCCGCGACGGATCGAGCCGGGCGCATCGGAGCGTGTGATGCGCCCGAAGACGCGGATGGCGCACAGGAGCTGGATGAAGAGCAGTGGCAGCCGGTGCCGGCGCGTGTCATTGACCACGACGCCTTGCCGTGCGACACGTAGCGACTCGGTGAGGATGTGTTCGTTCGCTTCCGGCGTGAAGTGGTGGAAGAAGTGCGCCGACGTGACGACGTCCGCCGCGTTTTCTTTGAAAGGAAGCCGGTACGCATCTCCAACGACGCGATGGATGCTCTTGTCGCGGAAGTAGCGAAGGTGTTCGATCTTGAAGTCGACTCCGACGCGGAAGCCTTCGACTTGTTCGAGGAGATCGGATGTGCCCGTGCCGATGTCGATGATGCTGACGCGAGTCGAGGTGAGAGATCGCAGGAGACGTTTGTAGATTGCACGGCCACCGAGGTATTTGTTGATGCGGCGGAGGTCGCGGAGGGAACGTTCCATATCCTCCCGCGGTGCGTCGTACTCGTCGAGGAGTTCCGGTTCGTCGATCCGCTTCACGGCCGCGTCAGCACCAGCGCTGAGTTTTTCGAGCCGAAGGCGATCGTGTTGCACACGGCCGCTTCGAGCTCGGCGCGCCGTCCGAAGTCAGGGACGTAGTCGAGATCGCATTCGGGATCCGGCGTGTCGAGATTGATCGTCGGCGGCAGCACACCGTCGCGGAAGGCCATCAGCGTCGCGGCAACGCCGGCAGCGCCGCACGCTCCCTGCGGATGTCCGATCATCGACTTCGTCGCGGAGCCGGCAAGCCGCGTGGCGTGCCGGCCGAATGCGCGTTTCACGGCTCGAGTCTCGATGCGGTCATTCAACTCCGTCGAAGTGCCGTGATAGTTGATGTAGCCGATCTGTTCGGGCGCGACTCCCGCCTCTCGCATGGCCAGCTGCATGGCGCGCGCTGGCTCTTCACCGGAATCGTCCATCCGCACGCGATGGTAGGCGTCGCATGTCGATCCATACCCCGAGACGACCGCGTAGATATGGGCACCGCGCGCACGCGCCGTCGACTCTCGCTCGAGCACGAACATCCAGGAGCCCTCGCCGAGCACGAAGCCGTCGCGATTGCGCGTGAAGGGCCGTGAGGCCGCTTCAGGCGTGCTGTTGTACGAGCTCGACACGATGCGCATGATGCAGAAGCCGGTCATGATGCCTTCGGTGATCGTCGCATCGGCGCCGCCGGCGATGACGTAGTCCGCGACTCCGAGCTTGAGATTGCGAAACGCATAGCCGATCGCGTCCGTCGAAGATGTGCAGCCCGTCGAGATGAGATGGGAAAAACCATGAAGGTCATAGGCCATCGAGATCTCGGAGGCGAGCGTGCCCGGCGTGCCGGAAGGAATCGCGTACACCGATGCCTGCTTGTAGGCGCCGCGATACCAGAGCTCGTACATCCGTTCGCTGAACTCGATCGCGCCGCCGCCCGAGCCGAGCATGACGCCGATGTTGCGCCGCTCTTCGAGTGTCATGGCCGCAGGATCGAGACGGGCATCGCGCAGAGCTTCATCCGTGGCCGCGATGACCATGGGAACCACGCGGCCGACATGCTTCAGATTCTTCGCATCGATCCAGACGGCAGGATCGAAATCGACTTCGCCTGCAACGCGGCAAGGAAGAGATGTCGCATCGAACTGCGTTATGTTGCGCACGCCGCTGCGCCCGGCGCTGAGCGCAGCGAAGTATTGCTCGCGGCTCACTCCGTTCGGGCTCAAAGCGCCGAGACCGCTTATGACGATTCGCTCGCCGTTCATTCGTTTCGTGCTGCGGAACGCGATGGTAGCATCGCGGCGAAATTCTCTGGTGAGGTGTTATCCAATGCGTATCCGCCTTTTCCTCAGCGCTGTCGTCCTTTCCACGGCCGTGATGCCGCTGTTCGCACAGCAGGCCCAGCCTGCCGCGCCGACAGCGGATGATCTTGCACGACGTGCAATCGACGTGCTCGCCGGGCCGGCGTGGGAGAAGGCCCGCTATTTCTCGTTCACGTTCAACGTCGTTCGCGACGGAAACGTAACATCTTCGTTCCCACAGCGATGGGATCGCTCCACGGGCGAATACCGTGTGAGCGGGCGTGACCAGCAGAACAACGACTTCCTCGTCATCATGAATGTGAATACGAAGAAGGGACGTGCCTGGAAAAAGGGCGCCGAGATCACCGACCCGAGCATGTTCGAGCTCGGCTTCCGCCGCTTCGTGAATGACACGTTCTGGCTGCTGATGCCGCTCAAGACGATGGATCCCGGCGTGCATCGCGAATCGATGGGCGAGCGCAACGACTCGTGCGGACACTCATGGGATGTCGTGAAACTCTGGTTCGATCCGAACGTTGGCCTCACGCCAGGCGACGTGTACTGGATGTGGATCAATCGCGACACGGGAATCGTCGACGAGTTTGACATGCACCTTCAAGCCATGAAGGCGGATGAAGTCCCGATTTCCATCTACTTCCACGACTACAAGCGAATCGCGGGGCTGCTGATCTCGACCCGGCGCGAGTTGCACGGGAAGTCATCCGACATCCGGCTGGACGATCTGCAGATTCTGCCCGAAGCTCCGAAAGGAGCATTCGACGCGCCGCCCACGAAGTAGGCGGACAGCGGCAGCAGGCAGCAGACAGCAGGCAGCAGACAGCAGGCAGCAGGCAGCAGACAGC
>CAZKID010000063.1:0-17056 GCA_964552405.1 uncultured Thermoanaerobaculia bacterium
GACGTTAACCGATCGCTGCAGCGACGAGCGCCTGCTGCTGCTCTTCGTGGCGGTGATGCGAACCCGTTGCCGGGGCGGCGGCGATCGGGCGGCCCACGTAGTGCAGCTTCTGGTTAGACCCGAGCAGTGACGTCAGACGCTCGTGCAGGAACGGCCAGGCGCCCATGTTTCGTGGCTCGTCCTGGACCCACACGATCTCCGTCGCGTTCGGATACGCGCGCAGCGCGTCCGCGATCATCGGCTGCGGGAAGGGGTAGAGCTGCTCCAGTCGGATCAGCGGCACGTTCGCGGTCGCTTTGTCTCGGGCGGTCTTGAGGTCGTAGTAGACCTTGCCGGTTGTCAGCACCACGCGCTTCACTGATGCCGCATCCGAAACCTGATCGAGCAGCACCGGCTCGAATCTTCCGCCCGTCAACTGGTCCAGCGCCGACACTGCCTGCGGATGCCGCAGCAGCGACTTCGGCGTCATGATGATCAGCGGCTTGCGCGGATCGTTCTTCATCTGCCGCCGCAGCGCGTGGAAATGCTGCGCCGGCGTCGTCGGATAGACGACCTGCATGTTCCCTTCGGCGCACAGCGTGAGGAACCGCTCGAGACGCGCCGACGAATGCTCCGGCCCCTGGCCTTCGTATCCGTGCGGCAGCATCATCACGAGTCCGCAATGCTGGCCCCACTTCTCTTCAGCGGACGAGAGGAACTGATCGATGATGATCTGCGCGCCGTTCATGAAGTCGCCGAACTGCGCTTCCCAGATCACGAGCGCACCTGGATCGACGACCGAGTAGCCGTACTCGAATCCGAGGACGCCATACTCCGACAGCAGCGAGTCATACACCGCGAAGTTCACTTCGGCTTCTGCCTTGTTGTACTCCGTGGTCGTCGTCGGATCGAACTCCGCGACATGTCCCGTCGCCAGTTCGTTCAAGGGCACGTAACCCTTGCCCGTCGTCGAGTCGAAGAGGATCGCGTGACGCTGCGAGAACGTGCCGCGTCCTGAGTCCTGTCCCGACAACCGCACGCGATATCCATCGAGCATCAGCGAGCCGAACGCCATCAACTCGCCGAACGCCCAGTCGAACGGCTCTTTCCCCTCCGCCATCGCGCGGCGCTTCGTCAATACCGGCTTGAGCTTCGCGTGTGGCGTGAAGCCTTCCGGCGTGTTCGTCAGCGCACGGCCGACGGTGTCGAGCTGCTCCTGCGTGATCGACGTATCCGGCGAAGGCTGCTTCTGGAAGCCGGTGATCTCTTCATCGGTCCAGAGCGGATCGCGCTGCGGATGCGGCATGTCCGCTTCCTTCGTTCGATCGAACGCTTCCTGCAGCTTCGCCTGGAACTGATCGAGCCACTCCTCCGCTTCCTTCGGATCGATGTCGCCCTTGCGCAGCAGCTGCTCGGTGTAGATCTTGCGCACCGAGCGATGCTCCTTGATCAGCTTGTACATCTTCGGCTGCGTCAGAGACGGCTCATCGCCTTCGTTGTGACCATGGCGGCGATAACACACCATGTCGATGACCACGTCCTTGTGGAACTGCTGGCGGAAGTCATACGCCAGCTTCATCGCGCGAATGCACGCCTCGGGGTCATCGCCGTTCACATGGAAGATCGGCGCCTGAACCATCTTTGCGACGTCTGTCGCATACACCGATGAACGCGCCGACTCGGGACCGGTCGTGAAGCCGATCTGATTGTTGATGACGACGTGAATCGTGCCGCCGGTGCGATAGCCCGGCAGTTGCGAGAGGTTCAACGTTTCGGCGACGACACCCTGACCGGCGAATGCAGCATCGCCGTGCAGCAACACGGGCAGAATCTTCTTCCGCTCCACATCGCCGCGCAGCTTCTGCTTCGCGCGCGCCATCCCTTCGACGATCGGATCGACCGCTTCGAGATGCGACGGATTCGACGCGAGCGTCAGATTCATCGTCGAGTCGCCGGGCGCCTGATGCACACCGTCGGCGCCGAGGTGGTACTTGACGTCGCCGGAACCTTGCGCGGTGTTCGGATCGATGTCGCCTTCGAACTCGTGGAAGATCTTCTCGTACGACTTGCCTAGGATGTTCGCCAGCACGTTGAGGCGGCCGCGATGTGCCATGCCGATCACGGCTTCTTCGACGCCATCGGTCGTCGCCTCATTGAAGAGGTAGTCGAGCATCGGGATCAGCGTCTCCGCTCCCTCGAGCGAGAAGCGCTTGTGGCCGACGTACTTCGTATGGAGGAAGCGCTCGAACGCTTCCGCGTCGTTGAGCTTCATCAGGATGCGGCGCTTCGTCGCGAGATCGAGCGGCTGCTTGTTGCGCTGCGGCTCCATGCGGTCCTGCAGCCAGCGCTTCTGCTTCGTCTCCTGCGTGCGCATGTGCTACGGTCTGATCTTTCCGCAGTACGTGTCGCTCAGCGTGTCGAGGATGTTGCGCAGCGTCTCGATGGGGTTGCCGCAGAAGCCGCCGCAGACGAATTCGCGATCGAAGTCCCACAGCGTGAGGCCGTAGTACGACGGATCGAGCTCCGGGTGGCGCGCGACTTTGTAGTCGAGCGGATCGAGATCGGCGAGGAGATGTCCGCGCACGCGATAGGCGTTGATCATCTGCAGCACTGCAGCTTCGCGCGCGACGACTTCGTCTTCCGTCGCGCGATGACGCGCGCGGTCTTTCGCCCAGCGCACAGGTTCATACGGGATGCGGAGATCGCGATAGATGTCGTCGAAGAAGTTGTCGTTGCCGAGGAGCAACTCGTGGACGCGCTTGAGGAACGCGCCCGATTCCGCGCCCTGGATGATGCGATGGTCGTACGTCGACGTCATCGTCATCACTTTCGAGATCCCGAGATCGGCGAGTACCGAGGGATCGCTCGCGGAGTATTCGGCGGAATAGTCGATCTGGCCTGTCGCGATGATCGTGCCCTGCGTCGGCATCAATCGTGGAACCGATGCCACGGTGCCGATCGTGCCGGGATTCGTCAGCGAGATCGTCGTGCCTTCGAAGTCGGAGATCTCCAGAGCGTTGTTGCGCGCCTTGCGGACGATGTCGTTGTAGGTCTTGAGGAATTGCGCGAAGTCCATCGACTGCGCACGCTTGATGTTCGGAACGAGCAGCGAGCGCGTGCCGTCCTTTTTCTCGATGTCGATCGCGATGCCGAGGTTGATGTCCGGGCGATCGTTGCGCGTCGGAGTGTTGTCGTGGATCGAGAACGCCGCGTTCATCCGCGGCTGCTCTTTCACCGCCTTCACGATCGCCCACGCGATGATGTGCGTGAACGAAGCCTTCGACTGGCCGATCAGCGTCAGATGATTGTTGATGACGCGGCGGTTCTCTTCGAGGACTTTGACCGGGATGTTGCGGACGCTCGTCGCCGTCGGGACGGTGAGCGAGGCTTCCATGTTCTGGACGATCTTGGAGGCGGCGCCGCGGAGGGCGACGGGCGTGCCGTGCAGGACAGGCGCCTCGCCTGTCGGTTTGGGAGCGGGGGCGGGAACGGGTGCAGGTTTTGGCGAGGGCGCCGATTGGACAGGCGAGGGCGCCGATTGGACAGGCGAGGGTGCCTGTCCTACACCCTCCTCTTCGTCGATGGGCGGTTCGTAATCGGCGAAGAATTCGCGCCAGCTGGCGCTCACCGTTTCCGGATTCAAGCGCCACTTTTCGTACAACTCCTCAATGAAGGCGATATTTGCGCCGTAAGTCTGGGTGACAGTCATAGTTGTTCAGTGCTGAGTTCTGAGTTCTGAGTTCTGAGTGCCGGGTGAAAAACGATTTATATCGTAGTCTGAGCCTTGACTCAGAACTCAGTACTCAGTACTCAGAACTCAGTACTCAGTATTCTTTTCCACGACGGTGTGCGACAGCGACGTCAGTCCGAGCCAGCCGAGGCCCGCTGCGAAGCCGCCGAGGACATCCGATGGGAAGTGAACGCCGAAGTAGACGCGCGAAAATCCGACGCTGAGGATCGTGATTCCGGCGAGCGTGTGCACGAACGATTGCGTCGCGGCAGAGCGGCGCT
Organism: uncultured Thermoanaerobaculia bacterium; assembly: GCA_964552405.1. Classification (GTDB taxonomy): domain Bacteria; phylum Acidobacteriota; class Thermoanaerobaculia; order Gp7-AA8; family Gp7-AA8; genus JAJPHC01. The sequence goes on from CAZKID010000063.1 coordinate 3,991, forward strand.
GCACGAGATGGTGCGCGACGATGGGATAGGTCGCCGCCGAGAGTAGCGAGTGGCCGCTCGGGAAGCTGTGCGACCTCGGCAGCTTGATGCGGCGAGCCAGTTCCTGCGGACGCTGGCGCTGAAAGATGTTTTTGAGAATCGTGTTGATGGCCATGGCGCCGCCGGTGGAGATGACGACGGTCCAGGCATCCTGCTTTCGTCCGCGGCGCAGCATGGTGATTGCGGTGATGCCGGCGATTCCGCCGATTGCTGCATGCGAGCCGAGCTGTGTAATCGCATGAAGCGTGCGCGTCAGCGCGGGGTTGTCGATGCGATGCACGGTCTCCATGATGATGTCGTCGTATTGCTCAGCACGCCCTTCGACGACATGGTCCGCCTGTTTCTTGAAAAACCAGAAGGCGATCGCGGCCAGAGCAACGCCGCCCGACGTGCCGATGGCGTGGGGGAGGAATCGGTGGCGGCGGCGGTCAGGTTTGGTCGGCTCTTTCTTCACGGCTCGCGATTTAATCATGGGTGATCACGCAGTTGCGCGGGCTCACTTGATCACTTTGCACGTCCTTCGCAATACCATCCCATCGATGGAAAGTAACATCGTTCGCTGCGCAACTTGTGGTCAGGCGAATCGCGTGCCTGATCTCGCCTCGGGCAAGACGGCCGTGTGCGGCAAGTGCAAGGCGCCGCTGATTGCGGGCGCTGACGGACATCCGATCGATGTCACTGATGCCACCTTCCGATCGACGATCGCAAAAGGGCGCTATGTCGTCGACTTCTGGGCCGCGTGGTGCGGGCCATGCCGCATGATCGCGCCCGTGCTCGAGGAAATCGCGCGCGAGCAGGGCGGCGTCCGCGTTGCGAAGCTCGATGTCGATTCCAATCCCCGCACGTCCGCCGAATTTCGTGTGCAGGGGATTCCGCTGCTCGTCTTCTTCAAGGATGGACAGGAGGCGGGGCGCCTGGTGGGCGCGCATCCGAAGCACAACATCGAGGCGGCGATCCGGCAATACCTCGCATGACGCGCGATGGCGAACTGACGCTGTTCGCGAAGAAGGTTCTGATCGTCGTCGCCTTCGGAATCGCGCTCGCGATGCTTTGGGTCGCGCGCGAAGTCCTGCTGCTCATCTTCATCGCGGCGATCATCGCCGCGGGGATCAGCCCGGTGGTGAAGCGATTGCGGGTCGCGGTTCGCTTCCGTTTTCATCGCAACATTCGCCGCGGCACCGCCGTCGTGCTCGTCTACGTCCCCTTCGTGGTGATCGTGACGGTGCTCGCCATCATCGCACTGCCCAGCTTTCTCGCGGAGACGCGAACGCTGGTCACGCAACTGCCGTCGCTGCTCGAGAGGAATGTCGTCGCGCCGCTCGAACGATGGCTGCCGATGGTTGGCGTGCGCGCACAGTTGCGCTCCGGGCTGCAAATGGCCGCGGGACACGTCGTCGGCGTGGTGCGTGGTACGGCCACCGTATTCGCGTCACTCATCGCGTTGCTGTTCATGATCGTCTACATGTTGATCGACGGAGAGCGGCTGCTGAATCTGTTTCTCCTGCTCTTCCATCCCGACGTGCGCGCGGAGCAACAACAATTGATGACGCGCATCGGCCGCCGGATGACGTCGTGGCTGGCAGGTCAGTTGATCCTGTCGCTGATGATGGGCTTCGCCGTGTTCGTGACGCTGCTCATCCTGCGGCTGCCCTATGCGTTGCCGCTGGCGTTGCTCGCGACGGCGGGGGAGGTGGTTCCGATCATTGGTCCGATCGTGGCGACGACTCCGGCTCTGGCGATCGCGATCCTGCATTCGCGATGGCAGTTCTGGTCGTTGCTGATCGTCGTGATCGTGTTGCAGAAGATCGAGAACCTCCTGATCGTGCCGCGTGTGATGTCGCGTCGCGTGCAGATCTCGCCGCTCGCCGTGTTCATCGCGTTCATGGTGGGTGGGGCGCTGCTCGGGATCATCGGAGCGCTGCTCGCGGTGCCGGTCGCCGCGATCGTGCAGGTTGCGTTCGATGGGGTGTTCGTGCGGAGGCGGGAACGGCGTCAGAACGCCGTGCGGCCGGGCACGCTGATCCGGCGAGGGTAAGTCTTCAACAGCCGCACGTGCCGCGAACGCGGATCTTCTCCTCCCGCTTTCCTTTACGAACCGTCAGCGTTCCTTCGACATCGTAGTATTCACAGTCGTCTTTTTCCGGGCAGCCGAGCTTGATCTTCGTTTTTGTCAGCGTGACCTGATAGCGCTCATTCGCGTAACGGATCGGGCCTTCGCCATCCCATGCATCCTGGTGTGGACTAACCAGCGGGAGCCACACATCCTGATGGTCGAGATTCATCAGCGCGGGGCCGCCATCGCCTTCGGCAAAAAAGAGCGGTTTGTGCGATTTTTGAAAGAAAAGACAGCCGCATTTTTCAGTGGCGCGCGTATCGACGATGGGTGCGACGAGCCGAAGCATGAGAAATACGAAGAACATACGGGCCTCCGCATCTTCTACAATAGATTGATCCAAGACCGATGAAGCTTCCAATCGTCGACTCCATGATGTCCCTCGTTCGTAAGCAGGGAGGGGGCGCTCCTCGCCGTGATCGCGACGAGCGGCTGCGGGCCGGCTTCGACGCGGCGCCAGTCGGACTCGCCTTCGCCACCACCGACGGCCACTGGCTCAACGTCAACGAACGGTTCCGCACCGTGATCGGCTACACGCGCGAAGAGCTCGCGCGCATTTCGCTCGACAGCCTCACGCATCCCGAAGATGCGAAGAAGGAGACGGCGATGATGCGGAAGCTGCTCGCGGGCGAGCTTGATAGCTATCGCGTCGAGAAGCGCGTGATGGACAAGCGGGGCAAGTATCGCCCGCTGACGATCAACGCGGTCTGCGTCCGCTCGGAGAGTGGCGAACCGGAGTTTCTCGTTTACGTCGTCGAGGAAACGCCCGGCGCGCAGAAGGAAGCACCGCGCGAAACCTCGATCGATCGCGGCTCTGCATGGATCATGGATCAACTGCCGGACGTCTGCATCATCCGCTCCGACGATCGCGGATTGATCACAGGTTGGAACACGGGAGCCGAGAACATCTTTGGTTATAAGCGCGACGAGATCCTCGGCAAGAATCGCCGCATCCTCTATCGCGACTCCGATGGCTGGGAAGGAAAGCCGACGAGTCAGCTCAACAACGTAGCGGAAACCGGCCGCCTCGAGTTCGAAGACTGGCGTGTGCAACGCGATGGCAATCACGTGTGGGTGAAGTGCGCGATCACGCCATTCCGTCCGGACAATGGTCCGGTCAAGGGCTACATCGAAGTCGTCACGAAGCCGGTAGGTGGTGCACTCGGTATCGACCTCTCGCACCTGAAAGACAACAAGGACAAGAAAGCCGCGGACGACAAGAAGTCGGCGGAACTGCGCCAGATCATCGAGGCGCTGCAGGCCGAAGTCGCGCTCCAGAAGCGGAGGGAAGAGTCTCTGCGCGATGCACTCGAACAGGTTCGGGTGATGGGCGAAGAGACGTTGAATGAGCTGAAGATCATGACGGTCGCGCTGCGCAAGGAGATCGAGCGCCGCAAGGCCGCGGAAGATGAGCTGCAGGTTGCCAACCGCCGCCTCGAGGCGGCGTCCCAACCACTCGTTGCAGCGCCGGCCGCCCCACCGCTGCCGATCGTCGTCGAAGAAGAGATCCTGCACCTCACGCAGCCGCAGCCCTCCAAGATCTGGCGCGCGCTCATGGGAAAAGCTCCGGCTGAGCTGCTCGTGCAGTACGCAACCGATCAACGCAGCGGCACGCTGATGCTCGTCAGCGGCGAGCGCGAGCGCGAGCTGAGCTTCGAGAAGGGGAAGATCTTCTCCGTCGCGTCGAAGAATCCTGCGAACTTTCTCACACAGCGCCTCATCGAGCTCGGATACATCACCGAGGAGCAGCGTCAGCGCGCGCTCGAGATCAAGCAGCACACGCAACTCGCCCTCGGCCGCATCCTCCTGATCCTCGGCGCCATCACGGAGGAGCAGCTGATCGAAGTGATGCGGTCGAAGATGGAAGACGAGATCGTCGAAGTCTTCGAGTGGAAGGATGCGAAGTATGCATTCGTCGAGGGAAACGCGGCTGCGTTGCAACTGGTGCCGCTTCGCATCGAGGTCGCACCTCTGATCCTCAAGAGAATGAGGACCGAGGCGGCGACGCCGGCACTCGTGCAGGAAGCGCTCGATACCGATGAGGATTTGACGATCAACCTCGAGGAGCCGGCGGCGCCGGAGCCTGTCATTCTGAGCCGCGAAGACGGCGAAGAACCTCCTGCCGAAGCTCCGACAGAAGTGTCCTTCAGCGTACCCGCGCCTCAGGATGACATCGAAGAAGAGCCGCTGCCCATGCTCTTTACCGAGGCACCCGTCGCTCCGTCCGAGCATGTCGCGGTTCTCCAACCGAGCGATGCACTCTTCATCGCCTCGCCGAAGTCGAAGAAGTTCCATCATCCCGGCTGCACCGCCGCGAAGAAGATCGCCGAGGACACTCGAATCTTCTTCATGGCCGAGGAGCAGGCGAGGAACGCAGGGTTCGAAGCCTGCCGCCTCTGCTTCCGGTAGACTCGCAGGCAGCAGTCGGCAGGCAGCAGGCAGCGGACAGCAGGAGCGGACCCGAGGATTCTCCTGCTGTCCGTTGTCTGCTGTCTGCTGACTGTATCTGGAGGGTGTGATGCATCGACTTCTTCGTGTGATCGCGGCGATCTCTGTTTTTTGTGCGCTTCCGTTGCTGGGTCAGCAGCAGACGCAGTGGTTCTGGGGAGCGAAGCTCGAGTTGCGCGCGAATTATCGCGATTCCGATCGTGAGGCGTTCCGCACTCGCTTCGCGATCACGCCGACGCTGTTCGCGGTGGAGAAAACGGTAGATCCCGGACACCACGCGGAGCTCAGCGTCGCGCAGACGAAGCTCGACCTCGGCTACGGCAAGTGGTTCCTGGCACATGCACAAGTTCATGTGCAGGACAAATATCGCCGCAATCCGACGAGTGAAGACAGAAAGATCGACGCGGACGAACTGTACGTTCGCTTCGGCGACAAGCCGGAGTTCCTGGAGCGTCCGGAGCACACCTCGTTCTTCGCGCAGTTCGGCAAGGCGCCGAAGATGGAGCGGCAGCCGGTGCGGCTCCTCGAGAGCTACGGCCTCGCGGCAACGGCGTTCAATCGGATGGAAGATGTGCAGGCGCTGATCGGCGGCACGATCGGGCGCAATTTCTATTGGCGCTTTCAGGCCGCGAACGGCAATCCGGTCTTTCTACGCGATCCCAACGCGCTCGCTGGCGACAACGGCGTGCGCGGACTGCGCGATACACCGCCGCACACGAAGCTCGGCTCCGGCATTCCGATCATCTACAACGCGGAAACTGAGGGCTATTTCTTCGACAGGAGTCACGTGCAGTATGGCGAGGGGCTCGGCTATCGCTGGGCCAATGAGGATCAGTCGGCGGGATTCGATTTCATCGGGTTCCATTACGAGCGCGATCTCGCGGATCGCGAACAGCTCACGGGTACGTTTTATGGTGGTGATCTCGATCTGCTCAATGGTCCCGAGGGGCTGCCGATCAAGGTGACGCTGCCGATTCACGGACGGAAGAAAGAAGAGACGGGCGCACGCCTGTACACGGAGTGGCACGGACTCACGACGATCCTGCAGTATACGAAGCAGAATCTCGCGGGGCTGCATCGCTCGGGCTACGAAGGTGAGTTTGGCTACAAGCTGCCGATTGGGCGCGGACCCGTGCAGTGGATCCAGCCAACGGTGCGCGTGAGCGGACTGCAGAACACGTTTCGCGCTGCCGCTGACAAGCGCTTTCCGGCGCCGAGCTTCTGGTGGCCGTGGACGAAGATCGACTACGGATTCCGTGCAGGACTCGGGCACGGAGTCGACATCACCGCCGAGCGCGCCAAGCACAACATCGGCGCACCGCGGAAGATCCATGAGAATGAGACGCTGGTGACGGTTCGCGTGAAGATGGGATGAGTTTTGGGCGCTGGGGTGCTGAGGTACTGGGGCGCTGGGTGGATGGATGACGTCCGATACTCTCGAGATCGACGACGTGCCGTGGCATCGCATCGTGCATTTCTATGGACGCTGCGATGAGGTTCCGGCGTGGATCCGCGATCTCGCAAGTGACCGCTCGGGTTCTGCAGAGAAGATGCTCCTGCAGAACCTCGAGCACCAGGATGGAGTGATTCAGGCGACGCCCGTTGCCGTCTATTTCGTCGTGCAAGCGTTGAAGGGTGGCCGGGTCCATGATCGCGCCGCCATCGAAAACCTGTTGCGCCGGATTCTCACTTCCGCACGATTTCAGCTCGAGAATAATGGCGATCCAGACGTTGCACCTACGATTCGGAACATTCTGGAGCCACAACACCGCTGGCCCGAGGATGATGAGGAGATCATCGTAGGCGCTGGGATTGGAGCGTCTCAGGAGAAATCTTTGCCGGCCGTCCCAGCACCTCGCCCCTCTAAACCGTGGTGGCGATTCTGGTAGGGACTCACTCGGGCTCGCAGTGGACGGGACATGTTGGCGGGGACCACCACGAGCCCTCGCGCCCGCGTACCCTCGCGCCCGGCCCCTCGCGACACGGCAGCCAATTTGCTCCTCCATGATCTGTGGAGGAAGCCAATGCGCAATGAAATGATCGGCGCGGTCGTGCGCCGCGTGCTGGAGCACCCGGAGTTCCGCGAGCGGCTGATGGAGAACCCTCGGGAGGCGTTGCGTGCTCATGGATTCGCGCTCGAGAAAAACGAGCTCGACGAGATCGAGCGAATCAGCTCGACGCTCGGCGAGAAGGGCCAGGACGTCGAGCAGAAGCTGATCAGCATCGCCGAGGCATACGGAATCCGGAAGCATTGACCGCGAACCCGCGAACCCCGCGTGCCCGCGAGCCCCGCGGGCCCGCGTAACCCTCAGCGTCCCTGTTTCGTCACAACCAACATCGGAATTTGTCTTCAGACAGGCCGGTTCGAATCCGGCGGCAAATGCCGAGCTATCAAGAAGTAATCTCACCGGACGAGGCCTCTTCAGGGATGAGAATCCGAACTGTTGTTGCTGCCAGCGCCATGCTGCTGGCTGCTCATGTCGTGCTCGCGGATACGCCAGGTGGACGCGCCGAAGCGCGCATGGTCTACGACCCCACTTACGCTCGCGTGATTCTGTTTGGCGGATCGACGCCAGTGGATTCCGCGACCAAAGTTACCTATGACCTCGATGACACGTGGGATTGGTATGGCGATCACTGGGTCCGCCGCTCCACGGCACATACTGCCGGAGCTCGCTCCGGCCATGCGATGGTCTATGACTCGAATCGCAGCCGCATCGTCGTTTTCGGCGGCCGCCGCACCGATGTCGTCACGAAGAACCAGAACGTCCTGAACGACACCTGGATCTTCAAGAACGGCGACTGGTCGCAGCTCGCCACTCCGAATGCGCCGCCCGCTCGTTCGGTTCCCGCCGCCGCATACGACAAAGTTCACGACCGCATCGTCCTCTTCGGCGGCAATACGATCTCCACGGACGGCAAGAACACGGTCAACCCCATTCACGACACCTGGGAGTTCGACGGTACCAACTGGACCCAGCGCGGCGGCGAAGGTCCGAAGCTGAGCAAGCCGACCATGGTGTTCGACGATGCAACCAATCAGGTCCTCCTTCTCGGACTCGATGAGAGCTCGACCTCGAAGACCGACACGCTGATGTACGTCTATGACGGCACGGCCGGAACGTGGACGCAGTTGAAGCCGGAAGGCCTCCCGACATGCGTGAACGAATCGCACGTCGCATTCGACGGCGAGACGAATTCGGTGATCCTCGTCGGCGGCGTCTGCACGACGTCCGACACGTCGGACACCACCTTCTCGTGGGACGGCACCAAGTGGACGAAGGTCGAGATCAAGAACGTGCCTGATCGCGCGTTCGGTGGTGCGATTGCGTATGACGCAGCACGTCAGACGCTGCTGCAGTTCGGCGGCACGATCGCGTTTGGTTCCGTTCGCACCAGCACGCTCGGCTTCACTGCCGGCGACTGGTCGACGATCATCGATACAGTTTCGCCGCTGCCGCGTTCTCTCCCGGTGATCTTCTCGTTCCCAGGCTCCAGCACGCTCTACCTCTACGGTGGCCACGACGAATCAACGGTGTACGACCAACTCTGGTCGTACGACCATGGTGCCTGGATTCCGCTGAACACCGGCAACAACTTTCCGACGGGCTGCACCCATGCCACTGGCGCATTCGACTCAGACCGTCAGCGCTTCGTGCTGGTCTGCTACGCGGGCAATGTGTGGGAATTCGACGGCACGACGTGGAAGAACAACAAGGATATGAAGCCGCTGCCGGATTCGCGCCGCTTCAGCAGCCTCGTCTACGACGCGACGCTCAAGAAGACGGTGCTGTTCGGCGGCTACAACGAGCTCGATTTCATCAACGATACGTGGTTGTGGAACGGCAGCACGTGGACGCAGGTGAAGAATCACCTTCCGCAGCTCAAGAGCTCCGCGACCATGTGGTACGACTCGACGTTGAAGAAGACCGTACTGTACGGCGGTCTCGGCCGCGACGACAAGAACTCGCGCGCTGAGCGGTACGCCGATATGTGGAGCTTCGATGGCAGCGGCTGGACCGACATGAAAGTCGATCCGGCAACGACGCCGGGGATGCGCTACGCCGCGACATCCACCATCGATCCGCGCAACGGTCATCTGCTGCTCTACGGTGGTCTCGTCTATACGAAAGATGCCAAAGGCGTCGAGTCGCAGTTCTATACGAAGGATCTGTGGGAGTGGAACGGTGCGAAGTGGACGCTCCTCTCGGCGGACAACGCTCCCGGAATCCGGGAGAACGCTGCATTCGTCTACGATCCTGCGAGCGATCGGATGCGTTTCTTCGGCGGCTTCGCCGGCAGATACTTCGGCGACCAGTGGCTCTACGATACCAAGACCGCGCAATGGCAGGCGCTGAACGAGTCGTTCACCTCGCCGCGGCGCAGGGCGCGGTAGTTTTCCGGCAGCAGACAGCAGACAGCAGACAGCAGGTTGGAGCGGGTTCGAAGAGCCCGCTCTTTTTCCAGGTGCGTACTTCTGCTGTCTACTGCCCGCTCTCTTCCAGTTGCGTACTTCTGCTGTCCGCTGCCTGCTGCCCGCTGCCTGCTGCCTGCTGCCCGCTGTCTGCTGCCCGCTGCCTGCTGCCCGCTGCCTGCTCCCTGCTGCCTGCTCTGATACACTCCCGCGCCCATGCAAATCGCGATTGGCGCCGATCACGGGGGCTTCGAGCTCAAGGAACAGCTCAAATCCTTTCTTCGCGATCAGGGACACGCCGTCCGTGATGTCGGCACGAGCAGCAAAGATCCCGTTGATTACCCGCGATTCGCGAAAGCGGTCGCTGACCTCGTCTCTTCCGGCGCGGTGCGCTTCGGCATCATGATCGATGGCGCCGGCATTGGCTCCGCCATGACCGCGAACAAGGTTCCGGGCGTGCTCGCCGCAGCCGCGTACAATGAAGCACTTGCGCGAAACAGCCGTGAGCATAATGATGCGAACGTTCTGACGCTCGGCGCCGGGCAGACCGGCATCGAGATCGCCAAACGCATCGTCGAAGTGTTTCTCACAACCGAGTGCACGGCGGACCGGCACCGTGCACGCGTCAACATGATTCGCGAGCTGGACAAAGGAGGGCGTGGCGTGAACCCCGGCAGTGACCTGTCGTCAGAAGATATTGCGCGGATCACCGAGAGGGTGAGGCAGATTCTCCAACAGGGGAATGCTGCCGCCGTACCCACTGCGAATCTGATTCCGCCGGACAAGGTCGCGAAGCTCATCGACCACACCGTCCTCAAACCCGAAGCAACTGCAGAAGACATCGACAAGCTCTGCGCCGAAGCAAAGACGTACGGCTTCTACTCGGTCTGCGTGAATCCCGTCTGGGTTCCGCGCGCGAAGGATCTCCTCCGCGGCACGAACGTGAAGGTCTGCGCCGTCGTCGGTTTCCCGCTCGGCGCGCAATCCTCCGAGATCAAAGTTCTCGAAGCGCGCCGCGCCCTGCGCGAAGGTGCCTCCGAGATCGACATGGTGATCAACATCGGCGCGCTGAAGAGCAAGGACGATCGCCTCGTCGCGCGCGACATCCGCGGCGTCGTCGAAGTCTGCGACGAAGCACGCGCGCTCTCGAAGGTCATCATCGAGACCGCACTGCTCACCGACGAAGAAAAGATCCGCGCATGCGAGCTGTCGATGAAGGCCGGCGCCGACTACGTGAAGACGTCGACCGGTTTCTCGAAGAGCGGCGCAACGGCGGAAGACATCGCGCTGATGGCGCGCACCGTCGCGCCGCGCAAGCTCGGCGTGAAAGCCTCGGGCGGCGTGCGCACGTATGAAGATCTGATCAAGATGGTCGCCGCGGGAGCCACGCGCGTCGGCAGTTCCAACAGCGTCAAGATTCTCGAGGAAGCCGCGCAGGCTTTCTCCGTGAAGAGGTGAGAAAGTGGGCGAGCTTCGCTGCTACGTATTCATCGACAGCCTTCAGCCGCAGTTCGCGTCGTTCCTCGGCACCGTCGCGCAGGGCTTCCTGCCAGTGCCGGGACAGGCGTCGCTCTTCGTTGAAGTCGCGCCGGGCATGGACATCATGCGCGTCACCGACGTCGCACTGAAAGCAACGGATGTGAAGCCGGGCATGATGATCATCGAGCGCATGTACGGCATGCTCGAGGTGCATTCGGATTCGCAGGCCGACGTCCGCCAGGCAGGCCGCGCGATTCTCGAATCGCTCGGGCTCAAGGAAGAGGATCGCCTCAAGCCGGAGATCACTTCCAGCCAGGTGATCCGCAACATCTCCGACTATCACTCGCAGCTCATCAACCGCACGCGGCACGGCGACATGATCATCCCGGGGCAAACGCTCTACGTGCTCGAGTGCGCGCCGGCGGGTTATGCCGCGATCGCAGCGAACGAGGCGGAGAAAGCGGCGAACGTCAACGTCCTCGAGGTCCGCGCCTTCGGCAGCTTCGGCCGCGTCTACCTCGGCGGCGAAGAGCGGGACATCGATGTCGGATATCGAGCGGCCGAGGAAGCGATCAACTCGATCTCGGGCCGTAAGGGAAAAGCGTAAGCGTGAGAGGTTTCGCGGATACGCGGTTGCGCGGGCTCGCGGTCGTTGCGATCGTGATCACCGCGAGCCCGCGAGCCCGCGCAACCGCGTGACCAGTTTGAAACGAGGAGGATTATTCAATGCCAGATGCACTCGGAATGATTGAGACCAGGTCGTTCGCGGCTGTCGTGGAAGCGGCGGATGCGGCGGTGAAGGCGGCGCGCGTGGAGCTCGTCTCGTATGAGAAGACCGGCGGTGGCTACACCACGATCGTCGTTCGCGGCGATGTCGCGGCAGTTCGCGCGGCATGCGACGCGGCGCAGACGGCCGCCGGCCGCGTGGGCGACGTCGTCGCCGTGCACGTGATCGCACGTCCGCACGACCAGGTCGACGCGGTGATGCCGCTTGGCCGGCCGATGACCGAAGGCAAGAAGAAGTAGGTGTACGACAGGCGCCCTCGCCTGTCGTGGTCCGTGGAAGAGACGGGACAGGCGAGGGCGCCTGTCCTACACACGAAAAAGGGAGTTCCATGCAACTCGCAAGAGTCGTGGGATCGGTCGTCGCCACCCGCAAAGAGGAGAGCATCACCGGGCTCAAGCTGCTGCTCGTCCGTCCGCTCGATGACGAAGGACGGGAGAGCGGCAACGCGATCGTGTCGGCGGACGCTGTCGGCGCAGGGCCGGACGAGATCGTCTTGATCGCGGCCGGCAGCTCCGCCCGTCAGACCGCCGCAACGGACAAGCGCCCGGTCGACTCCGTGATCATGGCCATCGTCGACAGTTGGAACGTCGGCGACAAGGTCAAGTACAAGAAGTGAGCTAGACGATGAGCCGACTCACGGATCAGGAAATCGACGCGATCGCCCAGAAGATCGCCGCGGATATCGCCGGCGGAAAGTCGTGGAGCGGGATTGCTGCTCCCCAACCAGCCGCTGCACCCGCTGCGGCAATCACCACCGGCCTCGGCGTCTTCGCAACGGTGGATGAAGCAGTCCGCGCGGCGAAAGCCGCACAGCCGCAGTTCGCCGCGCTGAAGCTCGCGCATCGCGCACGCATCCTCGAAGCGATGCGCAAGTCGATGCTCGAGAACTGCGAGACGCTCGCACGCGCCGCGCACGACGAGACCGGCTACGGGCGCTACGAAGACAAGGTGGTGAAGAACAGGCTCGTCACCGAGAAGACGCCCGGCATCGAAGACCTCGCACCGATCGCGACTTCCGGCGATCACGGCCTGACGCTGATCGAGCCCGCGCCATTCGGCGTCATCGGCGCGATCACGCCGGTCACGAATCCGACGTCGACGATCATCTGCAATTCCATCGGCATGCTCGCCGCCGGCAACGCGGTCGTCTTCAACGTGCATCCTTACGCGAAGGGCTGCTGCATGCAGACCATCGCGCTGCTCAACAAGGCGATCACCGGCGCGGGCGGACCTGCGAACGTGATCACGGGTGTTTCGAATCCGACGATCGAATCGGCGAATGAGCTGATGCGCCATCCGATGATCCGCCTCGTCGTCGTCACCGGCGGACCCGATGTCGTCAAGGCGGCGATGGGCAGCGGCAAGCGCGCGATCTGCGCCGGCCCGGGCAACCCGCCGGTCGTCGTCGACGAGACCGCCGACATCGACAAGGCCGCGATCGACATCATCATGGGCGCCTCCACCGACAACAACATCATCTGCACCGACGAGAAGGAGACGATCGCCGTCGCCTCGATCGCCGATGCGCTGATCGCGTCGATGGGCCGTCAGGGTGCGGTCGTCATCGGGAAGGACAAACTGCCCGCGCTCGAGAAAGTCGTGTTCAAGGAGATGCGCGGCCCGCGTCAGAAGGGTCGCATCGACAAGGACCTGGTCGGCAAGAACGCTTCGGTGCTGCTCGCGAAGATGGGTATGCAGGTGCCTGACTCGGTGCGCCTCATCGTGGCGGAAGTGGATGAGAACCACACGCTCCTTTGGACCGAGCAGATGATGCCGGTGATGCCGG
>CAZKID010000064.1:0-17018 GCA_964552405.1 uncultured Thermoanaerobaculia bacterium
CTCCGGAACGGGAACTTCATCGACGGCAAGATCATCGCCAACCGGGAACAGGAACCCGCTCTCCCCATGCACGACCACTTCGGGCATGCCGCCGGTGCTCGTGCCGATCACCGGCACCTCGGACGCCATCGCTTCCAGCGCCGCCATTCCGAACGACTCCGCCTCCGAGGGGAGCAGGAACAAGTCCGCGGAACCGACCACCTCTTCGAGATTCGGAACGTTGCCGAGAAAGAAAACGCGCTCGCGAAGATGATGCTCGCGACACCAGGCCTCCGCGCGCGAGCGGTCGGGGCCGTCGCCGACCATCATCAGCCGGCTCGGCACTCGCTTCGCGACACGCTCGAAGACCTCCAGCACATCCATGATCCGCTTCACCGGCCGGAAGTTCGACACGTGACAGATCAGCTTCTCGTCGACGATGTCGAAGAGATGAAAGATGTTGCCCCGCTCATGATGAAACCGCTCGAGGTCGACGAAGTTCGGAATCACTTCGATCGACTTGTCGGTACCGAAGTTCACCGCCGTCTCGTCCTTCAGCCATTCCGACACGGCAGTTACCCCATCGGAAGCTTCGATTCCGAAGCGCGTGATCGGCAGATAGCTCTCGTCGCGGCCGACGAGGGTGATATCCGTTCCATGCAGCGTCGTGACGACCTTCAGATTGCCATGCAGGATCTGCTTCGCGAGAAACGCACTGATCGCGTGCGGAATCGCGTAGTGCACATGCAGCACTTCGAGCCGCTCGTACGACGCGACCTCCGCCATCTTCGTCGCCAGCGCGAGCGCGTAGGGCGGATAAGGATCGAACAACGGATACGAGGTAACGGTGACTTCATGAAAGTGCACGCGGTCATGAGTGAGATTCAAACGCGACGGCAACGCGTAGCTGATGAAGTGCACATCGTCGCCCCCCTTCGCGAGTGCAAGCCCCAACTCCGTCGCGACGACGCCGGAACCGCCGAAGGTCGGGTAACAGGTAATACCGATTTTCATAGTTCTGAGTTCTGAGTTCTGAGTTCTGAGTGGTGAGTCTTTGCAGCCGGCCCGATTCTACTCAGTACTCAGTACTCAGAACTCAGCACTGGTTTTCAGGGCTCGCGGCCCTCGTACGCGGCCACGATGTCGTCGAGCTTCGGCGGCTGCTTCGTCACGAACGCCTCGCCATACTCGACGCCGATCAACGCGCCGAAGTGTTTGCCGCGCGCCTCGATCATGCCGAGAAACTTCGGATCGGAGATGAAGATGACGGGGTCCTTCGACTTCGTCTTCGACTTCGGATCGTGGAACTGCGACTTGAATGCTGCGATCGCTTTCATCTTCGTCTTCCACGCGGCCGTGACATCGACCACGAACGTCGGGTGCAGCACGTAGTTCTGCATGTAATACGCGGTGACTTGCGGCCGATGTGCGGGACGCGACGTCTGCAGCGAGCGCAGCCCGGCGTAAAACCCGGCGTCGGTGCAGATATGTCCTGTGCGCACGTGATCGGGATGCCGCTCGTCCGGCCATGGTGCGAACGCGACGCGCGGCCGATGCCGGCGAAAGACCTCGATGACCTCGAGCTCTTCATCGCGGCCCGTACGCAGACCGCCATCGCCGAGGTCGAGCTGATAGCGGAACTCGACGCCGAGGATTTTGGCAGCGCGCTGCGACTCGCGATAACGCGTTTGAGGCGTACCGCGCGTTCCCATCTCGCCGCGCGTCAGCTCGACGAGGCCGACCTTGAGCCCGTCCTTCACCGACTTCGCAATCGTGCCGCCGCAGGAGAGCTCGATGTCATCGGCATGTGCCGCAAAAAAAAGCAGATCGACTTCTTCATTCATAACGCAATCACCCTGCACACCGCGGAGTCGGGCTCGATCTCTTCGATCATCCGTTCCACGAGCAGCTTGTCATATTGCAGAAAGAAGGGGATCCAGCCGACGACGCGATCCTGCACATGTCCGTCGGGATGAAGCGTGGCGACGAGGTCGCGCACCGCGGTCCAGCGCTGGCGATCTTTGCGCGCCAGACCCTTGATTGCACGCTCCGTCAGCTTTGCGAAGTGATATTCGATGTGCCCGATCGAGCGATTGACGGCGCGCGCGAGGGCGTGCTCTGCAGGAAGCGCAATCTCCGCGATCTGCTCGATGCGCGCGATGAGCTCGCGTTTGGCATCCGCGGCCAATGCGTTCACGCGCTGCACCGACTCGGGCTCGCGCTCGGCAACGATGGCATCGGCACTCTGGAAAAGCTCGCGAGGCTCGATCGCGTAACGATCGAAGGCGCGTGTCAGCCGCTTCGGTGCGACGAGCGCATGCCCGCGCAGCGCGATCTGCGGCATCGGGACGCCGAGCAGATCGTGCAGCGGCGCGATCTGCGCGTAATACGAGACTTCGGCTGGTCCTCCAACGAATACCGCGGGACGAAACACGAAGTCCTGGAGCAGCGGCCGCGTCAGTGCAGAGGTCGAGATGCAGGCCGGATCGTCGATGTCGAAGGGTGCGGACATCAACTCGCGATTGCCGTTGCCATCGATCTTGAAGAACAGCGTGTAGGGATCGCCCTCGCGTGGAACCACCTGCGGTGTATAGCCTGCGCGCGTGAGTTCCTCGGAGCGCTGGGCGAGTGCCTTCTGCACGTCATCCGCTCGATTCGCGATCTGGCGGAGGAGCGAGCCGCCGGCGCGCCGCAACTCAGGCACCAGTGCATCGACCAGCACGATCGGTTCATCGAAGGTCATCGCGATCAGCTCGGCGAACGAGTCGCGGAACGTGATGCCTTCTCGAAGCCAGCTCGGCCGCGGCAGCTCGAAGAGCGCCAGGAATTCGGCGATGAGCGGCTCGGGTACCGGCTGCGGGCCGACCATCGCCTTCGATTCGATCCCTCGCCTAACCGAGAGCTGCACCAGGTCCAGCTGGCGATTGACGTCCTTTGTCTGCGCCAGGCTGCTCACTGGAACCGAAAGCGTCGCGGCCTCGTCGAAGTCGTGATCTTCGGTTGCCAGCCAGAAGAAGATCGTGGCGCGCTTTCCTTCGGCCTGCAGCTGACGCTTCATCTTGATGAGGGAAGCGATCTTGGCCAGCGTGTAGAGCGGGCCGCCGGCGAAGCCGACTTGCTGGCCTGCGATGAGTGCGACCGCGTCGCCGCGTGCCCACGCTTCGACTTCTTCGCGGACGAAAAGACCCCAGCGTTTGTTGGATTCGATGAGGGCGCGGTGCAGGGCACCGACAGGCGAGGGCGCCTCGACAGGCGAGGGCGCCTCGACAGGCGAGGGCGCCTGTCGTACACGCGGCAGAAAAGCTGCCGTCTTGCCGGCCAGCCAGTCGAGGACGAAGGGGTTCATCCCCGGATAGTCGGAGAGAGACAGCTTCACCGCTTGCTCCCGACGAGGATCAGGCGCGGCGATGAGTCGTGGAACGGATTGCCGTCGAAGTCGCCGAACGCGCTTCGGATCGTGAGGTGATTGGCTGAGAACATCATCGAAATCTCGGCGAGATCGTAACCGCGAACGCGCTCCAGGTAACGTCGTTGACCAATCGTTATCCGTTTGTTGAACGAGCGGTCGTTTCCGTCGAACCAACGCTCGATGAGGACCTCACCCATCGGCGTGTCGCGCGTCTCGCTCTCCACGAGTTTCTGCAGTTCGCGATGCACATTGAGGTAATCGAAGAGAAATGGTGCGCCGCTCTCCAGCACGCGCGCCATCTCGCCGACGACGCGAGCGTTCTCCTCTTCCGTCGAGAAGTACCCGAAACTGGTAAAGAAGTTGACCAAACCGCCAAAGGTGCCGGAACCGAATGGCAGATTGCGCATGTCCGCGCGCGCCACCGGCATCAGTCCGTATTCATCGATGCCCGTGCGGAGCATCGTGTAAGAGAGATCGCAGCCCACCGTGCGATAGCCGGCCGCCTGCAACTCTTTCATGTGTCGCCCCATCCCACAGGCGAGATCGAGAACTTCGCCGCGCACGGGGCCGAGCTGCTGTGCGAAGAACGAGACCTGCTGCCTGGCCTCGTGCTCATCACGATGCGAGTAGAGCTCGAGGTACTCCTCGCCGAACCATTCCTGGTACCAGGCCATGTCGATTGTTACGCGGGCGCGAGGGCTCGCGGGGGCGCGGTCATCCGAGCCGCGCGAGCCGCTCCATCAGCGTCGACTCGCTCTTCTTCGCTTCCTGCAATGCTGCTTCCAGCGATGCGATCACGCGGCGGGTCGATGTCAGCAGCATCTCGACCTCGTCGCGATCGTCGGACTCGTCGTGAATCCCGGCCGTCGCCGCGAACGGGTTGTCCGAAACCTCCGGCTCCGCCGCCACGGCAACAGGAGGTTCCGCAACGGCGACCGTGTTGTCGAACGGATCGGCGGCCATCGCTTCCGGCTCGTCATCGACCGCTGCATACGTGCCGAATGGATCTTCCTCATCGATCACGGCAGCGGGCTCGGGCTCCGTGATGGGGAACGCGATCGGCTCAGGCTCCGGCTCCGGCACCGGCTCGGGCTTCGGCATCGGACGCGATTGCGTCGGGGTCGGCTCCTGTTTCATCGAAAGTTTCGGCGTCCCTGCCGATCCCTGCGTCACACCCGACTTGGCACTCATGTCCGGCTTGCTCAGTTCCGGGGCGTCATACAGCGTCGTGTCGACGTTCTTCTTCAGGTTGTCGAGAATCGCGCCGATCGCGGCGCGCAGCGTCGCCGTCACGCCGACACCCTGCAGCGCTGCAGCCTCGACGACCGGATTGTCGCCGGGGTTCATATACGCATTCATGTCTTCCACCGAGTCGACGCTCGGCAGATCACGCTTGTTGTACTGAAACACGAGTGCGACTTTGTCCGGATCGATGCGGTTGATGCGGAGATTCGTCCTGAGGTTTTCGAGACTCGTGAGATTCGATTCGCGCATCGACTGCTGCGAGTCGGCCACGAACACGACTCCATCCGCACCGCGCAGCACGAGCTTGCGCGTCGCGTCGTAGAAGACCTGGCCGGGCACGGTGTAGAGCTGCACGCGGACTTTCTGTCCGCCGATCGTACCGAGCTCCATCGGCATGAAGTCGAAGAAGAGCGTGCGATCGGTCTCCGTCGACATCGAGATCATCTTGCCCTTGTTGTCGAGCTTCGGATTGCCGTAGATCTTCTCGAGGTTCGTGGTTTTGCCGCACAGCCCCGGCCCGTAGTAAACGAGCTTGACCGTGACCTCGTTGATCGCCTTGTTGATCAACACCATGAGTGTTCCTCCGTCGGACCGCCGGAGAAGCTTAGCACTGGAGTCCCGACAGCGAGGGCAACGTTGCTCCACTAGAATAGCGATCCAATGTCGTTGGCGACGGGAAGCCGCATCGGTCCGTACGAGATCGTCGAGCTCCTGGGTGAAGGCGGAATGGGACAGGTGTACCGCGCCCGTGACCCGCGCCTGGGACGCGATATCGCCGTCAAAGTACTGACCGCCGACACGCGCGACAACGATGAAGCGATCGCGCGCTTCGAGCGTGAGGCGCGCGCGGTCGCTTCGCTTTCGCATCCGAACATCCTCGCCATTCACGATTTCGGCAGCGACAACGGCATCTTCTATGTCGTCACCGAACTGCTGCACGGAAAAACACTGCGCGACGAGCTGCAGACGCCGCTCAGTTGGCGGCGTGCGATCGAGATCGGCGCGGAGATTGCCGAAGGTCTGGCCGGCGCGCACTCACGCTCGGTCGTGCACCGCGATCTGAAGCCGGAGAACATCTTCCTCACCTCCGAAGGTCACGTGAAGATCCTCGACTTCGGACTCGCGCAGACCGATCCCGTGCTTTCCCAAAACGACGAGGCATCGATCCCGACGACGAAGTGGTTCCAGACCGATCCTGGCGCCGTGGTCGGAACGCTCGGCTACATGTCTCCGGAACAGCTCCGCGGAGAGAACGTCGATGTCACTGCCGACATCTTCTCGCTGGGTTGCGTGCTCTACGAGATGGTCACGGCCAGGCGGCCGTTTCAACGCAACTCCGGCGCGGCGACGATCGCCGCCGTGCTGCACGACGACATCCCGCACGAGGCGCTCTCGCACAGCGTGCCGTCCGAGGTGCAGCGGGTGATCGAGGGTTGCGTCGAGAAAAAGCCCGCCGCGCGCTTTCAGTCCGCACGCGATCTCGCCTTCATGCTGCGCGCGATCGGCAGCGGCACGCTCACCTCATCCGCAATCGGAACGAAGCCTCGCAGAGCATCGAAGGTCATCGACTCGATCGCTGTCCTTCCGCTCAAGAACGTGACGGGTGATGCCGAGGTCGATTACCTCAGCGACGGAATCACCGAAGGCATCATCAATAAGCTCTCGCAACTGCCCAAGCTGAAGGTCATGGCGCGCAGCACGATGTTCCGCTATCGCGGCAGAGACGCGGATGCGCAGGCTGTCGGCCGCGAGCTGCGTGTGCGTGCCGTGCTCTCGGGACGCGTGCAGCACGTGCGCGACCGGCTGCTGGTCAACGTCGAGCTCGTCGACGCCAACGATGGCTCGCAGTTGTGGGGCGAGTCGTACAACAACCCGCTCTCCGACCTGCTGGAGATGCAGGAGCAGATGTCGCGCGAGATCACCGAGAAGCTGCGCATCCGGCTCACCGGTGCTGAAAAGAAAAAGCTTCGCAAGAAATCGACGGAAAACAGCGAGGCCTATCAGCTCTATCTCAAGGGCCGCTATCACTGGAACAAGCGGACGGAAGACAGCCTCCGAAAAGGCATCTCGTTTTTCCGCGACGCGATCGAGGCGGATCCGTCGTTCGCAAGCGCCTATACGGGACTCGCGGACAGTTTCATCTCCCTCGCTACGAACGTGCCGCTGCCACCTCGCGAAGCGATGCCGAAGGCGAAGGCGGCCGCGATGCGCGCCGTCGAGATCGACGAGAGTCTCGCGCAGGCCTGGGCCTCACTCGCGGGAATCCGCTGGCTCTACGAGTGGGACTGGAGCGGCGCCGAAGAGGCCTACCGGCGCGCGATTCAGCTGAATCCGAATTACGCGAATGCACACGAGGGCTACTCGATGCTGCTCTCCGCGCGCGGACGGTTCGACGAGGCAACCGTGCAGATCACGAAAGCGAACGATCTCGATCCGTTGTCGCTGATCATCGCCGTGCATTCGGGATGGCCGTACTATTTCGCGCGCGATTACGAAGGGGCGGTGCGGCGTTTCCGCAAAGCGCTCGAGCTCGATGACAAGTTCGTTCCGGCACACGGCTGGCTCGGCATGGCGCTCGAGCAACAGCGGCGCTACACCGAGGCGATCGACACGTTCAAGCGCGCGCTCGAGGTCGAGCGGACGCCGATCCTCCTGGCGATGATCGGCCACGCCTGGGCGGTCGCCGGCGACCGCACGCGCGCGCTCGAGGCACTCGATTCGCTGCGCGAAGAGGCGAAACAACGCTACGTCTCCCCCTACGATCTCGCAGTCATTCACGCCGCCCTCGGCAACGAGGCGGAAGCGATGCGCACGCTGCGCGTCGCGTTCGATGATCGCTCGTCGTGGATGGTCTTCATCGGAGTCGACCCGCGACTCGAACCGCTGAAGGATGTCGAGGAGTTTCGCGACCTGGTGGGGAAGGTGGCCGGGGCAATGGGGTCCTGAGGCGCTGGGGTGCTGGGGACGGGGGTAGCAAAGAAAAAGACCCAGCACCCCAGAACCCCAGCGCCCCCGAACCCACTACAATTCGCGAATATGTCCCGCAAGCAGCTCTTCTCCCGCGTTTACGAAGAACAGATCATCGGCGTCGTTCGTGAAGACGACCCGGCCGTTGCTGAGCAGGTTGCGCTCGCCTACGCACAGAACGGCATTCACATCGTCGAGGTGACACTGACGACTCCGGATGCGTTCGAGCTCATGGCGTCGCTCGCGAAGCAGTTCGGCGAGCAGATCATCCTCGCAGCAGGCACCGTGCGCAGCTCGAACGATGCTGCCGCCGCGCGCCGTGCCGGAGCGCAATTGATCGTCTCGCCGCACACCGACGTACGCGTCATCGAATATGCGAACGACAACGACATGCTCTCGATCGCCGGCGCCGCGACACCAACCGAGATTCTCACCGCATGGAACTCCGGCTGCGACATCGTCAAGATCTACCCCGCCCACTTTCTCGGCGGCCCCGACTACGTCAAGACGATTCGCGGTCCGATCCGCGACGTGCCGATGCTCGCCGGCGGCCCGGTGCCTCTCGACATGATCGAGCCGTATCTCGACGCCGGCTGCGTGGCCGTGAATCTCGGCCCGTCCCTTGCGGTTCCCGATCTCGTGCGCAATGCGGATTGGGATGAGATCGGCCGCCGCGCCGTGCTCGCGACGTCGATCATCCAGTCGCGCCGCGAGGCGAGCGAGGAAACGCAGTACGTTCACTGATGATGCGCCAACGCATGCCGAGCGAAGACGAGGCATCACGGACGACACCGCGACGAGCTGGCCGCACTCGCTCGGGATAAACTAAAACATGCTCCCGCTCCTTCTTTCACTCTTCCTCGCCAATCCGTTTCCCTCCGCCAGCAAGACATCGTGGATGCGGCCGGAATCGTTCCATCTCTCGATCGGCATGACCCGCGCCGACACGATGAAGAAGCTCTCCGATGCGGGATGGACGACGAAGCCGGGAAAGACGGCCGCCTTTCTCGTCATCGATTACACCGATGCCGATTCGATCACGCTCGAGTTTCGCAAGGATCGCCTGCAAGCGGTCCGCTTCGAGCACTTCGCATTCTTACAGGACGCGCGCACCACGTTCGATGAAGAGGTCAGCTACCTGCACGAAACATTCGGCGCACCGAAGAAGATGAAGACGAAGTCCGTCGTGGTGTACGACCGGATTCTGCCGAACGTGATGGTGGTACTGTCCGACGATCCGAAATCGGAGAATGGACAGAAGGGGCTCGGGCTGGTGGTTGTTCGGTACTACGACCCGTTGAGCTAGCTCCTACTGCGACCCCAACGCGGCGGCGTTCGCTGCTGCCGTCCACTTCTGCGGCTTGCCTTCGTGTACGTAGATCCCCTCACCCAGCGTGCCGACGTAGATGCGATCGTGATTGAACGCATCGAGTGCGACCGCGGTCACTTCTGCGCTGCGCGAAGGCATCTCGACCGACAGCCAGTCGCTCTGCCGTGGATCGCCGACGAGCAGTTCGCGCTGCTGACGTGACGCGAGGAACAAGAGGTCATTGCCGGCGAACACCGACGCATACTGCGCGTCGGGCGCTTCGACGTCGTGCCAGACCTTCTCTTCATCGAGGCGGCCCGCCTTGACACCCTGCGCACCGGCGACGAAGACGATCTGCGAGGTACCGATCGTGCGCACCGCGAGCGTCCGTCCGCGCGCGGGCGCACCGGCAACATGAATCCATCGCTCGCCGTCGTATACGGCAAGACCAGCACTCGTCAACGCGTAAAGCGCGCGGTGCTCGCCGATCTGCCCGAGCGCGAGATCAACGGTCCGCTGATCTTCACCGGCGAGCACGTACCATGACTTCCCACCGTCGCGCGTCGTGAACACGCCCTCGGATGTCGCTGCAAACGCGCGCGTACGATTGAAGCGAACGATGCGATCGACACGAATCGGACTATTGGCGGGGCTGCTCTGCGTCCACTCTTTTCCGTCAGCGCTCCAGAAGAATCCCTTGTCGGTGCCGGCAATCAAACGCGCATCCGACTCCTTGTCGTCGCTGATGACCAGCGACAGCACTTCAGGAAGCTTCGTCGTGCTGAGCTTCGCCCAGGTCTGGCCCGCATCCTCCGACGCATAGATGCCCGACGCCGCGCCGCCAAACGCCACGGCCGCGTAAACATGATCGTGCAGAACCGGATCGGCGACGACCGTCGTGATTCGCACGTTGCGCAAACCGTCGGACGTGCGCGTGAACGTCTTTGCGCGATCTTCCGACACGTAGATGCCATCGCCTTCGACGCCGAGGACGATGCGATCGGGATATTCGGGAGTGATGGCGATGGAGTTCACGACGAGGCCTTCGTCCGACACCGCGTACCAGCTCTTGCCGTGATCATCGGTACGGTAGAGACCCGCGACGGAGCCCGCGTAGAGAACATCGGGATCGCAAGGATCGAGCTCGATGTCGTGAATGCGCCGGTTGTCGAAGCCGTTGCGATAGCGCAGCCAGTTGTCGCCGCGATCCGCCGTGTTGTAGACCCAGCCGCACGTCGAGACCCAGATGTTGTCGGGATTGGACGACTCCATCGTGATCGCGAACATGTCGGTGTCGAGCACCATGCCGTTGTTGATCAGCTTCCAGTTCGCGCCGCCGTCATCGGTACGCCAGCCCTGACGCCAGGTGCCGACGTAGATGCGATCGTGCGTGCGCGGATCGAGCGCGAGCGATTCGACATTGATCTGATTCGAGATCTTCGACCACGTCTCGCCGCTGTCCGTGCTGCGATAGACACCGGTCAGTCCTCCGACGACGACGAAGTTCCCGTCATGCGGGTCGACGGAGATCGCGCGCACGGAAAAATCTTCGAGGCCCGCGTCGCGACGTGTCCAATTGCGGCCGCCGTCATCCGAGACCGCGATCACGCCGCCATCCCACAGTCCCCAGCACGCCGCCCACAGCCGGCCGCTGCGATCGATCACGAGGTTGTCGACGACATAGCCGGGAAACGGCACGCCGACTCGTGGACTGCTCCACGTACGAGCACCATCGTTCGAGACATAGACCTCGCCACCACTCGTACCGACGTAGTAACGCTCGGGATTTGCTGGATCGACGATCAACGCGCGGACATCCGCGCCGAACAACCCGCCACGCCGCCACTGCGCCGCTGCCGGAAGCGCCAAAAGAATCGCGAAAAGAATCAAAGACTTACGCATTCGTATCCGATGAAGAGATATTTACCACAGTCGCGGGAAGCAATCCTCATGACAACTGTCTCCGCGTCTCGCGTGAGACCGTTTCTCGCGGAGGCGCGGAGCGCGAGGAGGTCCTTTGATACGCTCACTCCTGTGAAGCGTCTCGACATCCTCGAACAGCCGGACGATGTCCGCGCGCTTGTCGGCGAGTGCGAGCTCACCGGGCGGCGGACCATCTTCGAACGCCAGGGGCAACCAGTCGCCATGCTCATTTCGTATGACGAGTTCATGGCTCTCAAGGAAACCATCGACATCAACAACGATGCTGAGCTCCGCGATCTCGTCACGACTGTCGAGCCCGGCGAGCTTTGGCTGCCCGAGGATTTGTTCGATCAGCGGCTGGCGAACGATCGCATCCGGATCAGCGCGAAAGCCGCGCAGCAGTGGCAGTCTCTCGCTGTGCACGAGCGCGAATCAACCATGCATGCCCTCACGCTCCTCGATGAAGATCCGATCGCCGGCGCTCCGCTGTTCGATCCGCTGCGCGGACTCTGGAGTCATCGCAGCGAGCATTTGCGCATCGTCTATCGCATCATGCCGGAGGCGCTCTTCATCCTCATTCAAACGATCACACGCGTCGCGGAGCCATCGTGAAACTGATCCTCGCTTCCTCGTCACCTCGCCGCCGCGAGCTGCTCGCCTCGGTCGGACTCGACTTCGATGTCGTGCCGAGTCATATCCCCGAAGTGCGCGGCGAAGGGGAAGCGCCGGAAGAATATGTGGCGCGCCTCTCGCGCGAAAAGGCCGCAGAAATCGCGAAGACTCATCCCGATCGCTGGGTCATCGCCGCCGACACCACCGTTCTACTCGGCGAAGAACTGCTGGAGAAGCCCGTCGATGCCGCGGATGCGCGCCGCATGCTGGCCACGATCGCCGGACGGACGCACATCGTTTACACCGGCGTGACCGTGCTGAACGTCTCGCGAGGCCACCACGACACACGAGTTGCGGAGTCCGAGGTGCGGATGCTGCGGCTCGAGCCCGAGGACATCGCGTGGTACGTCGAGACGGGAGAACCGATGGACAAGGCTGGTGCGTATGCTGTGCAGGGTATCGGCGCAATGTTCATCGACTCGATTCACGGCAGTTATACGAATGTGGTCGGCTTACCTCTTGCTCTGCTGTTCCAGATGCTCCGGCGCGCCGGCATTGACCCGCTGCGCGTCGATAGGATGTGATTCCATAACGCAGTTCCCTCGCCCCGCGAAGCGGGGAGAGGGTGCCGAAGGCGGGTGAGGGGTTTTGCCAGCGCCCCCTCATCCGCCTTCGGCACCTTCTCCCCCGTGCGGCGGGGGAGAAGGATCTAGACATGTCTTCCGCAGCTAAAGTCGGCGCCTTCATGCTCGTCATCCTGGCCATCCTCGGCTACTTCGTGCTGAAGATCGAGGATGTGAACTTCCATCGCGGCGGGACGAAGAAGATCACCGCAATCTTCGACTCCGTCGCGGGGCTCGACAACAAATCGGCCGTTCGCATCGCAGGTGTGCGCAAGGGCAAAGTCGCAGACATCAAACTGCGCGACGATGGCAAAGCCGAAGTGACGCTCGAGCTCGACAGCGACGTGAAACTGCATCAGAACGCGTCTGCGCACGTCGCGAACCTCGGCCTCCTCGGCGAGAAGTACATCGAGCTCGACCCGGGAACGGTGAACGCTCCACTCGTTGCGGACGGCCAGGTCACACTGCGCGGCTCGCAGCCTGCATCGATCGACGACGTGACGAATCAGATCTCGGCCATCGCGACCGACGTCAAGGCGATCACCGCATCGCTGCGCACCGCGATGGGCGGACCGGACGGACAGCAGCGCCTCGTCGACATCGTAGAAAACGTCCGCCAGATCACGGCGCAGGTGCGCGAGCTCATCGCCGCGAATCGTACGAACGTCGATGCCACGCTCGCGAACGCACGCGACATCACGGCGCAACTGAAGACCGACATCCCACGCCTTGCCGACTCAATCGAGAAGGTTGCGAACCAACTGAACGGGACGATCGGCGAGAACCGCTCCGACGTCCATCAGGTCGTCGGCAATCTGCGCGAGCTCTCGAAGGATCTCCGCACGACCGCCGACAATCTGAACTCGATCACCGGTCAGGTGAAATCGGGTGAAGGGACTGTCGGAAAGCTCGTCTACAGCAACGAAACGCATGACAAGCTCACCGCGGCACTGACCTCGGTCGAGAGCGGCGTCAACGAACTGAAGACCGCGCTCGGCCGCGCGAATCGCGTCGGCCTCGATCTCGGCATGAAGGCCGACTACTACGCGGGCCTCAACAACGACAACAACGATGCGACGAGTCTCAACGCGAGTAACTCGCGCTCGGCGGTCACGCTGCGACTCATTCCGAACCCGGAGCGCAATCGTTTCTACAACATCGAGCTCGCCGACGATCCTCGCGGCCGCCGCCGCGACAAAGTCATCGAAACGAGCATCACCAATCCCGCGACCGGCGTGAGCACGACGACGATCACGAAAGAGACGAGGTTCGATCGCAACTTCGTGGTCTCCGCGCAGGCCGGCTGGACTCTGAACCCGATGGCCGTCCGCCTCGGCCTCTTCGATTCGACCGGCGGCGCAGGCATCGACTATCACTTCAACAATCGCCTCACGGTCACGGGCGAAGCCTTCGACTTCGGCAAGAAGCGCGACCCGAATCCGCACCTGCGTCTCTACGGCGAGTACGTCGTGCGCAAGGAGAAGCCGCGCACGCCGCTCATCTTCGTGAGCAGCGGGGTCGACAACGTGTTCAACGACACAGCCTTCATTTTCGGCGGCGGCATCCGGTGGCGCGATGATGATCTGAAGTATCTGTTGTCGAGTATTCCGATCGGAAAGTGATGAATCGGGCGCTGAGGTGCCAGAGCGCTCAGAAAACAATGAACGACACCATCCGCGTCATCCTCCTCTTCGGAGGCCGCAGTCCCGAGCACGACGTATCGATTCTTTCTGCACGCTCTGTTGCCAGCGCGGCGCCGAAGCCGCGGATCGAGATGATTCCGATCTGCATCGGCAAAGACGGCCGCTTCATCGCGCCCGAACGCAGCGCGAAGATCCTCGAAGGATCGGACTCGAGCCGCAGCGGCGATTCCGATTTCTCATTCGAAGCCTGGGTGCGTACGGCGAACGCGGACATCGCATTCCCGATCATCCACGGCATCGGCGGTGAGGACGGCGCGCTCCAGGGTTATCTCGAAATGCTCGGCGTGCCGTACGTCGGCAGCGGCGTCACGGCGTCTGCCGTTTCGATGGACAAAGCGCATATGAAGTTTGCGTTCGCCTCCGCGAAGCTGCCGATGGTCGAGTGGGTGCAGGTCCTCGAGAGCGAATGGAGCATGGAAAAGGACCGTGTGATCCGCACGGCAGGCAACGCGCTGCGGCTCCCCTACTTCGTCAAGCCGGCGAACAGCGGCTCATCGATCGGCGTCACAAAAGTAAAAGACGACGCGAACCTCGCGGCGGCGATCGAGAATGCCTTCCGCTTCGATGAGAAGGTGCTGATCGAGCGTGGCATCGACGCGCGCGAGATCGAGGTCTCGGTGCTCGGCAATGACGATCCGCAGGCGAGCGTGACCGGCGAGATCGTGATCGGCAGCGAGTTCTACGACTACGCTGACAAATACATCGACGACCGCTCCTCGCTCGTGATTCCCGCGAAGTTGCCGCAGGAAAAATCGGACGAGATCCGCCGTCTCGCCATCGCCGCCTTTCGCGCGGTCGGCGCACGCGGCTACTCGCGCGTCGACTTCTTCGTAGAGCGCGGCACCAACCGCATCTACCTGAACGAGATCAACACGATTCCCGGTTTCACGCGCATCTCGATGTACCCCAAGCTGTGGGAGGCGACGGAGCTGAAGTATCCGCGGCTCGTCGAGAAGCTGATCGATCTCGGCCTCGAGCGCGCGAAGTCGCGCGGCGCGAGGGCGGAGACGATGATGAAGTTTTTCGAGGAAGTGAAAGAGCTGACGTGAGGGGGGTGCACGGGCTCGTGGTTTCGCGGGCTCGCGGTAAATCTAGCCTGGGACACCGCGAGCCTGCGAGCCCGCGCCACCGCGTAACCATATGTGGTCCCTCAAAATCACCTTTGCCAAACTCCGCCCTTTCGACACCGCGTCGATCACGCGCACGCTGATCGTCGTCGCGGTGTTCGGGACGTTTCTCGCCGGTGACTTCGTACTCTTCCGCCGGCTGTTCAGGGCGACGACACAACTGCAGGCGATGACGCCTCTCCTCGCGATCGGGCTGCTGCGCAATCTGCTGGCGATGGTATTTCTGATCTCGACGGTGGTTCTCTTCTCATCGGCGATGACTGCGGCGATCGGCTCGTTCTTCATCGACCTCGATCTCGACATGTATCACGCGGCGCCGCGGCCCCGGACGCGCATCGCGATCGCAAGGTGGGGCAAGACGTTCGCGCAGAGCGCGACGATCGTCTTCTCATTTCTCATTCCGATGATCATTGCGTTTGGACGACAGAACGCCGCGCCGCTCTCGTTCTATCCGCTCGTCATCGGCGCACTCGCGCTGCTGCTCACGATTCCCGTGAGCCTGGCATCGACGCTGATCGTGCTGCTCGTGCGCTGGTTTCCCGTCCGGCGCGTGCATCAGATCGTGGCGACGATCGCGATCCTCGTCCTGACGATCGCCGTGGTCGGCTTCCGCATGTCGCGGCCGGAACGCTTCTTCGCGAACATCACGACCGATGACGTCGTCCGCGTGCTGAAGCAGATCGAGCTGCCGTCGATGGAGATCTATCCTGGAACCGCACTCGCCGACATGATGGTCAATCCAGTAGGAGGACAGGCGCCCTCGCCTTTCCTTCGCATCGCGATCGAAGCGTTCGCGCTCTTCGCGATCTTCGTCCTCATCGCGAACCGCTCCTACTTCACAGCCTTCGTTCGCGCGCGGGAGACGATGGCGCCGCCTGCGATCGGCTCCGACACCGCGACTCGCATCACGGACCGTCTCCTCGCGCGGCTCAGCGCTCCCGTTCGCGCGATGATCGCGAAGGAGGTGCGCACGGTCTCGCGCGACGTCGCACAGTGGTCGCAACTCTTTCTGATGGCGGCGCTGATGTTCATCTACCTCTACAACGTGAAGATGCTGCCGCTCGGCGGCGACGCGCGCGCAACGATCGTCGCTTACGCAAATCTCGGAATGGCGGGCTTCGTCATCTCAGCGATCTGCATGCGCTTCGCGTATCCGTCCGTGTCGGCGGAAGGGAAGGCGTTCTGGCTGGTACAGACGGCGCCGATCTCCTATCGCGACTTTCTGCGCGTGAAAGTATTCGTCTACTCGTTGCCGCTCACGCTCCTCGCGCTCGTGCTCACCGCGGTCGCGAACTGGATGCTCGATGCGAGCGCGGCGGTCTGGATCTTCACGATGATCGGCGCGTCGATGCTCGCCGTGACGCTGGTGAGTCTCGGCGTCGGAATGGGTGCGTACGCCCCCGACTTCCCCGCGGAAAATCCGTTGCAGGTGGGGCTCTCGCTGGGCGGCTTCGCCTACATGGCGGTATCTCTGCTCTATGTTGGCGGAATCATGCTGCTGATGGCGCAACCGATCATGCGCTATCTCTTCTGGCGTGTGCTGGGAATCGAAAGCGATTTCACAGTGGTCATTCCCGTCGTGACCGGGGTCACTGCGTCGATCGCGCTGTCGTTATTTCCTCTGTGGGTCGCCGAGCGGAGACTCGCCGGACGACGTGCATAGCTCTGTTAGAATCGCCGCATCTGAACGATTGCGGAACAAGGAGATGGAATGAGCGAAGTTCCTCCGTCCACGTCGTACACGCCGCCCCCGCCCCCGCCACCCGGGCCACCCTCGGCACCCGCCAACTCCAATCGAACCCTGATGCTGGTCCTCTCATATCTCGGCCTGCTGGCGATCATCCCGCTGGTGGCTGAGAAAGAAGACAAAGAGGTCCAGTGGCATGCGAAGAACGGTCTGGCGATCGCGATCTCGATGTGCGTCATCTGGATTCCGCTGTGGATCCTCGCCAGGTTCATCCCCTTCATGGGCTGCCTCGTGCTGCCGATCGCTTGCGTCTTTCCGCTGATCATCATTGCGATCGCCGTCATTGGAATCATGAAGGCGCTCAACGGCCAGCGTTTACGAATCCCTGTCATCAGCGATTTCGATGAAAAAAAGTAAGGAGCGATGACGACACC
>CAZKID010000065.1:0-16949 GCA_964552405.1 uncultured Thermoanaerobaculia bacterium
GCCGATCGTGGCCCGCTCCTGGGCCACCCACTGTGCGCTTTAAAGCCGAGTCGGTTTGCACTTATCTGCGAAAGGGTACTCGTGTGAGGCGAACCGCTCCGCAACTAATCTTACGAGTTCTCGTTGATCTCTTCCCGGCGCAGCACGCCGCATGCGCTGCCTCCGTCCGTGACCCGTCGCGTGTGGAGGCACAACCAGGAGCGGCGCGCACACACGTTGCAGCTCCTACCCCGCTGCCCTCCCCGCCGCCCCCGGGTGCGGCTCGCCGTGATCTACCCTCGCGACCAATTCCAAAGAAGACCAGCAGACCCTCAAGCTCCTCATCTCAACAGGCTACCGCCGGGCCGAAACGAACAGTGTCATTCGCATCCCGTATGGCCGTCGTGCCGAGCGAGTGGCGCAGCAGCCAATCGTCGCGACCACTTAACTTCGATGACGTAACAAAACTTCAAGCGCAAGTCAGACGACTCGCGGGATTAAGTGGCGCTACCGTCGAAGAGGCGGAGGGGTGTCTCATCATTG
Source organism: uncultured Thermoanaerobaculia bacterium (assembly GCA_964552405.1). GTDB lineage: Bacteria > Acidobacteriota > Thermoanaerobaculia > Gp7-AA8 > Gp7-AA8 > JAJPHC01. The sequence continues at coordinate 523 of CAZKID010000065.1, forward strand.
ATGCGCGTGTCGACAATGTCGCAACGAGATTGTCCGTTCCGCAAGTACCGTCGCCGCAGGTGGTTCTGCTCGAGATTGGTGGTTCCTCCAATCAGTCGATCTGGGTCATGGATTATGCCGCGCTTACGCCCGAGCACGTGAAAGATCTGATACGTGTCGCTGGAGGCGTTTCGTGACGGAGCCCCAACTTCTCACCCCGATCAGTCACCTGTTCGATGTCCCCCCCTTGGAGTTACCGTCCTTGGTCCGCGCGGACGCGTTGGTACATATTGCGACGAAGAAGACTACACGGGTCCGCAAAGCGGCAGCCATTGATCTAGAGCAAACATTCGCTCAGTTGTACACGAGGTTATATCTCTACGCTGCGCTCGGCAGTGCGCTTGACAGCCTGCCGGCAGACGTCCGGGCCGAAGTTCTCCGCGCGCGGGTAATGTGCCGCGTCGCACTGACCTTTCTTAACGTGCTTTCGCGAGACGCGGCGCGCGCGCTAGTCGCATTGCGCGCGGTTGCAGAGGACGACCAACTGGACGGACTCGATGCTGAATCGAAAGCGTACATTCAGAACGCTGTCACGCACGCAAGCTTTCTCGTAACGAGCCCAGAGGAATGTACGTCGCTGCTGGAGATCATCGAGGCGAGTGCTGTTGTAACGCTCGATGATGTGGATCCTCGCGATGTGGTTGCGCTTGCTGCCGCGCGTCTGAGCTACGCCGCGCTACGTGCGCAACCGACGATTCATGCGTTACGCGAACTGGCGGTCAAACCGGGCCAAGTCGGCGTGGCTGCGAACTACCTCCTTGCAGAGGTATATGGGCAATTGGCCCTCCCGTTGGAGCAGTTGCGTGCGCTCGAAGAATGGTGGCAAGCGCTGACGAAGAAATATAACGCGCATCCGGCAACCGTCGCTGGTGGACTCGCGCGCAAGAATCACCCCGGCGAGCAGGCATTGCTCAAGGGTGCAGCTCAGTATGCGAAGTTGCTTAGAGCAAACGGCCAGAGTGATCACGTGGCGGATATTACCCAGCAGTTCCGAAATGCGGGTTATCCGGCAGTCTTCGATGTCACCGCCGATCAACCGCGCGTTGCCATGGCGTGCACCATGGTTGACCCGACGGGCGACCGGGACGCGACGAGGCATTGGGTATATGACATTCTCACAAGCGCGAGTGCTCAGGAAGGCTGCTTGCTTGTACGTGACGCGTCAGCGTCCGAGACGTTTCCTGGATCGATTGACGTCGCCAACGATCTGCAGTTCAGGCGAGACGTCGCTGTGGCTGTCCTGAGTAGCGGCATGGACATGGAGGAGTCGCTCCTTCCTGTCCCCTTAGACACGCGACGTTGGATCTTGTTCAGGGCCGCACAGCCATTTGAGTCGGTGGCGGCCGGCTTCCTGCCGATCGGTAAGGATACGGGCGTCGTATTTTGGCGGGCGGCCGTATTCAGCGCGACGAGCTTAACCGGAAAGGGTACGGAGTGGTTTCAGACTCTCGCCCAAGCGGTAAAAGGGCAGGGAGATCCCTTGACGATTTCTGCGATTCGGGAGGCTATTCGCGCGGCTATCGCGGGAAGGCGCCGTTCCGCGCGGCCGAAGATAATCAAATGAAGGCCTTAAAAGCATTCGAACTGGTCGCCTTTCCGGATCTTTCGCTTCCGCGCTATCACGACCTTTTCGGTGGCGAGGCGGTCGGCGTTGCCTCGACCCGTCTGTTTTCTTGGTTACAACTCCTCGCCTCTGCAGACACCGACTATACGTTTACTCTCCGGTATCTGTTTACGCCCGACGCTGAAACGAATCGGCGCCTCCGAATCTTCGTTGCGGTTAGGAGCGGCGCCGCGGGATCGAATTCGCCCGTTGACGTTGGGCGAAAGATGGCGCGGACCATTTTTCAGATCGATGAGGCCCCAACTTTTGGGGACGAGTTTGCGAAGCGAAGCAAGTGGCACTTGGCCACTTTGGAGCGGAGTCGCTATACGATCGATGACAATGGCGACGTCCTCCTATATCCGGCACTCTGGAGCCGCGAAGCGGCGGCTAGAAAAGCGGCGGAGCCGTATCTCGATGAGACGTTCGACTCGCTGAATGCTCCGGCGTTTATCGATATTCAACTTCATGGTGCGGACCCGTCGGCAGTCCGGCAGGAACTAGGGTGGCTATTAAACAGCTTATCGTCTGTAGCTGACACACGACCCAACGCCGAGATATCGCTACAACACTATCGAGCGATCGCCACGGCGGTCGCTGACGACCCGACGGCGCATCTCCTGATATGCGCCGGAAGTCCGACACGCGGCGTAGCCGGCGGGCTTCTCGCCGCTTTCGGCGTCGACACCGTAGGTGGCGGCCGGTTCTCAATTACAGAAAGCTCGCCCGGCTCCGAATCGCACGCCGCACTCCTTCGCGCGGTCGATCGTGGTGAATTCGAGTTTGCCAAAGATGGCTGGTACGCGCCTGACATTCCGCGAAAGCTCGCTGCTGCGGGCGTAGACGTAAAGACCGTCCAACGCGATCAGCTCCAGGCATTGTCGGAACTGAGTGTCCTAGCCGGGCCCGAGCTCATTCGTGACGTCCTGTCCTTGCCAATTCCACGGCGTGGCTACCTTCGTACGTTTCCACTCGAAACCGAAATGCGCACTCGCAGCGCAAGGGTCGCACCAGAGACCAGTCCAGACCACATCATCATAGGGCGCGACACCGAGCGGGATGCGTTGATCGGGCTGCCGATCGCCGATTTGAGTCGGCACGCATTTGTTGTGGGTGTGACGGGTTCGGGTAAGACGATGACAATGCTGAATGTGCTGACGCAGCTGCGTCAGCATGACGTTCCGTTCATCGTCTTTGAGCCAGCAAAAGCGGAGTATCGGAGCTTAATATATAGGCTGCCGGACATTCGATTATTTACGCCGGGGCGTGACGATGTAAGCCCAATCAGGCTGAATCCGTTCGAGTTCGACGCACACGTAAAGCTCGCAGAACACATTGCCAGCCTGGTCGCCGCGTTCACGTGCTCATTCGCACTATTTCGGCCGCTCCCAACCATCCTTGAGGAGGCGCTGTGGGAGTTGTACGCGAGTAAGGGGTGGAGTGAAGATGACGGCGGTGACTGCGGCTACGACATACCCAATATCGCCTCGCTTCTGGGCGAAGTAGAGCGTGCAATAGACAATCTTCGCTACGATCCTGAGATCACGTCTCGCTTCAAGGGTGCGTTTCGGTCACGTCTGAGCCCGCTCGCGCGCGGCAGTCTCGCACGGCTGTTCGGCAGTGAGCGGTCGCTGCCGAGCTTGGAAGAGCTGTGTGCGGGATTTTCCATAGTTGAGTTGCGCACACTATCGGTCGAGCAAGCGAACCTTGTAATCATGTTCTTGATGATCGCAGTGCGACAGCGCCTTCGCGATGCGAAGCTCTCAGCAAAGCCTCGGTTGGTCCTGATCCTCGAGGAGGCGCATAACCTCGTGCCTGCTGTAATGGAACAAGGCGTTAACGAGGAAGCGAGCGCGCGCGTGGAAGCCTCACGCTACATCTCGAACATGCTAGCCGAAATGCGTGCGCTTGGGTTGTCGATCATTGTGGTGGACCAGTCGCCGGCGGCAGTCGCGGCCCAAGTCATTCGGAACACCAATTTGAAGATCGCTCATCGGACGGTTGCCAAACAGGACCGTGAAACGCTTGCTGACTCAATGTTGATGGAACCTCTCCAGACAGAGTTGCTCGGGCGACTTGTACCCGGGCAGGCGTACCTTTACGCGGACACGGTCTATAGGCCGCGATTAGTGCAGAGCGCACTGGTAACGTCTACGAACGCAGCGGCCACCACGGGCGATGCATTGCTGCCACCCAACGACGACAACGTCGTGACCTGGCTCGGAGGACAAACTTGGTATGCCGAGCTCCTGCGGCGACGAGAAGAGCAGCTGCGTAACGACATCGAGCGCATTTTAGGGCAGCTCGACGAAGCTACCGCGCTGTTTACCGAGGCTGCGTCATTGACTGAGTTTGAGGCACGCAAGGCTCGGATCGACGACGGCGCATACTCCGCCGCGTTAGATACGGCGAAGCGTGTCGCCGCGTACTGCGAGACGTTAGGCGCGGCCGCTAAGGTAAGGGTGCGTAGCCTCGGCGTGGAAGCGCGGGCACTGAAAGGACATCCGATCGAGAGCGGGGTGCTCGTTGTCTGCGAGTCGGCTCTCGCGGAAGCGGAGAAGTCTATCGATTCAATTCTGAAGGCAGTGAACGACAGTCGGGAAGGATGGCTCCCATGAGCGACCAATCGCTTGGCAAATACAAGCAGGAGGCTAAGGAGAAGACTGCGAAGACGGACGCCTCCGTCAAGGTTCTCGACACGACGCAACGGGATGGCGTCGCGACCGCCGACAAGGCCGGCGCTGTAAAGTCCGAGCTCAGTGACATCAACGCAGAAATTCGCCGTCTGAGAGGCGGGATCCTGAAGTCGATCGAGCGCGCCGTCGGAGCGGATGCTGGAGTCGTGAAGGAACGCGTGGAGGATACGAAGAGGCATCGCGGTAAGGTGGAGAGCGTACGAGAACGCACAACTAAAGAGAGACAGAAAGCTGACTCCGTGAAACCGAAGGACTCCCGGATGACCGGCGGCGCTGAAATGAGCCGTCTGCTCGAAAAGACGGGAAGAGAACTATCCGATATCAGCACAAAGGAGTCTGAAACGGCCACGTCGGCCGAGAGGAAACGTCACGACTTGGAGGCTCGTTTACGCAGTGCGATCGACCGAAATAGATGAAGCTCGCGCCAGAAGACTCCGCCTACGTCGATCGGTTGCGTGAAGAGACCAACTACGTTGCCCGTGTCGTGGGGGACTCCGTTCTTCTTGCCAAGTGCTACGAGCTGCTCGGGGATCCTGAAAGTGCGCGCGCCTCGGCGGCGAATTCCCTAACCGCCGTTCTCGAAACGCTCGCGGCCGATCGCGTCCGACGTCCCAATGATCGTGTAGAAGCATTACTGCGCTCGATGTACTTGGCCGAACTGGCGCAACGGCGGGCTATCCTGGCTCGCCTCTCGGACGAGTTCTTGAGGGTCAGCATTGGTAGCAAATGCGACGGCGAGTTCAGGCACGCATACGCGGCGCTAGCGCTTGGAAGACAACCGCGGTTTGCTGATCGTGCGCTGGTTGGATGTGCGTGTATAGCCTCGGAAATTGCCGCTGGACTGGGCGCTGCGCGTCCGGGTGACCTGCTCGAAGCGGTGCTCGGCCAAGTTCGACGTGACATCCGTGCGGCCGAGGAGACGAACCATCTGCGGCCATGGTCGGATGTCTGGCACTACGTCGTCGCGATCAGAGTCCGTGAAGTGATGATGGCGGAGACCGCGTGATATCGACTCTCGCCAGTCTGCGCGAGTCGGCGCTTGAGTTACGCGATCGCTTCGTTGATGCTTCGCGCGAATTGGCAGACGCCTCGGCCAGCATTGAGCGCGTGCAGTCTGACATTGCGGACAGTACGGCGACTATAGAAGCGCTCTATTCCGATCGTCGGTCGGTGCGTCGTGAAGAGAAGTATTGGTACACGGAACAAATTTCTGAGGAGAAGGACCGTCGGCAAACACTCAGGATGGAACTGAACGCGCAGCGAGAGCGTCGCCGCCTCGCGACAAGCAGGATTCGATCGGTTCGCCAGGAAGCTCAAGGCAAGAAGGCATTGCTGGCCACCGAGGTGCGACGTCTCCGGTCCGCGGCAGCAGCGCTTCCGACGTCGGCAAAGTCGCGCTTCGGGGCTCAGCTTGATGGATTGAGGCAACATGCATCGACCTCAGTCGAGGCTTGTCAACAGTTAATGGCGTTCTTGACCTCATTTGACGAGGTCTTGGTAGTGGGTGTGAGTCCCGCGATGCTCGCAGGGTGCGAGGACGACAGCTTTGACAGTATCTCGAGCGTCCTTGGCGACGACGGAGTAATGGGCGGCGGTCTGGTATCGCTTACCGACGTCGAGCCTGCGCAAGTAGAGACGCGAATCGAATATTTACAGGAGCCACCAGAGTGGTTGATGGAGTCTTGGACCGGCTTGGAATGTGTTGATCGTCCCAACAGAGAATTTCTACCAATCACAGGAACGGATGAGACAGTTCCCTACGATTCCTACGTTGTCGCCGATTCTCTTGACACCGATGGTCTTTCGATGGAGGCGATAGGCGTTGCATATGCGAGCGCGCTATTGGGTGCCGAAGGTCGAGACGCAATACTGTCCCTTGGTGGGCCGGGACGCCCAGACATGCTCAGTCTTGATAGGGACCGGAATCTTTGGATCACGGAAATCAAGGCGACGCAACAAGGGGGCCGCGGACTCCATGAAACTGGGTTGCTCAGAAGCCTTACAGACGCGGCCGGCGTGCCATTGCAATTGTTTGAGAACTCGGCTCCGTGGCTTCGGCGCTCGGGGGTCGAAGTGCTGCGGAGTATTGAGGCTGCGCTGACGCGTGCGGCGAGCACCGCTGAAATGGAGACGCTAGCCGTTCTCAAAGATCGGTACGTGGAGGCGGTGCGCGCGGGCTTTCCGTCGGAAGCATTTAAGAGTGAGGTCGTTCAAGTCGGGCTCATATCGCCGGATGCGGACTATCTATTGCCGTTAACCGTTGCGAATAGTGGCGTGATCGATCGGTTTGTGGACGACGTGCGCCCTGACCGAATTGCGCAGGTCAATGTTGTGGAAGGAGCGCACGAAGCTAGCGTCGCCGAACATGCGGGCGATGCAACGCGCTCAGTGTCATCAGAGCAACATTCAAATCAGGGCGATCACGTTGCGTCAGAAGCAGGAACTGGTGAAGCAAGCGAAACTGACGGGTCTGATGGCGGTGACGCCGGTGACGATTGAGCACAGTCAGCGGCAACCTGAGTCTCGTGAGGCATAGCCCTGCTCAGCGGATTCTGTTTCGTAGTACCCGTCGTGGTCTTGTATTTCGACATCCTCTGCGCTCCGATCCTGTAGGCGGAACTTATGGGGCGGAGCTGAACCATGACGACGGAATCAGTTTCTTCGGGCCATTTCTCCAGCGCTCGACGACGGCGTCGTGGAATGTCGGATCTCGAAGATCCGCGTGATCGAGGACGATCACCTGCAGATCGGGAGCCAGCGATTTTGCGACTTCGAACAGGAGCTCGAACATTCGCGCCACGGCCTGTTTGTCGTCGTCCTTCAGGCCTTCAAGTTCAGGGTCGCTGTCTTGCTCCGGCGGGTAGTACACCTGCGTCGGCTGATCGAGAATGAGGAACCGAGGGATCGGACGCTTGTGTTCGATGAACCAGCGATGGAGCGCGAGATGAGCGACGAGGTGATATCCGACCCAGTTTTCGCCGCCGCCCATGCGATCGAGTGGCACGGGGCCGGTATCGGTGTCTGCGACGACATTCAGCCTGGAGACATCGATCCGCAGCGGATGCGCGCTGTGTTCGAGGAGGAGACGCTTGCTCCACTCAGACATCGTGTCTCCGATGATCCGAATCATCGAATCGAGCCGCTCACGAACGGTGTCTCCGCTGAGCTCTTCTTCGAGCTTCGCAAGCTGTTCACGGAGTGTCGCGAGCTTCTTCTCCGTCTTCGCGCGCTGCGACGATGTCCGGATACCCTCAAGGAAGACGCTGATTCGACCGACGACGCGCGCACGCCGAGCATCGAGCGACACCTCCTCGTTGAGCTGCGCGTTCTGTTCGAGGATGTTCTCGCTTTGACGCTGGTTTTCCGTTACCTGATCCGAAAGCCGTGCAACACGCTTTTCGCGCTCGTCGATAATGGTTCCTAACCGTGGTTGCTCGCGCTCGACGCCGTCGAGCTGCGCCGCCACGGCGCGCATCGCGGCGTTGAGAGCATCAACGGACGGCACGCCGTGCTCGAGTTGCGAGTCGCAAAGTGGACAAGTGGTTTCGGGCTTCGTGTCGGTGTGGCCCGCCATGAAGAGCCCAACGCTCGCGAGGCGGCTTCGCTGTTCATAGGCCTCACGCTTGAATCCGCCCTGCTCCTGCGCGTACGTTCGCGCAAGATCCAGCTCCTCCTTCGCGGTACGGAACTCACGCGTCAGGTTCTTCCGTTCCTCATGAAGACGCGCGAGTGCCTGCCCGGCAACACGGGATTGTTCTGCAGCGGTTGGTGTCCACTTCTGCGTGGCGCGAAGGAGCGGCAAAAGCGTCTCGATCGTGGCGTTCTTCGGTTGGGGGTCTACGAGGCCTGTTTCTTCTGCTTCGGTCGCAAGACGACGCGCACGATCGGTGCGCGCCTGATCCTCGATCTCCATGTCTGCAAGTTCGCGTTCCACGTCACGAACCTGCAGGCGGAGCGTCCGCAGTTGCATCCGCTTCGCAAGGCGGTCATCGGTGATCGCTCCAAGGAAGTAGGGCAGCGTGTCCTTGATCGCTTGCGGGACGAACGGTTCGCCCTGACCATCGAACAGCAAGCGACGATTCGCGATCTCATCTTGGCGTTGGAAGTTGAAGAAGAGCGCGTGACGGAGGGTCGCTTGCAGGGAGGCTCGCGTGGACGATTGCGGGGGCTCCGTGACATTCTCGGCGATCCCGAGCTTCAACGAGAGGTAGTCGATCAGGCCCGGCTGATTGGTCGTCTGCGCGAGATCGGCGTGGGCCGGGAGAGTGATCTGCGCGCCGGCTTGCATATACACGTTCGTGTTTGACTTCCCATCAGGCGGCGGTGCCTGGCGAGCGACGAACACCCGCGTGTCCGGAAATTCCAATTCGAGTCCGTACCACGCGACCGTCGATCGGATGACTCCTTCAGGGACAGCGCACTCGTTGCTTCCGAGGCAGTAGTCAACAATCTCGATGATCGCGGATTTACCCGTCTTCGAGCTGCCCGTGATGATATTTACCGCGCCCGGAGTGAACGCGAGTTCGCGGATGTCGCCGGCCTTGTTGTAGAGGACGATTCTGCGTATCTGCATAGCTCAGGGTCGAATTCCGAAGAGTGCATACACGGTCGCAGGCGTCCCGGCGCGTCGCAACCATCGGCCGAGGAACCGTGCTTTGGTGATGCAATCCTTAATCTCGTCGCTTCCGGGATCCTGGTCGTGTTTGACGACGCCGACCGCTCTTAGCACACCCCCGTCCTCCACGGTTAGTCGCGCGTGGGCGAGAAGAAACGCGACCGCCTCCCGCGTGATCGCGGCGGTGTTCGCCACGCGCTGATCAAAGCCGATCTTCACCTCCGGGTTGCGTTGCAGCCACATGGGGATCGAGCTCGTGACGGCTTTCGGCAGGCGCTCGCGAGTGTGTTTGTGCAGGACGACGGGCAAGACGAGGAAGGAGAGCGGGAACGGGAGCCCTGGTTCTCCGAACTCGCGCGCAGCTGCGTGCAGGAGCTCGCCGCAAAACGCAGGGTTGAGCAGGGCGCGTTCTTCCATCGATCGCGTCTGCCATGCAAATCCCGTCATGACGCAGCCGCCAAGAGGTGCTTCAACCGATCGACGAATTCAGGATGCCACCCGACACGCTGAGCATCGGACAGAATGTGGAACGACCCGCGGACGACGTAGGGCTCCTCACAACGCGGCCGGATATGAATCTTCGCTTCGTCTGACGCCCATTTATAGACGCGCAGACCAAACTCTCGCTTTTCATCTTCTGTCTCGGCACCGCGCTCATCGGCGAGCGTGTCGCAGTACCGCTTCCACTCGTCCACGAGTCGGCGCTCGTAGATGTCGAGCTCACCTACATGCAGTAGATCCTCACGAATCCATCGAGAGCGCTGTTCGAACGCTCGGTAGTAGTCTCGGATCGCTGCTTCGATGCGGCTACTGCTCGAGGTAATGAGGCGAAGCTGGTGGACGAAGATGCGCGTGTCGCTGTCGACGTCGACGCCATCGGGTTCCGCGAGAAAGAAATCGATGGGGAGGCTGTCGCGGTGATATTGCTCGCGAAGATCGCCGATCCGCATGTTCAGTTCTTCGGCGGTAATCGGTGGTCTTGCGACGTCGGTCAGATGCGTCACGACGCGATCGAACCACCATCCCTCAAGTCGCTCTCGAAAGCCGACGATGTGTTTGGGATCGACGGCGACGAGGACTTCTCGCTCGATACGTTTTGCGAGATCTGCGATCCGCTCCTCGCCGTCGAAGATGTACATGTTCTCCACGAGCGTCGTGCGCTGCGATTCATCTAAGCGTTCGAACGCCTCGTACGCCGCTCTGTTCGATGCGCTCTTCGAGTTCTGCGCGACGTTGCGAAGCTTCCCTTCGGCTGTGTCTGGATCTCGGTCGTCATTTCGCAGCAGTGCCGCGATGCTGCCATCGGCTGCTTCTGTCGTTGTCACGATCGCGAACGTCGTCGCTCGGGGATCAACCGCTCCAGTCGCAATCCGATCGCACCAAACACGGATGGTCTTCCAGAGATCTTCGCTTGCATCCGAGAGCGATCCGGCGCCGGGCTGATGATGCTTCGTCTGAAAGAGGACTGGCGTTTCGTTCGAAAGAGACAGGTCATCAATGCGTTCGATGGTGAGGGCGCTACGAAGATCGTCCCGCATCGCCTGAAGGAGAACCAACAGGCCGAGCCGCCATTGGTAGGCATACCCGAGCGCGGAGGACGCTGCGTCGAAGCGGTCGTTTCCCATGTCAGGCGAGGAATTCTTGATGGCAGTGTAGCCGTCCGATCCGTGATGCTCAATGTCATGGGCGCTTGAAAAGAGGCGGGACCCGCGCGCTTCGGCACGTCGGGTTGCGTTCGAGACTTCATTCGATTTGAATAGTCGAACGGCGATCGCGATGACGGACAGGTCTTGGCTCGTACGAAGGCCGAACGGACGCCTCGATACCAAGGCCGAATCGCACGCGCGTCTGACTCGATCTAGTTGCTTCTAGGTCGCCGCCGTCGCAACGCTCCTCTCGCTCTGTTGCTAATGGTGGAGTGCGTCCCATCGTCAAGATCGACGAACGCACGGATCACCTGATGCGGGGACGCGATCGCGACGACGGAGACGCAGATGTCGATCCCGTCCACGCAGTCCTTCATCGTCAGCGGTGCGCTCGACACGTTCGATCGTGAGATCGATCTCACGCACCCCGACGCGCACGAGAAGATCACGAAACTCGCGAAGAAGTTCCGCACGCTCTTCGCCGAGATGCACGACCGCGTCGACGAGCTCTCGGCCGCGAAGACGGAGCGGAGCGCGTCGTGAGTGGCTTCGACGAGCGCGGCCGGCAGATCGCCGCAGCATGGGCGGCGACATCTGCGGCGCCGACGCCACGCGGCATCGTTCCGATGGCGGCGCCAGCGTCGACATCGTTCAGCAGCACGATCCTGAACGGCAGCTCGTGGTCGACCGCCGACATCCGCGCGATCGCCGCGCGCGTGGTGACCGCGGAACTCTCGCCCAAGGAGGCGCGCCGGCTCACGATCGTCTTGCGTGAGCAGCCTGTCGGCGTGACGTCGACGGATGGCGCGAAGCAGGGGATTGGCTGGGCGACGCTCGGGTCGGTGAACGATCCGGTTTTCCGCATCTGGATCGACCTGCCGGCCGCGAACGTCCGCATCCACAACGCCGATCCGGTGCAACTCGCCCACACGATCGCGCACGAGATCGCGCACTGCCGCGGACTCGATCACGACGCCATGCAGGGCGACAACCGCTACGACTACTCTGCGGGCTGGCGCGAGCGGTACGCGTGGGCCGCCACGATGCCGCTCCGCTGGTCGCCAGCGGACCGCGTCCCGGTCTCTGGCTCGGCGCTTCGTTTCCGCGGCGAAGTCGACCGTCCGCCGCAGGTGACCGGCGTGACGGTCCCGCAGCCGGCCACGGCTCGTGTCGCCGCGTCGACGCCGCGCGATCTTCGTATGCAGCAGATGTTCGACGATCTCCGTCCCGAGCGATGGGACGAACGCCACCGTCGATCACAGGCGCGCGAGGCGTGGTATCGCGCGGCTACGGATGCCGAGCTTCGCTCCGCGACGTGGCGGCTCGTAGACGCGTACGGAAGCCCGGCCGACGTCGTGCCGTCGCTCACGACCGAACTCGGGATCGTCAACCGGCTTCTCGCCGATGAGGCGGCGAACTCGGACGGTCAGCTCCATCGAAGCGACCGATGGCAGGAGCTGAACGCGAGCAAGCGCCGCCACGAATATGCGCTCTCGCTGCTCGGCGTCGCGGTCGCACCGGATGCGTCGCGCGCGCCCGCAGGAACGCGGACGGAACGCGCCGACATCCGGAGCGAACGGGACATGGCCGTGCTCCATGCCCGCCGTCGCGAGCTCGAATCGGAACTCACCGCCGCGAAGACGCTCATCGACGGGCTCGAAACGGAGCGCGCCGTCGACCGGAAGCGCATCGCGGACCTCGAAGCATCGCAGGAGCGGACGCGTGTCGCGTTCGACCATCTCCGGCGCCTCGATCAAGAACGGACGGACGCCTACTTCGGCGTCCGTCGCAACCCCACACCGTCACGGTAAGGAGGAGGTCATGGGTGCATTCACACACAGAGATTCGAACGGTGCCGTTCTGTCGACGGCCGTCGCACGCGTTTCGTCGCGGGATTTCGCGGCAGATGCGCTCGCGCGCTACGCGCCGCCACGGACGCCGGATGTCACGATCCCGGAAGGCGATGAGTCGTACACGGAATACGTCCCGGTGAAGGAGGAGCGCGGGTTTCTCGGACGCCTCTTCCTCGGCGAGCCGGAAACGAAGATGGTTCCTGTCCGCCACACCTCGCGTGCGGTCGAGCGCTCGAACGACCGCATGCAGATCGAGCAGCACAACGCCGTCCTTCGTCGCCAGCAGCGCGACGAGGAAGAGGCGAACATGGAATTCGTCCTGAAGCGCGGGCGCGCGACGGAGGACCTCCTCGGCATCGAGAAGCGGATTCGGCATGCGCAGTTCGAGATCGAGCTGGAACTCGAGCAGCAGGACTCCGACCGCGCGACGTTCGGCCTCAATCGCGAGACGGATCTGAAGAACGCCGAAGCGGAGCGGCTGCGCGCCGATGAGAACGTCCTCGCCGCCGAAAAGCGCGTCGCCGCGGCGCGCGGGACGCTCGCCGATCTCCTGGAGGAACAGGAGGCGCGGGCGGCAACGACGCCGATTCGCCGCCAGACAGAAAAGACGCGCGCCGAAACGGAGCGCCTGAAAGCCGAGCAGGCGTTCTTCGACGAGCGCGCGAAGCTCGAGAAGAGACGGCAGACGCTCGTCCGCGAAGAGGGCGAGACGTCGAAGCCCGCTGCCCGCTACGGGGCCACCGCATCGACATCCACTGGCCCAAAGCGCCGCCCACCCGATAAGGTCGAGGCGCTCGCCCGCCGTGCGACGCTCGCGGCGGTCACGGGCAGCGTCGCGCCGACGACGCCCGACCGCTACGGCTTCCCGTTTGCGGGGAACATCTTCCTCACGCACTACATGGAGAAGAAGGACTTCGACGCCGCGCGCGAGCAGACGTACGAGTCGATGTACGACCTCTACATGGATGAGAGTAAGGGGCGGGTGCGGCTCACGCGCGAGAAGGCGGAGCGCGAGCACGAGTACTACGAGACGCTCCGTGCGGAAGCGGAGCGCGGCGGCGCGATCGGGGCGCTGAAGGACATCGCCGCGGCATTCACGCGTGGCGGCGGACGGAGCGCCTTCGCCGACGACATCAACCGGTAATCACATCACTGTCGAAAAGAAAGGAGTCGTGGCATGTCCCGTGGTGTCGCCGTAAGAACATCTGCTCCACCGCCGATCTCGGGTCCGGAGCTTCTTCGTGCCGTGATGCCGTCGCCGTCCGCGATCGCGCTCGGCACGGACGTCCAGACCGGGGAGGCACTCAGCCTCCCCGTCACGAGCCTCACGCGGAACATCTTCGCGGAAGCGGAAACCGGGCAAGGGAAAACCGGGACCGCCCAGGAGCTCGGGTTCTCGTTCCCGTTCTCGCCGATGTCGATGGTCTTTCTTGACTACATCGGGACCGGCTTCGATTGGAGCATGCGCTTCGTCGCCTTCATGGCGACCGTGCTCCGGCTCCTCGAAGACTTAGAACCGCTTCTCGCGGGCTCTGCGGACTGGTTCCTCCGCCGGCACGCCTTCGGCGTCATCAGCTACCGCGAAGAGTCCGATGTGAAGATCGACATCCTGAAGCGCCGCCGACGTCCGGACGGGATGCTCGAGTCGGTCGCGGAAGTGGTGGAGCGGCTTCTCTCCGTCTTCTCCGTGCGCTTTCCCGACATGAACGTGCGCGTTCGCTTCCGGCGCGTGGCGACCGCCGTCTTTACGGCGCTCTGCGCCGGCGCGCGGAGCATCTCCGAGTACCGGCCGATCCTCGGCGATGCGCTCTTCCGCGCGTTCGTCTCCGGCGAGATCGCCCGCCTCGGTACTGACGGCGACCCGTTCGTGCGCGAGCAGCTCGCGGAGCTCGATCGCATCGTGGCGCTCTCGCCGCGCGCGTTCGAGGAGCAGACGGAAAGCTTCTTTAACGCGCTCCAGGACTACGCGCCGGGGACCGCGCTCGGCTCCATGTTCGGATCGGAGGAGACGTTCGATCCTTCGCTCTGCGCGTTCGGAGACGCGCGGATGTTCTTCACGACGGACCTCGCAAATCCGCTCCTTCGGCGCGAGGCGTTCCTCTCGCTCCATGCGCTCATGCAATCGCTCTTCACGCTCCGTCGGCAGGGGACGGGCGAGTACTCGCGCTGCTTCTACGTCCTCGACGAGTGCGCGCAGTGGGCGGAGCAGACGCTCTTTACGCTCCTCGCGATGGGCCGGAATCTCAAGGTCTCGACGTTCCTCCTCTTCCAGTCGATGGCGCAGTGGAAGGACGCCGGATTCCAGAATGCGGCCGAGATCCTCCCCTCCGTCTGCCGCTTGCAAGGCGTCTGGCGGCCATCGTCCGTCGAGCGCGCGAAGGAACTCGCGTTCCGCGCGCGGCCGACGCGCCCGATGGATGAGCTCTACGTGCGGGAGCTCGCGTCGATCGCGAAGGGGAAGAACCTCTCGGACACCGTCACGGAGTCGTGGGCGGACACGCAGTCCCATGCCGAAACAGACTCGTACGGCTCCGGTTGGTCGAATCAGTACGGCACGAACAACGGATTCGCCTACGACGCGCTCGGCATGCCGACCGGGACGTCGGTCGGCGACGGCTTTCAATCTGGCCAGACCGAGTCGTGGAACCGCGGATCGACGGAGGGATACGCGACGACGCGTGGCGGTGCAAACGCGCGGGCGATCGGGAAGGCGATCACGAAGACGCTCGCCGAGACGATGTTCCGGATCCCGTTCGAAGAGCAGCTCGCGGTCCACGCGCAGAACCTGCTGCGGCGCCCCGAGCATCAGGCGACATGGCTCTACGAGGGGAAGTCCATCGACGTCGACATGTACCCGCCGCGCGAGTACCCGCGAACGCTCCTGGGCCTCCCGATCGACGCGTGGTACGCCGATTGGCGCACGCGGTACTACCGCTCGCGCGCGGAGAAACGTGCAGTCTTTCAGCAGACGCCGATTCTCGTGGCGGCGCGACCGGCTATCGCTGCGGCGCCGATGGAGACGAGCGCGTCGCCGGCGACGCCGAACACTTCGACGGCACCATCGACATCGCCAACGTCATCATCGCCGGAAATGGCGGAATTGACGAGGCCGGGCACGCCCACGCCGATCGTCGCACGCGTGGAGACGGGCGCGTTCCCCGCGATTCCGCTCGCGGACAAAGGGCTCGCGCGTACGCTCGCCGTCCTTCAACTCGCGCACGTGGCGCGACCGCTCACAGTGCATGGCGTCATGGCGCTCAGCCGCTGGAGCTACGACAAGGCGTACCGCGCGCTTGATGCGTGTGCGGACGCGGCGCCTCCGCTTCTTGACCGTATCCGTCCGTTTGCGCCGCGCGGCCAAGGCTCTGCCCCGACGCTCTACATTCTCTCAACCGCGGGCGCGCGACTTCTTGCCGCGCACGGCGGCGATGAGCGCGTGCTCCTCCGCATCGCGAAGAACGGCGCCGAGCAGCGCCGCGCGATCGAAGAGCATCTGCCGCATCAAGGCCGTCACCGCGCGTACGGATCGACGCTCCTCGTCTTCCTTGCCGCAGCCGCGGCGCGCGCGGGCCTCCGGGTCACCGACGTTCGCGGGGACCGGGAGGTCTTCGAGAACATCGACCTCGCCCCGTACTACGCCGCGATGACGGACCGGGAGCCCCCGGACCCGACGAAGCCCATCCGCTACGTTCCGGACCTCCCCTGCCCGATTTGCCACAGCCGCGTGATTCGCCGGTACTTTCTCGAAACTTAAAACTGGGTGTGGCCGGGCGCATGAGCCGGGGCGAGGGTTTCGCCTCGGCGTGGGGCGCCGTCTGGCGGGATCTGTTGGACGTTCCCGGAAGGCCACCTGTCCGGGCTGCTGTTCTTCACGCCCACGGGCACCATCGACCCGACCATGCCGATCCTGATGCTGGCCATCATCTTCGGCCTGTCCATGGACTACGAGGTGTTCCTGCTGTCCCGGATCCGGGA
>CAZKID010000066.1:0-7701 GCA_964552405.1 uncultured Thermoanaerobaculia bacterium
CGAGGATGGAGTCCATGGTGTCCTGCACGGAGTTGATGAAGCAGGCCGAGCACTGCGGGCGCGGCTCGATGCCGACGTTGAACCAGACCGGCGAATTGAACGACGCGATCTGATAGAGAAGGATGTGCGTCAGCTCATCGCGGAACGCATCGCCATCCAGCTCGGTGCCGAAGTAGCCGCCTTCGCGTCCCCACTGCGTGATGGTGCGGACGACGCGGCCGATCAGCTGGCGCACGCTCGTCTCGCGATCGGGCGTGCCGATGTGGCCGCGGAAGTACTTCGACACGACGACGTTCGTGGCCATCTGCGACCAGAACTTCGGCATCTCGACATCCTTCTGTTCGAAGACGCTCTCACCGCGCTCGTTGGTGATGGCGGCAGTGCGCATCTCCCACTCGCAGGTGTCGTAGACGTCGACGCCGGGACGAGTGAAAAAGCGGTCGACGGAGATACCGCCGAGCTTCGTCTCCTTCCGGCCTTTCGGAGCACGAGAGCTTGAGCGGGCGCGAAGATTGGAGTTTGTAAGATCGATCGAGGTCATGACCCCTGCTCTCCTTCTTTCGAGAGAAAAAAATAGAGGAGGGAAGCTCGCGCGTTCTCCGAAGGATCTCTCGATGTGCAGGACAGGCGCCCACGCCTGTCCATCGTCTGAACCGACAGGCGAGGGCGCCTGTCGTACACCGGGATCTCCCTCACACCCGACCTTCCGTCCCCTACCTCCCCTCCCATCACAGGCGTCGCCACAGTGGATGACGCCCTTTCAACCTAAAAACGTGAACAAACAGCTCAGCGAAGCGTCCAGCGGACAAGGGGGGATTTGGTAGGCGGAACCGGCGACTTGACCTTCATGGTGACCTGGTAATCCCGAATCTGGAGAGAGACGGAGCGGTTAGGGCCACGAGAAACATCGAGACGCGACGATTGCTTCAAATCCTTCATTGTCCTCCCTCACATCACCCGAGTTGTCTGTAATGCGGTACAACCTACGCCTGCCCCGGAATGATGTCAAGGGGCGACCACAAGATGTTGTGGTCTTCGCCGAGCAAGAACACAAAATCGAGTGTAA
Source organism: uncultured Thermoanaerobaculia bacterium (assembly GCA_964552405.1). Classification (GTDB taxonomy): domain Bacteria; phylum Acidobacteriota; class Thermoanaerobaculia; order Gp7-AA8; family Gp7-AA8; genus JAJPHC01. Next base: position 1,067 of record CAZKID010000066.1, read on the forward strand.
GTATTCATTTTGAAGGTACTTACACGAATAGCACGGATGAGGCTGTTGCAATCGATTTCCCTCGCTTCTCCTCACGTTCTCCTCATGTTTTCCACAGGGTTTTGAACAGCGTATTCCGCGGTAATTCCGCATAGTTTCCGGGGTTTTTCAACAGGTTTTGCACATACTTTTCATCAACGATTCGGGTGAGCATTCCGTCTACGTTTTCCACAGTGTTTTCCACAACCATTCCGAAATGAAAATGGGCGAAAATGGGGCGAAGGTCCAAATCTGCGGAAAGTGCGGAAATCAGTTTCCGCAAGGCAGGCGGGGCTGAAATCGACGGTGGTCGCCGAAAAACATGCACAAAAAATGTGGCACGTGGAACATTGCAGGCAGCGGATCGCAGAAGCTCAGAAATCGCCGGATGCGCCGCCACCGCCGAAGGAGCCGCTGCCGCCCGCCGTCCCCGCCGGGCTTTGCGGCTCAGCGGCCGGACGCTCATGGACCATCGACCCCGCAGCCAGCGAGCCCGCCATCTTCAGGAGCTCGTCGTAGCGCGTGAGCCTCTCCGGCTTCGAGATGAACCCGGTCTCGCGGCCGCGCAGCAGCCGTGCAACCGCCGCGGCAACCGCAAAGAGCACGAGACCGCCGGCTATGAGCCGCCATTCGACTGCGAGCCGGAGCAGATTCCGCGCCTCGTAACTCGCAACCGCAATACAAACGCCTCCGCCGATGAAAAGCGCGTGGTCGCGGATCACGACTCCCCACGCGATCAACGAGATGCCGATTGCCGTATAGGCGATCACGTATTCGAGGTCTCCACGTGAAGTCGCCGATCGTCCGCCAACCTCGGCGACGAGCGGCATCACGATCACGAGGTACGACAGGAGAGACTCGAGCCAGGGGCGGCGGAACGTGAACCGCTTCGCAAGTGCGGCGATGATGAGCATCGCGAGCGGAATCGCCGCGGCCCGCCAGTAGTGATGCGCGTTGTCCCAGATGTCGATGAAGTACGCGGCGACGAAGAGGGTACCCACCGCGCCGAAGAGCGCGCTCTGCATGCGCCACGCGACGATCCCGAACGCCGCGGCGATGACGAGCATCGCTTCCGGCGCTCCGCTGTGCGGCAGTCCGAAAATAAACGACAGCGCTCCGCCTATCCATAATGCTGCCTCAATTCCGGTCCCATACATCCTTCTGCCCAGGATCAGAAGCTCCGCGCCTGCGATACAGATGACCGCCGCGGGATAGGTCGTGTCGAAAAACAACTTACAGAACGCCGCGAAGGCCGCAACGGCTAGCGCCGTGAGCACGAAGAATGCGATCGACGCCAGTGCGCCGTGGCGTTTCCATTGCGTCGCGAATCGCGGCTTCAGCGCGGCCCGCTCGTCGTCACTCAACGGCCACTGCTCGAGTCGATCGGTGATCGCGTGCGCGCGTGCTTCCGCGATCGACGGCCGGATCATGCGTTCCTCCTGAATCGCATGTGAATCACCAGCAGCATGACGACCGCCACGATCGCAGAGACCATGACGATGAACATGCGCGCGATGCTGTCGTCGATCAGATCGAAGCTTGCGGCATCGATCGCGATCGTTGCGTAAATCGCGGCGTAGAAGAGGAACGGCTCCGCGTTCTTTCGGAACGCATAGATCACCGCGAACAACGCCAGCAACAGCGTCAGCGTGAGCCCGATCCACTGCGCCGTCTGATTGAAGGTCAGAATCAGCGAGCCCCAGAATGCGAGCGTGATCGCTGTATGATCGAACACCGGCGTGAACGTCGTCTGCTTCCGAATCCGGCGATCGGACTCGCGCCACGCGACGAGAATCGCTGCACAAGCGAGAAAGCGCGTCGCGACGTCGACATCAGTCTCGAAGAGCAGATCCAGCTTGCGATCGATCCCCAGCCACGCGGCAATCGCGCTGATCGAAAGCGAGAGTAGCGCGCGCGACGCATACGCGTACGCACCGCCCGCATGGATACAGGCCACGATGAGCAGCATGCGTGGACCGAGGAGATGCCATTGGCTCTCGATCCAGCCGGCGTCGGCAGAGACGAGCATCGCTCCGAGGAGGAGGATCGACTCGTCGACGAGGGCCGGCGTTGTTCGTCTCCACCATGCTCTTGCATAACAGGCCGCCGCACATGCGGCAATCACGATCGTGATCGTCAGCGGACCGATCTCCTTCACGTGATGCGCGATGAAGACGCTGGCGCCGCTTGCGATGAGCATGGCGCCAAGCCACGCAAGGATTCTGATTTCGGGGTAAAGCGAGAAGATCTCGCGGCGCTGGATCGCGAGGAGCGTAGGGGACGCGTCTTCGAGTTCTCGTTCGAAGCTCAGCATCGTTCCGTCCAGTGGGAAATCACGACGACGGTATCACGTATGCCACGGCAAACCCGATCTGCGCGGCCATCATCATCAGATACATGTGGCGCCATGACGGATGATTCTCCGTCGCGGTCAGCTCATCGGGATTTCTCACGATCAGCCAGAGCGTATACGTGCCCCATACCGCAAGCACCACCCCCAGCACGTCGAGCGCGAGGCGGCTTCCCGTGAGGATGCCGAGATGCGCGCCGAGCGGCATCAGCAGCCAGGGAATCACGAACGATGGCGCGATCATCCAGGCTGCCTTGCGCACGCCGAACGCGATCGGCAGCGTGCGGCAGCCGCCGGCGCGATCGCCTTCGATATCGCTGAAATCTTTCGTCGACGCGGCGCCGAGAAGAAAGAGCATGAAGATCGAGCCGATGTACCAGGGCTCGGCGACCGTCGCATGCGCGACCATCGTCCACCCGGCAACCTTCAGCAGGCAACCGCGCGGAATCGCGATCGTGAGGTTCGCGCCGATCGGATGTTTCTTCGTGCGGCCCAGCGCGGGGGCGCTGTACATGAACGTCGCGATCATGCCGAGGATGTAGATGTAGAAGCACTCGTGCTCGGAGAGCGGCGCGAAGAACTTTGCGGACCATGTGGTACGGGGATAGACGACGACCCACCAGGTCGGAACGATGGCCAGCGCGTAGAGCAGCCAGGTGAATCGCCACGCCTGCGCGATCGAGAGGTCGCCGGTGACGAGCGGCCGCGAGGGCTTGTTGATCCGGTCGATCTCGAGGTCATAGATCTGATTGATCGCGTTCGAGGCGGCGTTGAGAAACGACGCGCAAAGCGAGCCCAGCGCGACTGTGAGAACGACCGAGGCCGTCACCGCCCTGGCGGGGTCAGGATTGTGCGCCGAGCCCCAGGCGCAGACCGCCCCAGAGATGATCCCGAACAGAGGCGGGAGTAATGTGAAGGGTCTGGCGAGTTTTATGTAGGCATTCATGCAGGAGACCGAAATTTCAAATTCCGAATTTCAAATTTGAAATTTGACTTGAGCCATCCTGCTACACTCCGCCTGAAATACTCAATGGCACGAAAGCCTGTCTTCGAGGAAGCCGACGACGACAACCAGTCCTCACCGGCGCCCACCAACATGAATAGTAATGAGCGAAAGATCGCGTTGTTCATCGACTTCGAGAACATCGCCATCGGCGTCACCGACGCCAAGTACAAGAAATTCGAGGTCAGCCTGCTGCTCGAGCGCCTGCTCGAAAAGGGGAAGCTCGTCGTCAAGCGCGCCTACTGCGACTGGGACAAGTTCCCCGACTACAAACGCGAGCTGCACGAGGCAGCGATCGAGCTGATCGAGATCCCGGCACGCGCATACTCCGGCAAGAACTCCGCCGACATCCGCATGGCCGTCGACGCGATGGACATGTGCTGGTCCAAGGAGCACATCGACCTCTTCGTCGTCGCCTCCGGCGACTCCGACTTCTCTCCACTCGTCTCCAAGCTGAAGGAGAACGACAAGTTCGTGATCGGAGTCGGTGTAAAGAACTCGTCGAGCGATCTCCTCATCGACAACTGCGACGAGTTCATCTTCTACGAGGATCTCGTGCGCGGCGTGCAGAAGGTGCCGAGCGTCGCCTTCAAGGACAAGAAACAGGGCGAGGTCTTCAAACTGCTCATCGACTCGATCAAGGCGCTCATGCGCGAGAACAAAGAGATCCTCTGGGGCTCGATGGTGAAGCAGACGATGCAGCGCAAAAAGCCGACGTTCAACGAGGAGTACTACGGGTACAACACGTTCAGCGATCTGCTGGAAGATGCGCAGTCGAACAACATCATCAAGATCAAGAAGGACATCAAGTCGGGGTCGTACGTGATCACCGGCTTCGCGCAGCCGGCCGCGTAAGAAAAGCTTCCTCACAAGATCATCTTGTAGAGGATCATGAAGATCACGCCGCCCATGACCGCGGCACCCATCGCACGCCGCATGTCGTTCGCCGGCCGCGCCCACTCCGGCCGCCTTTCGAGAATACGCGGCAGCCGGAAGTGATAGAGACAGAACATCCCCAGCACATACGAGAAATAAACCAGCGAAGTCCAAAGGCGGCGATGCGGTGCGTGGAACACCACGGGAATCAGGATGCACATCCCGAGCACGATGAGCATTGCATCGCGACCCAGCCTGCGAAGATCGCGATCTTCCTGATCATCGTGCGGCGGTCCGATGTGCTGAAAGCTCATGAAGATTCCGAAGGCACCGAGGAGTGCACCGAGGCCGGCAGCCTTCGCGGCAAGCAACGTCTTGCCGGCGACCGGCGAGGACGAAGAAATGACCGCAGCAGTAGCCGCTGGTGCAGTCATCATCGCCGTCACGCCAGCGACCAATGCCACTCCCGGCGCCGTCTGTCGCGCGGCACGCCCGAATTTCTGAAGCAGTTCCTCGCGCACCTGAGCTCTCGCCCGCGACAGTCGTTGCCGCACTCCCTGCTCGGACATGCCGAGAAGCTGGGCGACATGGGCGGTCGAGCTCTCCTCGCGATAGTAGAGCAGCAGTACCTCACGCGACGGGTCCGGAATCTCGTCGAGAATCCGCGAGAGGAGGTTCCGCTCCTCCTCGCTGATCAACGAGTCTGCAGCGCTCGGACGCGAATCAGCAATCGACGCCAGGATCTCGTGATCGCTCGTATGGCCCTTGCGCGCCCGGATCGATGAGCGCGCGCGATTCCGCGTGATCTGCCGCAGCCACGGCAAAAAGCTGCGCGGGTTGCGCAACCGGGACAGGTTCTGCCACGTCGACAGGAACACATCCTGCGCGATGTCTTCGCTTTCCGATACATCGCGCACGATCGCAAATGCGATTGAACAAACGGTCGTTGCACACTCCTCGACGACACGCCGAAAAGCCTCGGCATCACCCGTCATGGCCAGGCTCACATCCGTTTCGAGCACGTTCATGTCGTCAAAGACGCAGGCTCACGAATAGTGTGACACGAGCCCCCGTCAGAGCTTCGTTCCCCTCCTACTGTCTGCTGCCTGCTGTCTGCCGCCGAATCGAGCTCAGGGTCAGGATGACGGCGAAGTCGAGCCGTTGTGTCCTTCGATCTTTCGGTACAAGACGTAGGAGTAGGCCACGAGAAAAAGCGAGGCGCCCGCGACTGCTCCGATCAGAACGTACTCCGCCCCTTGCGAGCTCTGCACCGCGCCGGCGATGATCGTGGCGATCCCTGCTAGGACGAAAAGCGGGCCGCCTACTCGATGCGTGCGCAGCCACACCTCGTCGCTGGCCAGGGTCCATGGCGTGCGGATGCCGATGAAGAAGTTGCGCGTCAGCTTGCCCATGTAATTTCCCATCACCACGAAGAGCGCGCCGATGGCCGGGAAGATCACTCTCACCACGTTGAACTTGAAGCCCATCGCTTCAGACAGCGCGAGCGTGCCGGCAGCGAATACGAATATCAGTATGCTGATCGCAATCGCGGCATAGGCGCGCGGGAACGCGATGGAAAAGCCATGGGGCGAAATGGCAGGGATGACGGAGAAGAGCAACCCGACGAACGCGAGAATCATCGGAAGAATGAACGCGCCGAGCGGTTTGGGGGTAAAGCCATTCGCGTTGCCCGACGCGTCGAAGTGCGTCGGCACGGGATCGGGCAGTTTGTCGTAGAGCAGAACGGAGCAAAGCAGCGACGCGATGAACAGCGCCAGTGCGGTCGCGGCTACGGGTGAGAGTTTCATTCTTCCTCCTCGCCGCGATGATCGACGTGGAAAAGCTCGGCCAGGATCGCGGCGGCGTCGTCGAAAACCGTTGTGTTGATGGAGTAGACGATCTGTTGTCCACGCCTCTCGGAACGGACGAGGTCGGCGGACTTCAATGCGTTGTAATGGTGCGAGAGAGAACCCATCGTGATGTCGAACGCCTGTGCGATCTCTCCCGCCGTCATCGACCGCCGCTTGAGCATCTTGAGAATCTGCCGGCGGGTCGGATCGGCGATGGCACGAAAGAAGGCGTCATGGCGAAAGTGTTTCTTCGATATTTTGATGAGCTTCAAAATATGTCCGCTGGCGGCCAAATGTCAATAGAATCTCCGCCACGTGTCCCAGCTGACCCATCGTGAGCACTACCCGGCGCTCGTCATCGGCACCGGCATCGCCGGCCTGACCACCGCCTTTCGCCTGGCACGCGCGGGGATTCATGTCCTGCTCGTCACGAAAGCCGCTGACCCGAAGGACTGCAACACGTTCTGGGCGCAGGGCGGCATCATCTACGAAGGCGAGAATGACTCACCGGCCAAGCTCGTCGAGGACATCATCCATG
>CAZKID010000066.1:7711-16831 GCA_964552405.1 uncultured Thermoanaerobaculia bacterium
CCGGGCTCTCCAATGAAGTCGCGGTGCAGTTCCTCGCGACCGAAGGGCCGCGCGTCGTGCGCGAACTGCTGCTGGAAGAGATTCACGTTCCCTTCTCGACGACCGACGAAGGAGAGCTCGATCTCACGCAGGAGGGAGCGCACTCGGTCTCGCGCATCATCCACGCCGGCGACGCCACCGGGCGTGCGATCGAGAATTCGCTGCTCAATCGCGTGCGCAACGAACCGAACATCACGCTGCTGACGGAGATGACCGCGATCGATTTCCTGACGACGCACCATCATCCGACCGACATTCAGGTCCGCTATCGGCTCACGAACGAATGCGCCGGCGCCTATCTCCTCGACAACAGGACGAACGAAGTCTTCACCGTCTTCGCCGATTTCACGGTCCTCGCGACAGGCGGCATCGGCCAGATCTATCTGCACACGACGAACACGCGTAACGCAATCGGCGACGGCGTCGTGATGGCGCAGCGCGCTGGCGCGCGGATCATGAACGCCGAGTACGTGCAGTTCCATCCGACGGCGCTGGCCGACAAGAAGGCCAATCACTATCTGATCTCCGAGGCGCTGCGTGGCGAAGGAGCGCGGCTGAAGAATCAGAAAGGCGAGTACTTCATGGAGCGTTACTCGCCCTCGCTCAAAGATCTGGCGCCGCGCGACGTGGTCGCACGCGCGATCGTCGAGGAGATGACGGCGAACAAAGAAGAATTCGTTTTCCTCGACCTCGCGAATTTCTACAAGGGCCATCAGCCGATTCACGAGCGGTTCCCGAATATCTCGAAGGCGTGCTCGGAGATCGGTATCGACATCGCGAACGATCCGATTCCGGTCGTTCCCGCGGCGCACTATTTCTGCGGCGGGGTACTCGCCAACACCTCGGGAGAGTCGACGCTCGCGCGTCTCTACGCGATCGGCGAAACCTCCTGCACCGGTTTGCACGGAGGCAACCGTCTCGCATCGACCTCGCTGCTCGAGGGTCTGACGTGGGGTTACTACGCCGCGGCATCGATCCAGACGAAGCTCGAGTCGGCGACGACTCCGGTGGAATCCGTCGCGAGCGCCGTCCGCCGAGCCGCGCGTGCCACAGACGCCCCCTCGGTGCGTCGCGCATCGTCGTCACGACCGGCAGGCATCGGGCGCATTGATGACGCACTCCTCGAGTCGATTCCTGACTGGAAACCGGCGGGCAGCGCGAACATGGAAGATCCCGCGCTCATCCTGCAGGACTGGACCACGATTCAAAACACGATGTGGAACTACGTCGGCATCGTGCGTTCCTACGAACGGCTCAAGCGCGCCGTCGCCGACATGCGCGCACTCGGCAGCCGTCTCACGAAGTATTACCACGAGTCGACGATCAGCAAGTCGATCGTGGAGCTGTTCCACGGCCAGCAGATGGCCGCCATCGTCTCCACCGCCGCGATCAGGAATCCGGTCTCGAAGGGCGCGCATTTCAGAAGGGACTGACGTTCAGCTAGACCACATCCTGACGAAATTGCAGATCGTCCGCGGCCCCGTGATCCATCCCGGTTGGGTCAACATCGACAATAAGCGTTATCGCGGTGTCGACAAAGTTCTCGACGTCACGAAGAAGCTCCCCTTCAAGAACGCGCAGTACATTTTCGCGGAGCATTTCATCGAGCACATCGCTTATCCGGATGCGGTGAAGCTACTGCGAAATTGCAGACATGCCTTGCATAAAGACGGAGTGCTGCGCCTCTCAACGCCGAATCTGGATTGGGTGTGGGCCACACATTACAAACTCGACGCAACGGAAGAAGAGGCGGTCATGGGATGTTTTGCGATGAACCGTGCGTTTCGCGGGTGGGGGCATCAGTTCTTATACAACGAGACGACACTCCGCCTAACCCTCGCTGAGGCTGGCTTCGGAAACGTCGAGCGGCAGGATTACGGGATCAGCGTGCATGACGAACTTCGCAACTTGGAGCGGCATGAACGATCGGCCGACTTCGGAACCCTCTCCCATATCCTGATCGTCGAGGCGAGCGGCTATGCAGAGCGACCGCCGGAACATCTCCTGAAGGCCCGGCGCGATTTCATGCGCGACCTTCACGTCACCTAGAACGAGCCGATGGACTTACAAAAAACACAAGCATTCTGGGACTATGAGATCTCGGCCCATTCTCATGTGAGCTGGATGGAAAGCGCCCGCGTGCGGGAGTACATCAACACGCTGATCGGCGGAAAAGAACATCCGATGTGGCCGATCGATTGGTTCGAACGGGAAACACATGGCCGCAAGTTTCGCAGAGCTCTGAGTATCGGTTGCGGAACTGGACCGCTCGAGAGAGACCTCATCCGCCGAGGCTTATGCGATCGCATCGACGCTTTCGATGGATCCGTCGGATCGCTTCACGAGGCACGGCGGCAGGCTGCTGAGATGGGAATGGCGGACCGCATCAGGTACTTCGCCGCCGATTTCAACGATCCACAACTGCCGTCGGACACCTATGACCTGGTCTGCATTCACCAGGCATTGCACCACGTTGGAAAACTCGAAAAGTTTTTTCGCGCGGTCATGCGAACTCTCTCGAACGACGGCCTGTTCTACATCGATGAATACGTAGGTCCCTCACGCACTTCCTGGAATGACGATCTAATCGAACCTCATCGGCAGATCTACAGGCGACTTCCGAATGAAGCGCAGATTTTCGAGGAACTGCCGTTACCCATTCAGGTCGATGATCCTTCGGAAGCTCTCCGTTCCGACGAGATCCTTTCTCAAATGGCGAGAGGGTTTCGAATCACTTCACGACGTGATTACGGTGGAACGTTACTCGCGCCTCTCTACCCGGCCATCAATTGGAACCGCGCACCTGTGGAGCTTCTTACTGAACTCATCGAGAACGAGAAGAAGATGTTGCAGAGTGGAACGCCTTCTTACCACGTCATCGCCATTGCGCAACGCCGTCGGGGTCCCATGCGGCTCGTTGGCAGCGCGAGATACTTCTTAGAGCCTAAGATCCGCCGCATTCGTTACGAAGTGCTTCGTCGTGTGAGCGCTCAGAGCCGGTTCTAAGGAACCGCGCTGCAAAATTCCACCGCCTGACTAAACGCGGCGACGCCTAGAACAAATCCGTCTGACGCCTCGTTGCACCCGGCTTGTAGCCGAGATGCTCATAGGCCATGGAACTCGCAACGCGGCCTCGCGGAGTGCGCTGCAGAAATCCGATCTGAATCAGATACGGTTCGTACAAGTCCTCGATCGTGCCGCGATCTTCGGCGATGGATGATGCCAGCGCGTTGACGCCGACGGGGCCGCCGTGAAAGCGTTCGATGATGGTCGTGAGAATCTTGCGATCGATCTCGTCGAGGCCGTATTCGTCGACCTCGAGCATCTGCAGTGCCTCGCGCGCGATCGCTACGTCGACTCTTCCCTCGTGCTTCACTTCCGCGAAATCGCGAACGCGCCGCAGCAGACGGTTTGCGATTCGTGGCGTGCCGCGCGAGCGGCGCGCAATCTCCGTTGCACCATCTCCGCTGATCGGAATATCGAGGATCTCGGAGCTGCGCCGCACGATGATCGTCAGCGCCTCGACATCGTAGAAGTCGAGGCGATGCACGATGCCGAAGCGCGCGCGCAGCGGCGCGGTGAGCAGACCGGCACGCGTCGTTGCACCGACGAGCGTGAAATGCGGCAGCTCGACTTTCATCGTACGGGCCGCTGGGCCCTGGCCGATCACGATGTCGACGTGGAAGTCCTCCATCGCCGAATAGAGCACTTCTTCGACCTGTGCCGGCAGACGATGGATCTCGTCGATGAAGAGCGCCTCTCCCTGCTCGAGATTCGTCACGATCGCAACGAGATCGCCCGGTCGCTCGAGCGCAGGGCCGCTCGTCGTGCGGATGCGCGCATCCATTTCGTTGGCGATGATGTTCGCGAGAGTGGTCTTGCCTAGTCCCGGCGGCCCGAAGAGCAGCACGTGATCCAGCACTTCACCGCGCTTGCGCGCGGCCGCGATCGAGATCTCGAGGTTCGCCTTGATCTTCGCCTGACCGATGTACTCACGCAGAAACTTCGGGCGGAGGGAAAGCTCGTCTTGTGTGTCTTCGAGCTCGGCCGTGGCGTTGAGAAGGCGGGAGTCCATGGGTTCGTTCCCAGTCTATCCTGAGGAGCGTAGCGGCGAAGGATCTACTGTTACACCGCGAGAGTCGTCATTGGGCAGCAGCAGTTACACCGCGAGAGTCGTCATTGGGCAGCAGCATCGCGGTGTAACCGTAGATCCTTCGCTTCGCTCAGGATAAAGTTTGGAACGGGCAGCGTTACCGTGATGGTCGTTCCCACGCCTTCTTTCGAATCGACATCGATTCGGCCTCCATGGTCCTGCACGATTCGATACGAGATCGCCATTCCCAGCCCCGTTCCCGAGGGAAAGTTCGTGCGGAACGGCGTGAACAGGGCCCGCAGGCTGGCTTCGTTCATTCCGTGACCGCTGTCGGCGAACTGGATCTGGTACTCGTCCTCAGCGGCAACCGTGCGCACCGTCAGCGTGCCGCCCTGGGGCATGGCCTGCATCGCGTTGCGCGCGAAATTCCAGAAGACCTTCCGGATCTGGGTGGCGTCACCGGTGAGGAGCAAAGCACGCGGGTGAGTCTCGGGGCGCAGCCGATGGTTAGGGTTCAGTTCGCTCGAGTTCGCGAGCAGATCCATCGTTTCGTTCAGCGTCACCGCGATGTCGAACTCTGTCGGCACGTGCTCCTGCGGCCTCACGAATCGGAGAAATTCGGCGATGGCCTTGTTGAGCCGCTCCGATTCCTTCAGAACGATCGACATCAGCCGCTGTTCCTGTGGTGAGAGCGATGCAGAGCTCTTGAGAACCTGCACCGAGCCGGCGATCGCCGCCAGCGGATTCCGGATCTCGTGCGCGATCCCCGCCGACAGCTCGCCGACCGCAGCCATGCGATCCTTCAGGCGCAGCTCCGACTCGAGTTTTTTCATGTCGGTCAGATCCTGAAAGATCAGCGTGTAGCCGTACGATCCGCCTTCGATGGTGCGCAGTGGCGTCAGCGCATAGCCGATGCAGCGCACGCCATCGCTCACTGGAAAATCAGGATTCTCCCGCCGCACGATCACCCCGCGCTTGAGGTCATCGCGCACTTCGCCCCACTCCGCGGGATCGAAGAACGGCAACTCGGTGATGTGATGCCCCAGGACGGAGAGCGGCACCACCTGCAGAATATGGCAGCCGGCGGGATTGATGAACGAGAGCGTCCCGTACTGCGTCAGTGTGACGAGACCGGAGGGGATCGACTCCACGACGTTCTGATTGATCGCCTGGAGCTCGGCGAGATTCTGCCGGTTCACATCGAGCTCCTCCGCCGTCTTCTGCAGTTTCTCCGCGATGTACGACGTGAGGAGTGCCGTCGCGTAGAACCCGGCGAAATTCGTCGCCATGTTGAGATAGAGGCGCGAGGAGCTCCACGGTGACGGCAAAAACCACGACTCCTCGGGTAGCGGAAGAAGGTTATAGAACAGCAGATCGCCGAGAACTCCATAGAGGATGACGGCGCCGGATGCGGCGAGGATGCCGCCGCGCCTCTGCAACAGCATCGACGCCGTGATGATCGAGACCAGATACAGAAACGAGAACGGCGAATCGAGTCCGCCCGTGAAGTAGACCAGGAATGACTCGATGACCAGATCTCCGCCGATCTGGATCATCAGGATCGTGCGCCGCGAATGGATGACCTGCGCCAGACCGATGTAGATCAGCGTCAGCGCATACGTCAGTCCCGCGGTGACGTACACGTAGTTGATCGGCAGAAACTGCGCGACCGTGTACTGGATGATGAGGGAACCGATCAGCAGTGTCGTCACGACGACGACCCGGATTGCGGTCAGGTTGCGGACATCGGAGTGCATGGCGGAGCCGAGTGCTGGTGCTGAGTACTGAGTTCTGAGTTCTGAGTACTGAGTAAAAACCTCAGTGCCCCAACTCAGCACTCAGTACTCAGCACTCAGAACTGGTCTCTTATCCGACCTGGCCGATGAGTGCGAACATCGGCATGTACATCGCGATGACGATGCCGCCGATCGCGACGCCGAGGAATGCGATGAGCACCGGCTCGAGAAGCTTCATGAGGCCGGCGACCGCGGTATCGACTTCGTCTTCGTAGAAGTCGGCGATCTTCGACAACATCGTATCGAGCGCGCCGGTCTGTTCACCGACCGCGATCATCTGAATGACCATCGAGGGAAACACGTCCGTATCGCCGAGCGGCTCGCTGATCGTCTTACCTTCTTCGACCGATTTGCGCGTCGCCATGATCGCGTCTTCGACGATCGCGTTGCCCGATGTCTTCGCCGTGATGGTGAGGCCGTCGAGAATCGGAACACCGGAGGCCGTCAGCGTCGACAGCGTGCGGCAGAAGCGCGCGACCGCGATCTTGCGCATCAGGAGTCCGAGAATCGGAATCTTGAGAATGAGGCCGTCGAGGACGCGGCGGCCCTTCTCCGTCTCGTGATACCGGCGCAACGCATAGATCGTCGCGAAGATGATGCCACCGATCAGCCACCAGAAGTCGCCGATGAAGTGCGAAAGATGAATGACGATGACGGTCGGCATCGGCAGCTCGGCGCCAAGGCCGGCGAACAGCGATGCGAACACGGGAATGACCTTCCAGAGAATGACCGTGACGACGATACAGGCGATCGAAATGACGGCGACCGGATAGATCATCGCCGACTTCACCTGAGAGTTCAGCTTGACGGACTTTTCGATGTACTGCGCGAGGCGCTGCAGAATCGTGTCGAGAATACCGCCCGCCTCACCCGCAGCGACCATGTTCGTGAAGAGGTCGTTGAAGATCTTGGGATGCTTGCGCATCGCGTCGGCGAGGTTGGAGCCCGATTCCACGTCCTGCCGGATCTGAATCAGTCCGCGCTTGAACGTCTTGTTCTCCTGCTGCGCGCCGAGAATCTCGAGACACTGCACGAGGGGCAGACCGGCGTCGATCATGACGGAGAACTGGCGCGTGAAGATCGCGATCAGCTGGGGTGGGACGCTGCCTCCGAATTTCGGAATGGCGAGCTCTTTTCCCTTCTCCTTGACCGCGGTAACGACGATCTGCTGACGCCGCATCATCGCGATGACGGTGTCCTTCGAGTCCGCGACGAGCACGCCCGTCTGGACCTGTCCGTTGCGCGCGGTGCCTTTCCATTCGAATGTCGGCATGTTCCCTCCCTGTGAAGTTTACGCCGAGCCCTAAGCCGGCCGCGGTCTTGCGGCCTGAGCCGGTGCGGCTTGTCCCTGCGGGAAAATCTGGCCTGCACCACGTGAAATCATCTCCTGCAACTCGTCGGGATTCGACGATCGCGACAGCGCGATCTGCAGCGAGATCAGTTTCTTGAAGTAAAGCGTCGCCAGCGATTGATTGAAAGTCTGCATTCCGTACTTCGCCTGACCGGTCTGCATCATGGAGTAGATCTGATGCACCTTGTCCTCGCGGATCAGGTTGCGAATTGCGGCGTTCGGCACCAGGATCTCCATTGCCATCACGCGGCCCTTGCCGTTGGCCTTGGGCAGCAGCGTCTGACAGAGGATTCCTTCCAGCACGAACGACAACTGCGCGCGGATCTGCGGTTGCTGATGCGACGGGAAGACATCGACGATACGGTTGATCGTCTGCGCCGCCGAATTCGTGTGCAGCGTGCCGAAGGTCAAATGGCCCGTCTCCGCAATGCGCAGAGCCGATTCGATCGTCTCCAGGTCGCGCATCTCACCGATGAGCACGACGTCAGGATCCTGGCGGAGCGCGCTCTTGAGCGAGTTCGCGAACGAGTGCGTGTCGGCGTGCAGCTCACGCTGATTCACGATGCAGTTCTTGTGGGCGTGAAGAAATTCGACCGGATCCTCGATCGTGATGATGTGCTCGTGACGCTCGCGATTGATCTTGTCGATCATCGCGGCGAGCGTCGTCGATTTGCCCGAGCCGGTAGGACCGGTGACGAGCACGAGACCGCGCGGCTTGTTGCAGATCTCCTCGACGACTTGCGGGAGCCCGAGCTCCTTGAAGCCGAGGATCTCGTAGGGAATCTGACGGTAGACGGCGGCGGTGGCACCGCGCTGATTGAAGATGTTCGCGCGGAAACGCGCCAGACCCTTGATCCCGAACGAAATGTCGAGCTCGAGGTTCTCTTCGAAGCGGTGCTTCTGCGCGTCCGTGAGCACCGAGTAGGCGAGCTGTTTGGTCTCCGGGGCCGCGAGCGGTGGCATGTCGAGCGGCACGAGCTTGCCGTCGATGCGAATCTGCGGAGGCGAGTTCGTCGTGACGTGAAGGTCGGAGCCACCACGCTCAACCATCGTCTTGAGAAGCTGATGAAGTGTGACGGCCATGATGTCTCTCCCGTGTACGACAGGCGCCTCGCCTGTCGCTCTTGTTGGACAGGCGAGGCGCCTGTCCTACAACACCGTTTCGCGAACTACTTCTTCAATGGTGGTAATACCATCTTTGATTTTAATCAATCCGCTGCGGCGCAGACTGATCATCCCGATTTCCGCCGCTTTCTTCTTGATGTCGATCGAGTTGCCGCCTGACAGGATGAGCTCGCGAATCTCGTCATCGATGCCCATGACTTCGATCAGGCCGACACGGCCCTTGTAGCCGGTGTTGTTGCACTTCTCGCAGCCGCGGCCCTTGAAAACCTGGAAGGTGCCGATCTCTTCTTTCTTGTATCCGATGTTCAACAGCGCCTGCGGCTGCACATCAACCGGCTCTTTGCAGTTCGAGCAGATGCGGCGCGCGAGACGCTGCGCAGCAATCAACTGCACGGAGGTCGCGACGAGGAACGGCTCGATGCCCATGTTCATCAAACGATTGATCGTCGACGGCGCATCGTTCGTGTGCAACGTGGAGAGCACGAGGTGGCCGGTCAGTGCCGCCTTGATCGCGATCTCCGCCGTCTCGAAATCGCGGATCTCGCCGACGAGAATGATGTTCGGATCCTGCCGCAGGAACGAGCGCAGCGTCGCGGCGAAATTCAGTCCGATCGACTCCCTCATCTGCACCTGGTTGATGCCGGGAAGGTTGAACTCCACCGGATCCTCCGCCGTCATGATGTTGACTTCCGGCGAGTTCACCTTCGCCAGCGCGG
>CAZKID010000067.1:0-10065 GCA_964552405.1 uncultured Thermoanaerobaculia bacterium
GATCCCGATTCTTCTGCGTCATCCGCTCGATGAGCTCGATGACGTTGCGGGGAACATCGGCCCGCTTAACGAGAAGCGACGGGAGCGGATCGTGCAGATGCTGCGCGACGACGGAGAAAGGCGAGGTTCCCTTGAAGGGCTTCTCGCCGGCCAGCATTTCGTAGAGCATGATGCCGAGCGAGTAGATGTCGGCTCGGAAGTCGCACTCCTGTCCGTTGGCCTGCTCCGGCGCGATGTAGTGCGGTGAGCCGAGCATGTAGCCCGTCTGCGTGAGGGAGCTCTCGCTCCTGCCGCTGATATCCAGCGGTTTGGCGAGTCCGAAGTCTGCGACGCGTACCTGGCCTCGGCGATCGATGAGGACATTCGACGGTTTGATGTCGCGATGAACGATCTGCTTTTCCCACGCGGCCTCGAGCGCATCGACGACCTGCCTCGCGATTCGCAGTGCCTCATCGACCGGCAGCGGACCACGCGCGATGCGGTCTGCGAGCATCTCGCCGTCGACGTATTCCATGACGATGAACGCGCCGTCTTTCTCTTCGCCGAACGAGTAGATGCGCACGATGTTGGGATGCTCGACATTCGCCATCGCGCGCGCTTCGCGGAGAAAGCGTGCGCGCGATTCGCTGTTCGGCTCGTGTCCACCGAGCATGACCTTCACGGCGACCTGGCGGCCGAGCGTGTCATCTTCTCCGAGATAGACACGGCCCATGCCGCCCTGTCCGAGAAGTCGAACAACGCGATGGCCGGCGATGCGTTGCGTCTGCATCGCGATCGTCGCATCACAGCTCGGGCAGGCGAAAGCGTCCGCCGGCACACTCTGCGAGCAATTCGGACACTGGCTCATGATGAGTACTGCTGAGTTCTGAGTTCTGAGTTCTGAGTTCTGAGTGATGGTACCAAGCCAACTCAGAACTCAGTACTCAGAACTCAGCACTCAAGTTGCTACACTCCCCCGCCATGTTCCGCATCGGAAACCTGCCGGCGGTCGAGCTCGCATCGCAGTTCGGTACGCCCCTCTATGTTTACGATACGGCGGTCATCCGCCGCCAGATTGCCAGCGTCAAGCGCGCGTTTTCCTCGCTTCCGCTGCGGCCCTTCTATGCGATGAAAGCGAACTCGAATCTCTCGATCCTGCGCCTCATTCGCAGCGAGGGTTTCGGGTGCGATGCCGTTTCGCCCGGTGAGATCTATCTCGCCAGGCGCGCCGGCTTCGACTCGGAAGACATCTGGTTCACCTGTTCCAACGTCTCGGATGACGACCTGCGTGCCATCGCCGATCCCGACATCGTCATCAACGTGAATTCGATGTCGGAGATCGACCGCGTGATCGCGCTCGATCTTCCGAATCGCATCGCGTTGCGCGTGAACCCCGACGTCGGCGCGGGCCATCATCACGATGTCGTCACGGCCGGCGGCGGCGTGAAGTTCGGCATCGATCTGGCCGAACTGCCGTCGGCGCGCATGGTCGTCGAAGACAGCGGACGGCGCATCGTCGGCCTGCACGCGCACATCGGCTCCGGCATCGATCGCATCGCGCCGCTCATCGAATCCGCGCGCCGGCTGCTCGAGGCCGCGGCGGAGTTCGATCATCTCCGCTGGATCAACTTCGGCGGCGGGATCTCTGTCCCATACCGGCCGGATGAGCAGCCGTTCCCAATCGACGACTATGGCGCGGAGCTCACGCGTGTCGCGGACAAGCTGCTCCGCGCGCGCGACCTGCACGCCATCATCGAGCCGGGCCGCTATGTCGTCGCGCAGTCAGGAACACTGCTCGCTCGCGTGACCGCGATGCGCGTCAGCGCCGGCCAGACGTGGCTCGGTGTCGACACCGGCTTCAATCACCTCGTGCGTCCATCGAAGTACGGCGCGTATCACCACATCACGAATTGCGATCCGAAGAGCGAACAGTTCGACGAGGTCGTCGTGGCCGGCAACCTCTGCGAGTCGGGCGATGTCTTCACGCGCGACAGCGAAGGCAACGTGCTGACGCGGCGGATCGAGCAGACGAAGGTGGGAGATCTGCTCGCGTTCCATGACGCGGGCGCGTACGGCTTCTCGATGGGGTCGCACTACAACGCGCGGCTTCTGCCGCCGGAGATCCTCGTCGATGGCTCCGACGTCCGCGTCATTCGCGAACGGCAGGAGGTGCAGGATCTGGTTAGGGGGATGGAGTGAGAACAGGCAGCAGACAGCAGACAGCAGACAGCAGGCCGGCAAACAGCCGGCTGATCTCTTGTCTGCTGTCCGCTGCCTGCTGTCTGCTGTCTGCCTGCGCCACCACCAAACCCGCCATGCTCGATCTCAAGATTACGAACGCACGCATCATCGACGGCACCGGCGCTCCCTGGTTTCGCGGCGATATCGCGGTGCGCGGCGACACGATCGTCGCGATCGGCGACCTCACGAACGAACATGCGCAAACGACGATCGACGCCCAGGACCACATCGTCTCTCCCGGCTTCATCGACCTCCTCGGCCAGGACGAGAGCGCGGTCTTTCGCGATCCGCATCTCGAGCCGAAGATCCGGCAGGGAGTGACGACCGAGCTCACGGGCGAGGGGGGATCGCCGAAGCCGTCGATCCGCGATTACTTTCAGAAGCTCGAGAAGAATCGATCGGCGGTGAACATCGCGCTGCTCGCCGGCGCGTCGAATCCGCGCGAGCTCGTGATCGGCAACGTCAACCGTCAGCCGACGGCCGCCGAAATGATCGAGATGGAAAAGATCGTCGATCAGGAGATGCGTAACGGCGCGATCGGTCTCTCGACATCCCTCATCTATCTTCCGGAGATGTACTCGACGACCGAGGAGCTCATCGAGCTCGCGAAGGTGGCGGCGAAGTACGGCGGCGTCTACTTCACGCACATGCGCGACGAAGGCGATCACATCGACATGGGACTCGACGAGGCGTTCCGCATCGGACGCGAGGCGAACATCCCGGTCAACATCTGGCATCTCAAAGTCGGCGGCCGCGCGAACTGGGGCCGCATGCCGCATGTGATCGAGCGCATCAATGCAGCACGCGCGGAGGGAATCGACGCGGCCGCGAATGTCTATCCCTACAACGCGTCCGCCACATCGCTCTCTACGCTCCTTCCGAACTGGTCGTTGGAAGGCGGCTACGACCAGGCGCAGAAGCGGCTGCAGAATCCGGAAGACCGCGCGAAGATCGCGGAAGCGCTGCGGGCGCAGTTCGAGAAGCGCGGCGAGCGCGGGATCTACATCACACGCATCGACAATCCGCAGCTCGCGCAATATCAGAAAAAGTTCATCGAAGAGATCGCGACGGAGATGCAGCAGCCGGCCGAGGAAGCACTGATGCGGCTGTTCTCCGAGACGACCGGCTCCCCCGCCGTCATCTTCTTTTCGATGAATGAAGACGATGTGAAGACGGCGCTTCGTCAGCCATTCGTCTCGATCGGCTCAGACTCCGGCGCTCCCTCGCCCGATCAGCGAGCGCAAGGCGTCGCGGTGCATCCGCGCGCGTACGGCACGTCGCCGCGCGTGGCGGGCCACTACGTTCGCGACGAGAAACTCTTCACACTCGAAGAAGCGGTGCGCAAGATGACGTCACAGGCGGCGGACCGCATGCGGCTCGAGGATCGCGGCATCCTTCGCCGCGGCATGAAGGCCGACATCATCATCTTCGACGAGAACACAATTCGCGATCTCGCGACTTATGAGAGTCCGAATCAATTCTCCGAGGGAGTGATCACGGTGATTGTGAATGGCGTGCCTGTGATGCGTGACGCGAAGATGACGGGAGCGCTGCCCGGCCGGCCGGTCAGGGGCAAAGGGTGGAAGGGATGAGCGAATCGCAATCCTCTGAGAAACTCGTTCGAGCGGTGGGCTTTGGCGGCCTCGTCGCGATGTGCATCAATGCCGTCGTCGGGTCGGGTGTCTTTCTCCTTCCCAGCGAGTCGTACAAACTGCTCGGCCCGTTCTCGCTCTGGGCGCCGCTGCTCTTTGCGATTCCTGTCTTCATTCTCGTCCTCTGCTTCGCCGAGGCGTCGAGCCATTTCACGGAGCCCGGCGGGGCGTATCTGTATGCGCGCACGGCGTTCGGCGACTTCGTCGGGTTCGAGACGGGATGGATGAACTGGATCGCGCGACTGACGTCGCTCGCGTCGCTGTCGAACGGCTTCGTCGTGTCGTTGGCGTTTCTCTGGCCGGAGCTCGGCCAGGGCGCAGCGCGGCAGTCGATCATCGTCGGCACTCTCCTCATCCTCGGTGCGATTCACTTCGTGGGCGTGCGCTACGGAGCGGCATCGATCTATGTGTTCACCGTGGGGAAGATCGTGCCGCTGGTCGGCTTCATCATCGTCGCGCTGATTGCGTTCCGGCATAACCCGATTCCCGTATCGCTCACGCTGCCGCCGAGCGGGACGAACTGGAATGACGCGGCGCTCTTCATGCTGTTCGCATACGCGGGCTTCGAGAACATGGGAGTTCCGGCCGGCGAATACAAGAATCCGCGGCGCGATCTGCCGCGCGCACTGCTAGCCGCGACGCTCGCGATCGCCGCGATCTACGTGCTCGCGCAGCTCGGCGCAATGGCGACGATTCCGAACCTCTCGCAGAGCAGCACGCCAATCGCCGACGCGGCGAAGTCACTCGTGGGACCGATCGGCGCGATCGTCGTGACGATTGGCGCATTGCTGTCGATGGCGGGCACGAACTCGGGCACGGTGCTCGAGGGCTCCCGCATGCTCTACGCGCTGTCACTCGATCGGAGAATGGGTCCGATCAGCTATGTGCATCCGCGGTTTCGCACGCCGTCGGTGGCGATCGTGCTTCATGTCGGTGTGGCGATGGCACTCGCGCTGGCGGGATCGTTCGCGAAGCTCGCTCTGCTGTCCGCGGTGGCGCGTCTCGCGACGTATCTCTTCACCGCGGCCGCAGTGCCACGCCTGCGCAAGCTCAACGAAGGCTTCCGGACTCCGGGACTGATCGTACCGATCCTCGGCGTCGCCGCCTCGCTGCTGATCTGCATCTCGTTGAACCGCGAGAAATTGCTCGCAGGCCTCTATGCGCTGATCGCGGGTGCCTTGGTCTATGCGCTGTCGCGGCGAGAGCGGGCATCCAGCTAACCCGTCATTGCAGCCAGGTACACACGGCGACCGCCACGGCCGCCGCCACGATGTCACCAACGATCGCTGACGGAATCGCGTGGCGCGTGCGCTTCACGCCAACCGCTCCGAAGTACACCGCGAGGACATAGAAGAGGGTTTCGCTCGAGCCGTACATCGTCGCCGCGATGCGCGAGACCAGAGTGTCCGGCCCGTAGCGCTTGATGATGTCCGTCGTCAGCGCGAGTGAGCCGCTACCGGATAGCGGACGCAATACGAGCAGCGGAAAGATCTCCGGCGGAAAACCGATGCGGGTCATCGCCGGCCGGAGGAAGTTGGTCATCATGTCCATCGCACCCGAACCGCGGAACATCCCGATCGCCACGAGGATCCCGACGAGGAACGGAATGATCTTCACCGCGACGTTGAAGCCTTCCTTCGCTCCTTCGATGAAGACGTCGTAGACCTTGATGCCGCGGATCATCCCCACCAGCGGGATGCCGACGAGGAGTACCGGAATCGTCCAGAGCGAGACCTGCTGCAGCAGCTCTCGGATCATTGCGCATTCCTCTTCGGGAAGAAGCGCTGCAGGATCTTCGACATGATCACCGCGGCGGTCGCGCCGGAGAGCGAGGCGATGATCGTCGTCGGAATGATTGCTGTCGGCTGCTTCGAGCCCGCGGCCACCAGCACGCCGATGATCGTCGCGGGGATGAACTGGATGCCCGCGGTATTCAGCGTCATGAACGTCACCATCGCGTTCGAGGCGGTCTCTTTGTCGCCCTCGTTGAGCTCCTGCAACTCCTCCATCGCCTTGATGCCGAACGGAGTCGCGGCGTTGGAGAGGCCGAGCATGTTCGCTGCGACGTTCATGACCATCGCGCCGATCGCAGGATGCTCGGGCGGAATCTCAGGAAAAAGCAGCCGCGAGATCGGGCGCAACGCGCGCGACAGCATCGCAATGAGCCCGGCCCTCTCCGCGACGCGCATGATGCCGAGCCACAGCGTCATGATGCCGACGAGCCCCAGCGCGATCTCGACCGCGGTCTTCGCGGAGCTCATCGCGCCCGTCGTTACGTCCGCTGCAGTGCCGTTGAAGATGGCGACGACAAACGCAATCGCCATGAGCGCGAACCAGATGTAATTGAGCATGCGGAGATGGTAGATGATCGCACGCCGGAAGGCGTGCCACCCGGACAATAGCCAGTGGTTTCGCAAAGCGATACCACTGGACGGTGACGGCACGTAAGACGTGCAAAAGCTTCCGGCACGCCTGCCGGCGTGCGACGTCCTTGTGGTGGGGATCGCGGCGTCCAGTGGTGGCGGAGCCACCACTGGCTATTTTCCGAGAGAACGCCTCCGGCGTTACCAATCGCCGGTCGTCAAGTAGTCGTCGATCCCCTTCGCCGCCTTCCGCCCCGCACCCATTGCGAGAATTACGGTCGCGCCGCCGGTCACGATGTCGCCGCCGGCAAACACGCCGCGCTTCGACGTCCGCATCGTTTCGGGATCGGCCTCGATGTAGTTCTTCCGATTCGTCTTCAAGTCCGGCGTCGTCGATTGAATCAGCGGATTCGCGCTCGTGCCGATCGCGATGATCGCCACCTGCGCCGGGATGAACACCTCCGCACCTTCAATCGGTACCGGACGGCGACGTCCCGACTCATCCGGCTCGCCGAGCTCCATCTGCTGGCAGCGCACCCCCTTCAACCATCCGCGCTCGTCGCCGATCAGCTCCGTCGGATTCGTCAGCGGCCGCAGATCAACGCCCTCTTCCTTCGCATGCTTGACCTCTTCCTTGCGCGCCGGCATCTCGGCTTCACTGCGGCGGTAGACGAGCGTCGCTGTGCGAGCGCCGAGACGAAGCGAGGTGCGTACTGCATCCATCGCGGTGTTGCCGCCACCGACGACGACGACATCCTTGTCCTTGCAGTCATACACAGGCTCGTCGTAGTCGGGGAAGCGATAGGCGCGCATGAGATTCACACGGGTGAGAAATTCATTCGCCGAGTAGACGGCGTTGAGATGTTCGCCCGGAATGTTGAGGAACTGCGGCAACCCCGCGCCTGTCGCGACGAACACCGCGTCGTAGCCTTCCTCCTGCATCAACTGATCGAGAGTCACCGTCTTGCCGATGACGACATTCGTCTCGAACTCGACTCCGCGTTTGCGGAGCACATCGACTTCCTGCCGCACGATCTCCTTCGGCAGCCGGAACTCCGGGATGCCGTAGACGAGCACGCCGCCCAGCTCGTGCAGCGCTTCGAACACGCGCACGCGGTGGCCCTGCTGAATCAGGTCCCCCGCGGCAGAGAGTCCCGCCGGACCGCTGCCGACGATCGCAACTGCTTTCCCTGTCGAAGGTTTGTTCGCCGGAATGCCGATCTGTCCCGTGGTCCGTTCGTAGTCGGCGACGAAGCGCTCGAGATGACCGATCGCCAGCGACTCGACCTTCTTCGTCATCAGGCAGTCGCCTTCGCACTGATCTTCCTGCGGACAGACGCGGCCCGTGATCGCGGGCAGCGCGTTGTCCTCGCGGATCTTCGCGGCCGCGCCGAGGTAGTCGCCGTCGATGATCAGCTGCACGAACTCCTTCACCTTCACGGCCACCGGACATCCGCGCGTGCACGTCGGCTTTGCGCACGCCAGGCAGCGCAAGGCCTCCTGATTCGCGAGGTCCGGACGATAGCCGAGGTTCACCTCTTCGAAGTTCCGCGCGCGGACTTCGGGCTCGCGCTCCGGCATGTGCTGCCGGGGCATCTTCATGCGGTCTTTGTTCGGAATCGGATTAGGCATGGCAGGCCGCCTCATAGCGTGCGAGCGATTCCTTCTCCTGCTCGCGATACATCGAATTGCGTTGCATGAGCACGTTGAAGTCGACGTCGTGCGCGTCGAACTCGGGACCATCGACACAGGCGAACTGGCTCTTGTTGCCGATCAGCACGCGGCAGCCACCGCACATGCCGGTTCCGTCGACCATGATCGAGTTGAGACTGACCACGGTGCGGATGTTCTGAACGCGCGTGGTATCGGCCACCGCGCGCATCATCGGGATTGGCCCGATCGCGAGCACGTAATCGACATCGCCCTTTCGGATCAGTTCCTTCAGCTTGTCGGTGACGAGTCCCTTCTCACCGTAGCTGCCGTCGTCGGTCATGATGAGCACCTCGTCGCTCGCGGCGCGCACTTCGTCTTCGAGGATCAGCAGGTCGCGCGTGCGCGCGCCGAGGATCGAGGTGACGAAGTTGCCCGCGTCGCGGAGCGCGCGCGCGGTCGGCAGTGCAATCGCGGTCCCGACTCCCCCGCCAATCACCACCACATGTCCAAATCTCTCGACCTCGGATGGCTTTCCGAGGGGACCGACGACGTCGAGGATCGAGTCGCCATCGCCGAGGCGATTGAGCGCGATCGTCGTCTTGCCGATGCCTTGCACCACGATCGTGATCGTTCCCTTGTCGGGGTCTGATCCCTTGATGGTGAGGGGAATGCGCTCGCCGAAGTCGTCGAGTCGGATGATGACGAACTGCCCTGGTTTTTGTGCACGTGCAATGCGCGGGGCGTCGATCTCGAATTGCTTGACGTTGGGGCCGAGGAAGCGGGCCGAACGGATTTTGAACATGCAACGGATTGTGGGGAGTTGCGCGCACAAACACCCGCGAACGTTGATACGTGAGCGCGTGATGAACATCACGGGTTGGTGCGGCAGCCAGCAGGCAGCGGGCAGCAGGCTGCAGGGGGTTCGTCGCTCCTGCTGCCTGCCGTCTGCTGCCTGCCGTCTGCTGTCTGTTTACAATCTGGCGTGCGCCGAATCCTTCCCCTGCTTCTCCTGATTGCGTGCAGCAAGCCGGCTCCGCAGCCGAAGCCTTCGATTCTTTTCGTGACGCTCGATACGACGCGCGCGGATGCAATCACGCCCGAGCTCACGCCCTCGCTCGACGCGCTCGCAAAGCGCGGTGTCTACTTTCGACAGGCGTACACGGCAGTCCCGCAGACGCTCCCTGCTCATCTCACGATGCTGACCGGCATGTATCCAGCCGCGCATGGAGTGCATGAGAACGCACGGCCTCTCTCCGGCGATCGCCCGTTGATCGCGGAAACGCTGCACGCATCCGGCTATCACACCGGGGCGTTCGTTTCGGCGTTCGCATTGGCGCGACGTTTTGGAACGTCACGAGGGTTCGACACGTGGGACGAGGACTTCGGCGGACGCGCGGAACGCACCGCGTCAGAAACGACGGAGCGCGCGCTCGCGTGGCTCTCATCGCAGAGCGGCTCACCGATGTTTCTCTGGGTTCACTACTACGATCCGCACTACCCGTACACACCTCCGGAGCCCTTTCTCTCGAAGTACGCGAAGCAGCCGTACTACGGCGAGGTTGCATACATGGATCAGCAACTCGGCAGGCTCGTCGCCGCATTCGAGAAGAAGGCGTCGGGGCCGATCGCCATCGTCATCGTGGGCGATCACGGCGAAGGACTCGGCGATCACGGCGAGCAGCAGCACGGAAATCTGATGTACCAGTCGACGATGCATGTGCCGCTGCTGTTGATCGCGCCCGGAGTGAAGCCGGCGAAGGACGACACGCCGATTTCCACGCGCCGCGTGTTCGACATGCTGTTGAACGCGGCGGCGCCGCAGCAGGAGAAGGTCGTCGTCGGTGAAGCGATGAAGCCGTATCTCGACTACGGATGGCAACCGCAGACGATGGCGCTCGAGGGACGGCAGAAGACGATCATGGCCGGACGGCCGGAGGTTTACGACGTCATCGCAGATCCCGGTGAGACACACGATCTCGCGCCCGGTGCAGCGCTCTCACGCGATGTGCGCGCGGCCTTGCACGACTATCCCGTTCCGTCGCTGCAGGAAGCCGCCGCATCGTCCGCGAATCTGTCGGATGAAGAGCGGCGTCAGCTCGCGGCGCTCGGCTACGTTGGTAGCAGTGCGCGTCCGGTGATTCGCAAGAACCCCGACGGCTCTGAGTACGTCACCGACT
>CAZKID010000067.1:10075-16659 GCA_964552405.1 uncultured Thermoanaerobaculia bacterium
TTCCCGGTTCTCGATGAGGCAGCAGGTCTGTTCGTGCGCGAGGAGTACGCCAGGGCCATTCCGCTGCTCGAAGAAATCCTGAAGAAGGATCCTCACAACCTCGATGCGGCGCTGCGTCTCGCGACATCGCACTCCGCCCTCGGGCACGAACCGCAGGCGCTCGCAGCATTCGAGCGCGCGCAGGCCATCGCTCCCGATTCGCCCGACGTGAAGACGTACCTCGCATTGCATCTCGCGCGCGGCTCGCGTTGGCAGGAAGCCATTCCGATGCTCGAGCAGGTGCTAGCAGCGACACCGGACAAGGTGCCTGCGATCGAAGCGCTGGCAGACTTGCGTTTCAAGCAGAATCGCTTTCCGGAATCCGTCGCACTTCGGCAACGGCTTTATGCCCTGCGGTCGCCGACGCCAATCGAGCTCGCCTCGCTCGGCCACCTGGCGATGCTGGCTGGCGAGACCGATGTTGCGATCGATGCGTTCGAACGTTCCCACGGCGGATACGACCTGCAACTCGGCGTGCTCTACTTGTCGAAGCGCCGCTTCGAAGAAGCGCGCATCGCTCTGGACCGCGTCCCACCCGCCAGCCCCGACTATGCGATGGCGTTGTTCAAGCGCGCACAGGTGAGCGTATTGCTCCACGAACCGGACGCTCCGGCGCACATCGAGCAAGCACGCCAGCATGCGAACAACGTGACTCGATCATTGATCGAGAGCGAGAAGTTGTTCCGGTAGCACGGAGCAAGGGAGCGGGCAAGACGCCCGCTCCCCCACCGCTCGTCAACGTTAGAACTGCACTCGAGCAGCAACCTGGAAGCGTCGCGGGTCATACGTCGATTTCGCGAACGGCGCTTTCTTGAGATGCGCCAGCTGTCCACCAAGGCCCGTGTCGAAGTAACCAGCTGGACATGCGTTCTTCGTGTTCGGCACCTCGGAAGGCAGATCGCAAACTCCAAGGACGCCGACTCGCGACTCGAAGTTGTAAGCCGTCTGCTTGTCGTACACGTTGAATATGTCGACCGCGAGTTGCAGGTTGATGCCGCGGAAAACGCCGAGGTTCTGCGTGTAATTGAGATCGAGCTGATGATGCGAGGGCGTGCGGCGGCGCCCCGCAGGTTCCGCGTAACGGTTCGAATCGCTCGTGCTCGTGGTCAGCGATGAATACGGGATGTAGCTCTCGAGTTGCCATGGCTGGCCCGATTGATAAAGCCAGAACGCACCCGCTGTCGCGTGCCACGGAAGAGCCTCCGTACCCGTCAGCTTGACCACGTGGCGGCGGTCGCCGCGAAGATCGCCATACTTGTAGTTCCACAACTGGCGTCCCGCACCGTCACCAATGAACGATGAACCGATGAACGTGGCCTGATCATTCGCGGTGTTGAACGTCGCGTTGTCCTGATCGAAGTTGCCGTAGTAGTGACTCCACGTGTAGGAGCCTCGGACGAATGTATCGCGGCCGTGCCACTCAGACTCGAGAGTCGCTTCATAGTGCTTCGTAAACGCGCCGTCGAGCGCTGCGATGACGTAAGAGGAGCCGCTGCCGATCGCACCGCGCAGGCCAGTGCCGGCAGGATTTGCCGTCGTGGGGTTCGTTCCGAGTTTCGGGATGTAGAGCTCCTGCTTCACGCCCGGCACATCTTTGCCGAAGCGGATGCGCGCGTCGTTGTTCGTGTCTTCCCAGAAACGCGTGCTCTTGCGATAACGGCCGTAGACACGCATGGAGAAATTGCTGTGGATCTGCTGCGCGGTACCGAGCAACAACTCGTGAGTCACGCGCGGTTTGATCCCATCGACGAACAGTTTGCCCGAGGATGACGCGACAGGATCGATGCCCATCAGGACGCCATTGGCATCGAAATATTCGTTGATCGATTGCACGAGGTTTCGATCCCACGACGCAGCACGCGCGTCGGAGTTCGCTGCCGGATTGTAAATCGCGAAACTGGCGTAGACGGTGTCTTCGCCGTTGTAAGCCCAGGTCGTACCGAGGCGGGGCTGGATCATTTGCTTGAACGGGATGTTGTGCATCTTGTACTTCGTGCCGGGAGACTTCACGAAGCCCGCGATATTGTCCGCTGCCGCGAGCCCTTGACCATACAGCGTGTCGTGACTCGCGAGAACACCGACATTGAACGACCAGTTGTTGAGGTGCATCGTGTCGTTGAGCTCAATGTTCTGCGAGTGATACTCGGAGTGGATCGTCGGAATCTGTCCCGTGCCCTGCGGGCTGAAGTTGGCGATGAAGAAAGCCGGCTTCGCGGTTCCGCACGCGCTGGCCGGACAATTCACACCGCCCTGCGCCGCGGTCGCGCCGCCGGGGATCGTGATGAGTCCCCAGCCGTTCGATGTCTGAAACCGGTCTTCAGAATCTTTGTATTGTTGATAGCCGGCGTGAAGGTCGTGCGCCAGCCAGCCACCGAGGGTGTAGTTGTAGGCGACTTGTCCGCTTCTTCGGAAAAAGTCGTCGTTGTCGGCCGAGTACTGTCCGAAGCCCACGGTGCCGCCACCTGTCTTCACGCCGTTCGAAACATAGCCGTACTTGTCGATGTACTGCTGGACGAATGCAGCGTTCCCTGCATTCGCCGTTGGAACGACGAGGCGTCCGGCATTCGCCAGATCATCGATGGGCAGGCGTGCGCCTGCTGCCGTCGAAACCTCCGCCTTCGAAAGGATGTCGGCTCCGCCACCGCCAGGGTTTTTGAAGTCGGTCAGCTTGAAGGTGAAGAGGCTCTGCTGGTTGATGACCCACGAGCCTTCGAGGGCTGCGATCTTTAGATTGGACGTCGACCCGGAGCCGGTCGTCCCGGCCTGAGTCGATGTGAACGACGCCCCCGTTTTCCGATGATGCGAATCGCGATAGCTGCCATTGAACAGCCACGATGCGGTGGGTGTGTAGGTCAGCTTCCCGAAGATTTCATTGCGGTAATCCCGAAATTCCGGCAGATCTCCGTAGAGATTCGACTGATTGCTCTTCGTGTAGATCGGACGGTAATACGACGCGTAGAAGAAAAGCCGGTCTGAGAGAATTGGCCCGCCGACGTTCGCCGTCGTCCAATCCCGATCCTGCGCATATTTTGCGTTCGACGTCGAAGCCTGGCTTGCGACGAACGAATGTCTCAGCACCTGGTATCCAACCTCGCCCGAATACTTGTTCGTACCAGACTTGCTGACCGAATCGATCTGGAATCCACCGGATCGCTCGAAGTCGACCGCCTTGGCACCGCCCTTCACGATATTGACCTGGGCGATGTCATGCGTCGCAGGATCCGCTGTCTGAATTCCGAAGAGCGGCATCGTGATATTCACGCCGTCGTACAGGTAGACATTGTCCTGACCGCTGCCACCACCACTCGGTCCGCGGAATTCGTCTTGTGTGACCATCACACCTGGAATGAGCTTCTGAATGTCTTTGTAATCCTGGCTGATCGGGAGAGCCTGAATCTGCTGGCTCGAAAGACCGGTCTCCAGCTCTGTCGATTCGCGATCGACGAGTGTCTGCTGTGCCGTGACCGTCATGGTCTCCGACATTCCGGCGACACCAAGCTTTACGTCCAACGCCAAGTCTTCGCCGAGGATGACTTCCGCTTTGCGCGTCATCGTCTGCATGCCGGACAGCGAGTAAGTCACGGTGTACGTCCCTGGCTGAAGCGCGGGTAAGCGATACTCGCCGGTCACGCCGCTCGTCGTCACGCGCGGCTGTGGCAGCACGTTCGCGCGAGCCTCGACAGTCACACCGGGCAGTGCGGAGCCGTCGCTGGCCATCACCCTTCCATGAACGGACCCTGTCTGTTGCGCGAGAAGTGGAACAGAAATGAGGATTAGACAGAAACAAATGGCGCTGCGAAGCCTTCCAGAAACCATCGAATCTCCCCTCCAAAGTTGGCAAAGAAACCGAGCGATTGTAAACCCGACCGACCGGTCAGTGTGTCATCGAATCGGCCACTCGAGGTCGCCGAGGAAACGCTCGTCTTCGCGCCAGGAGGGATGGACGGAGACATGCAGATCGAGAAAGACCTTCGCGCCGAGGATCGCTTCGAGCTCGAGCCGCGACTCGGTTCCGATCCGTTTGATCATGTCGCCGCGCTTGCCGATCACGATCGGCTTCTGTGAGTCGCGCTCGACATGAATCGTCGCCCAGATGCGAATCAGATTCTTCTCTTCGTCTTCTTCGAAACGCTCGACGGCGACTGCCGTCGTGTAGGGCAACTCATCGCCGGTGTGATGCAACAGCTTCTCGCGCACGATCTCGCCCGCGAAGAATCGTTCCGGCTGTGTCGTGTAGTCCTCGGACGAGAACCGCGGTTCGCCTTCTTCCATGTTCTTGAAAAAGAGTGAGACCAACTCGGGCACGCCTTCGCCTGCTGAGGCGGAGATCGGCACGATCTCATCGAAGAGCTGGAAGCCCGAGTAACGCTCCATGACCGGCAGCAGCGCGTTCTTCTTCTGCACGATGTCGACCTTGTTCAGAATCGCGAAGCGCTTCGTGTCCGTCTCGCGCAGCATGTCGATCACGTATTGATCGCCCTTGCCGAACGGCTCCGCCGCGTCGACGATCAACGCCACCACATCCGCCTCGGTGAGGCTCGAGCGGACGTGATCCATCATCCGGACGTTGAGCTTGTGCAGCGGACGATGAATCCCGGGCGTGTCGAGGAAGGCGAGCTGCCCGCGCTCTTCGTTGAAGATGCCGACGATGCGATTGCGCGTGGTCTGCGGTTTCGCGGAGACGATGGAGACCTTGTGTCCGAGGATGCGGTTGAGCAGCGTGGACTTGCCGGCATTGGGCCGGCCCACCAGCGCCACAACGCCGAAGCGCGGACGACTCGCCTCCGGCGTTCGATCATTCTTCATCGCGGAACCAGTGGTGCTTCGCACCATTGGCTATTCTCCTGGAGAACGCCTCCGGCGTTCGATCATTCTTCATCGCTCGGTTCCTTCCAGTCGGGATCTTTCGTCACTCGCACGCGATAGATCCGCCGTTTGTCGGCGCGATCGACTTCGAAGATCCATGCGTTCTTCCTCACGACGGCTCCTGCTTTCGGAATGCGGCCAAGTGTCGTGAAGATCATTCCCGCAACGGTCTCGTAGTCGCCGTTGCCGAACTTCGCATCGATCATCTCCTCGAGAGCATCGATGCGCAACAGGCCGCTGACCAGATAGCGATCGCCGCCGAGATCGACGACGGTTGCTTCTTCGTCTTCGTGTTCGTCAGCGATCTCGCCGACGATCTCCTCGACGATGTCCTCGATCGTGATGATTCCCGCCGTGCCGCCGTATTCGTCGACGACAATCGCGGCCTGCAGATGCTCGCTTTGAAACTCGCGCAAGAGGTCGCTCACCTTCTTCGTCTCGGAGACGAAATAGGGCGGACGCGCCAGATCGGAGACGGATCGCTTCTCCCCTTTCAGGATCGCGTCGAAGATCTCCTTCACGTGCACGATGCCGGTGATCTGATCGATCGACTCGGTGTAGATCGGAATGCGCGAATATTTCGACTCGCTGAACATGCGCGCGATCTCATCGAGAGGCTTGCGTGCGTCGAACGCCTGCACGTCGATGCGCGGCGTCATCAACTCCTTCGCGACGCGATCGCCGAAGTCGACGATCGATTGCAGTAACTTCCCTTCCGACGCTTCGAGAATGCCTTCTTCCTCGCCGACATCGATGTAGGCCTGCACCTCTTCGTCGGTCACCTCTTCGTCGTCGTCTTCGTCGGCCACGTCGCGCTGGCGCTCGAGGCGGTCGAAGAGCTGGCGCAGCGGATAGAGCATCGGCCAGAAGAGGTAGTAGAAGAAATGCGTCAGCGGGATCATCCGCAACAGCAGCTTCTCGCTCAGATCCTCCGGGAAAAATGCGAGGACGAACTTCCAGGCCATCACGACCACGATCCAGAGCGCGGTCGTGTCGAGAAAGGCGTCCATGATCGGACGCTCCTCCTCCAGCACGATCAGCGTCGAGCCGTAGGCCAAGATGAGTGTGATCTGCAGCAGCGCGCCGCTGACGAGCTGAAAGTTGCGCGGATCGTAGACGCTCCAGCCGCCCCGCTCCTCTGCCTCACCGCCCGAGAGCCGCCGCAGCGCGACGGGGCTGAGCTGCTGAACGATCGCACGGATGGCGTCGAAGATCAGGTAGAGGACTCCGCTGAGCGCGGCGAGAAAGATCCAGACAGACTGTGAGCCACTACTTCCCATGTCGAATAGACGGCGGATTCTAGCAGGAGAGCGGGCGTCTCGCCCGCAGTCGGCGAGCGTCTCGCTCGGCGGCGATTGTCCGAGTTTAGTCGCCGGCCGAGACGGCCAGCGACTGCGGGCGGGACGCCCGCTCTCCCTTCTTCAGCTCAAGATCAGCGCGACCATGGCAGCCAGCAATCCCAGCTTCATCAAACCCTCGGACCGCCGGTGCAAACGCATGAACGCGATCCTCTTCGGGTCGTCATCTGCAGAGTCCGGGCCGGGACGGGTGACCGCCATGGCAGGCTCGAGGCCGAGCAGCTCGTAGAACACGATCGCAGCCATCATCGCAAGTGCGACCCAGCGGATCGCAATCCAGGGCGATGCGGCGTGGGATTCGAGCCGCCACTGCTTGAATCC
>CAZKID010000068.1:0-8025 GCA_964552405.1 uncultured Thermoanaerobaculia bacterium
TGCGAAGAATCGTTTCCTGCGCCTCTATCACGACGAGGAAGATCGCCTGCTGGAAGAGGCAGAGAAACTGATGCAGCACGGTCAGGCGATCGAGCGAAACTTCGGCGATGCGAATCCGCAGCTGGTGCAGGAGATCGCTCGCTTCCGCAACTTCAAGGAGAAGTTCGACGAGCTCCGCGCGCAGTCCAATGTGAAGCACGATGTCATCGCTCAGCTCAAGGCGAGCATGAGCGCGATCCTCACGCAACTCGAAGGGGGGATCGATGCGCCCGACGAGATCATGGAGCTTCCCCAGGAATTCATGATCGCGGCCGAGCAGAATGCGAACGTGACCGAGCGCTTCGGACACGACGAAGTGCTGCTCCGGTTCCTCATGCGCATCGCCTCGGCAGCCGACTCCATGCCTTCCGATCTTCCCGAGGAGGAGATTGCGCAGGGCGAGGTGGTGCGGGAGATGCGCCTCGAACCGTGGGAGATCACTGCGTATCACAAGCTGTTCGACAAGCGTCTTCCGGATGCCGAAGAAGACAACGAGGATCTCTCGATGCTCTTTCTGCGAGCCGCGGCGCTGCGAATCAAGATCGATGAAGAGGCGACGATCCTCGCGGCGACGATGGCCGCGGATGTGCGGCCCGATGCTGAATTGTTGTCGAAAGCGAAAACCAGTCTCGATACCGCGAAGGAGCTCGACGAAGATTTCGGCGAATTCCTGCACGAGGCGGTCTACTACGCGAATCCGAGTCTGCTGCACAAGCTGTATCGATCGCGATTTCGTCTTCTGCGCGGCTTCTCGGGGCTCTGGTTGATTTACGATCGCGCGTCATCCTGAAGTGCCGCACTGGACTCGGGATAAACTGCGGCGCCGCATGAAGATCTACCGCTATCTCGATCGCGGCGCGATCCGCGAGTCCTCCACTCCTCCCGCTGATGCCGTGATCCTGACGCCGTGCGTGCCGACGAAAATCGTCTGCATCGGACGCAACTACGCGGAACATGCGAAGGAGCTCGGGAACGAGGCGCCTTCCGAACCGATCATCTTTCTCAAGCCGCCGAGTGCGCTGCTTGCACCGTTTGGCACGATCGTCCGTCCGGCAATTTCGCAGCGTGTCGATCACGAGGCGGAGCTCGCGATCGTGATCGGCCGCCGCGCGCGCGACGTGCGTGCCGCGCAGTGGCGCGACTACGTACGCGGATTCACCTGCGCCAACGACGTGACGGCGCGCGACCTTCAGAAGAAAGACGTGCAGTTCACGCGGGGCAAGAGCTTCGACACCTTTGCGCCGATCGGACCATGCATCGAGACCGAGCTCGATGCCGCTGCGCTCGGAGTGATCGCTCGCGTGAATGGTGAGGTCCGGCAGAACGGCAATACGCGCGACATGGTTTTTCCCTGCGACTTCCTCCTGGAGTTCATTACAGCGGTGATGACGCTCGAGCCGGGCGATGTGATCCTCACGGGCACTCCTTCGGGCGTAGGTCCGCTGCACGCGGGCGATACGGTCGAAGTGGAAATCGAAGGCGTCGGCGTCCTGCGAAATTCGGTTGCCTGAACATGACGCTGCGCGCCGAGCTCGTTCGCATGTTTCCTGCGCTGGCGCAGTTGCCGCCGCATGCCTTCGTCGTCGGCGGCGCGATTCGCGATCTGCTGCAAGGGAAGACGCCGGCCGACATCGACGTCACGTGCCGCGATCCATATGGGTGTGCCGAGGCGATTTCGCCGCGCGTGATCCGGCTGGGGAGGGATCATCTTTCGGCGTATCGCGTCGTGGTGGATGAGCAGGTTTACGATTTCGCGCCGCTGCTCGACAACGATATCGATCGCGATCTCGCACGCCGCGATTTCACCGTGAATGCGATGGCGCTCCCGCTCGATCGCGATGAGCTGCTCGATCCGCATGGCGGTCAGCGTGATCTGACGTCGCGCGTCGTGCGGATGATCGGCCCGAAGAACTTCACCGACGATCCCTTGAGGACACTCAAAGGGATCCGGATGGCCGTGCGCTATCAGTTCACCATCGAGCCGGAGACGATTCGCGCGATTCATGAGCATGCGATGCTGATCACGACCGTCGCGGCGGAACGGGTCGATCACGAGTTGTCCCTGATCTTCTCGTCCAATGAATTTCGAAAGGCGGTCGCGCTGCTGCGCGAGAGCCATCTCGACGCACCGATTTTCGGCCGCGAGCTCGATGCGTCGAAATTTCACGCGGACGATCTGTCATTCGCGGCTTCGCTTGCCTTGCTGGTCGATGAGCCGAAGATTTTTGCGGAGCGCTGGCGCATCGCGGACTCGGTTCTGCGCGACGTGCAGGCGCTGAAACGGCTGGCAGTCGATCACTCCGTTGTGGAGTTATATGACGCAGGGGAATCAGCCGCGCGGCAGCTCGGCCCCATGTTGCGTGCCCTCGGCCGCAGCGACGACTTCGAGCTGCCCGACTTCACGACGGTGCCTTATCTGACGGGGAACGAGATCGCGTCGATGACCGGGCGCGAGCCGGGACCCGAGCTCGGCCGCGTGAAGCGCAGCCTCCTCGAGGCACAGATCCGCGGCGAAGTGTGCTCGCGGGAAGAGGCGGTGGCGTTCGTGACCAGCATGTCATCCTGAGCGATCACTTCGTCAACGTGACATGCACTTCGCCCGCGGTCGTGTGCAGATTCACGCGCGACTGCCCGCCATCGGGATTCACGAAGTGCGTCGTTCCAGGAAGCACGCCTTCGCGATTGATCGTTCGATCGCCGAATGACGTGTGGACTTCCCCGATGCGGCACGAAGCGTTGAGCACATGAACATCGGAACGCGGAGTCGTGAGATGAACCTCGCCCGCGCGGAGATCGGCATCGAGATCGCCGAAGCTTCCTTCGAGCCAGATCTCTCCGGCCTTCGTCTCGAAAGTGATGGCGACGCCTTTGGGAACCGCCAGGTCGAGATCGATCGCCGAAAACTTCGTCACGCGCCAGCCACGAGCATTGGGGCCGAAGTGACGGCGAACGATGGCGGTGTCTTTGTTCGTGTAGACCTCGACGCTGACATCATCGATTGCGCGCTGCAGGTCAGCGCGATCGTCGTCATCGTCGTCGTCGGCATCCTGGCGAATCGCACCGCTGGCCACGAGATCGTTCGTGCTTCCGTTGCGGACGTGAATCTCGCCGGCAGGAATCTCGACGATCACGTTGCGGACCGATCGCAGCGGGACGGAAGTCTCGAAGCGATGCGAGACGCGCTCGTCGGCGTGGATTGCGAGAGTGGCGAGGAAGAAGAGAGTCGTGAGAATCAGCCGGCGCATGGTGCCTCCGTGTGTGTGTGCTGATTGAACGGACGTGGGGAGTAAAGGTTTCAAGCAAAAAAAATCGAGGGGCCGGCATACGCCGGCCCCTCGATACGACTCCCCAAAAAAGTCGATTGGTATTCGCTTATTTCTTCTTCGCTGCCTTCTTGGCGGGCTTCTTAGCGGCTGCCTTCTTCTTCGTGGCCATTAACAGTCACCACCTTTCATGCCGTACGGGACCTCCCGGTCGCGCCTACTTGGCAAACAACGCCGGAATACTCCGGCAAACCTTGAATGCGATGGGTGGGGGATTCGATGAGGGACACGTTGACGACCTTCGACATTGACTGAACACCGAGCAGCATTTCGATCCAGTTTTTGGCGATCGTCATTTTCTTGTACGTAATATGAGATGGTTAAACGATATTGTCAAGCAATTGTTTATCAAAATCGAAATCAGATCGCGACGTTCCACGGTGTTCCACGATTTCAGGCAGCAGGCAGCAGGCAGCAGACAGCAGGTTTGAGCGTGCGCGAAAACAGTGCGAGAGCGGCGATCGCCCTCACTCCTGCTGTCTGCTGCCTGCTGTCTGCTGTCCGAGATACGCGTCGCGCGTCTTCATCGCGCACGCGCGCCACGTGAACTGCGATGCGCGCGCGATTCCGCGCTGCACGAGCTCGCGGCGTAGCTCTTCATCGCTCGCGACGCGCAACATCGCCTCGGCGAAATCGCTCGTGTGCAGCGCGGCGCCGTCCGTCACTTCGACGAGTGCCGGCGCCAGCGAGGTGATCACCGGCACGCCGCACGCCATCGCTTCCACCGCGGGCAACCCGAATCCTTCTTCTTGCGAAGGGACGATTACTGCAATCGCTCCGCGATACGCCGCGGCCAGATCGCCGACGAAGCCGGCGCACTCGATTCCGTCGCGATCGGCGAAGCGCTCGAACGGCGCCCCCGCGAGCACGAGTCGCAAGCCGGGGCGCTGTGCACGCACTGCTCGGAATGCGTCGACCAGTGCCTCGACGTTCTTGTGCGGCTTGTCGTTCCCGACGAAGAGGAAGTACTCCCTGCTGCCCGCTGCCTGCTGTCTGCTGCCTGACGCGGTGAACTGTGGGTCGACTCCGTTCGGAGTCACGATCACCTGCTCGCCAGAGCATCCGAACGTCGCCACGATGTCGCGCTTCACGTACTCGCTCACCGTAAGGACTCGCACGCTCTTCCGGACGGCGCGCCGCAACATCGTTCGCGCATAGAGCGGCGCGAGCGGGTTCCGGTGTTTGACGTGGAGATGAATCAGATCGTGAATCGTGACGACGACCGGCGTCCCGGTGAATGGCACCACGTAGTGCGGCGCGTGGAAGAGGTCGATCCCTGCTGCGCGAATCGCGCGGGCCAGGGCGAAGAGCTCGCGTGCGGAATAGTGAGGGGCGTCGAAGGCGACATGTTCGAAGCGAGGCGGAACCGCGGCATCGCGCGGCGCGAAGACGACGTACTCTTCCGGCGCATCGATCTCTTCGAGTCCGTGCAGCAGCCCGCGGATGTAGGTCCCGATGCCGTAGTCGCCGATCTTTCTGCCGTCGATTCCGATTCTCAAGAAGCCGCCGCGTCCTCCAGGAGTTCTCTCATTGTCCGCGCGCTCGCCTCCCAGCGATAGAGCGAAGCGCGTTCCGGCCCGCGCGCGCGCAACTCGCGCCGCAGTGGCGCATCGCGCAAGACGCGCATGAGAGAAGTGCGCAGCGCATCGCGGTCGCCCGGATTCACGAGCAGCGCCGCATCGCCTGCGAACTCCGGAATCGCACCGGTGCGCGTCGCGACGACAGGTGCGCCGCACGCCAGTGCCTCGAGCGGCGGAATTCCGAAGCCCTCGTAGTGCGATGGATAGACGAACGCCATCGCGCCGCGATACAGCGCGCGCAGCCTCGCGCGATCGACGTAACCGGTGAGCTCGATCCCCTTGCGCTGCACGATCGACGTCTTCCAGCCGCTGCCGCCGCAGAGCACGAGACGCGGCCGCGGCGATAACGAGCTCCATACCTCGAGAAGATCGTCGAGTCCTTTGCGCGGTTCGAGTGTTCCGACGAACAGCACATAGTCGCGTTCCTCACCGCCCGGCGAAAAGAACTCATCGACGCCATTCGGCACGAGCTCGATCTTCGATCGCGCGACGCCGAAGCCGCGCACCGTTTCTTCCGCGACTGCGCGCGACACTGCCGCCACACGCCGCGCGCGCTCCAGACTTCTTCCGATGAAGACGTTGTACGACAGGATCGTCTTGAGCCGATGCCGTCCCGGCATCGTGATCGACGTGTAGTCGTGAATCGTGACGACGGCCGGCGTCGTTCCCGCAATCGGCAGCGTGCCGTGCGGTCCCCACAAAACATCGGCCCCCATTAGCCGATTGATGCGTGGCAGTACCGTCTGCTGCCACAGCACACCGAAGGGGCTGCGGTCAACGCGAAAGTCGCAGTGCTCGAGTCCGAAGAGATCGTGGATTTCCTCGTGCGACGCGATGATGGGCGCAGGTTCGACGTTGAGCCGCCGCGCGATTTCCGCGGTATGAACACCGATGCCAGTGCGTTGTCCGACGAGCGGCCGGCCGTCGACGAGCACCTTCATGAAATTCCTGCGGCGCGCTTCAGGACGTCGAGCGTTTTCTCGGCGCAAGCATCCCAGCGGAACTTTGCCACTTGTTCGTATCCGCGCACGATGAGTTGCTGACGCAGTGCGGCATCGCCGGTCACGCGCCGCAGTTGCGAGGTCAGCTCGGCAACATCGTGCGGCTCGAAGTAAAGCGCAGCATCGCCGCCGATTTCCGGCAATGACGAAGATCGTGCCGCGAGCGCTGGCACACCGAAGGCCATCGCCTCCAATAGCGGAAACCCGAACCCTTCATAGATCGAGGGAAAGACGAACGCCTCGGCCCGCTGATAAACCGTCGCGAGGCGTCCCGCATCCAAGTAGTCGAGATGGAGAATTCCCTCACTGCGCAGCCGCGACTCGACCTCGCGCGACTTCCAGCCGATCTTTCCCACGACGACCAGCGAACCCTCGTAACCCTCTGCCCGCAGCTTCGCGAAGGCATCGAGTAGAACACCGATGTTCTTCCGCGGCTCGATCGTCGAAACGAAGAGCAGATAGCGCTTCGGCAGATCGATCGAGGCCGGTGTCGAGCTCTTGCCGAGTCCGGAGTGGATCGCGAACGCGCGCGATGGATCGAGATCGTAGTAGTGAACGAGATCGCGCCGCGTCGACTCCGAGACGCAGACGATCGCATCCGCGCGCGCGATCTCGCGCGGCATGTGCGCCTCGAGATTGTCGAGCGTCTCGTTCTGCAGCAGCTCGGGGAAGCGCTTGTACGTGAGATCGTGAATCGTGATGACGCGATGCCGCGCGATGGCCGCGAGGAGGCGAGGAAGGAAGTAGTTCGCGGCGAACATGACGTCGGGATCGATCAGCTTCATCCAGAGGACGTAGGCAGCCGCGGTGAGTGGCCGGGCGAAACGCGATTGCGGCAGCCCGCGGAGATCGAACCAGCAGACATGCGCCTTCGATGGGATCGGAGCGTGCAGCGTGGGGCCGAGGTCGGTCACGCGCGCGTCGCCGAAGAGATAGAGCTCGATGTCGTCGCGTTTTGCCAGCTCCTGCAGCAGGAAGTGCAGATACCAGCCGATGCCGGTGAGCGGCTCATAGAAAGGACGAATGTCGATCCCGACCCGGAGCTTGCGTTCTTTGCGCGTCGCCGCGTCCCACGCATAGCGCAGCCGCTCGAAGAGCGCCTGGCGCAGCGTGTGAAAAACGATCGCGAGCGTCCGCAGCATGAGACGCGCATGGTATAGGAGAGTTTTGTGTGAAGGGAGCGGAACGCACAGGCGGGGGCGCCTGTGCCCCACGGGAGTGCTAGTGGGGGACAGGCGCCCTCGCCTGTCCATCATCGATGCGAAGAATACTCATCCCGACAATCTTCCTCCTCGCGATCGCCGCGGCGGTCGGCGCGTATCTCGTCCTCACCGTTCCGAAGAGCACGCGCGGCGTCCACCTCCCGCTGTCGTCGAGCGATCGGGCGATCATTGCGCACGTTCCCGACTCCGCCGAGGAGTTCGCATTCGTGCCGAACGCTGGAGCGCTGCAGGGAAAGCTCGATGCAAATCCCGTCACGCGCGATGCGCTCACGCGCGCGATGCTGAAGCAGCCGCTTCCTCTCGCCTGGATGCTCGGTGGTGCGGACCTCGTCGTATGGCGGAGCAATGGCAAGACGACGTGGCTCGTGCAACTCGATCCGCTGCGCGCGGCGATCGCGCGCGCGTATCTCGCTGCACGCGGCAATCCGAACGACGCGGTGCTGATCAACGCATCCGCGGATCACGCAATCGACGGCGCCGAGCTCGATCGCATTCTCGCCATCGGCAGTGCGTTACCACCCGGCGATGCGCTCACGGTCCAGCGCACGAGCTCGCGCGGCGCATTCCCTCCGCTGCAGCGGCCAACCGTGAGTACGATCGCAATCAGCGAGAGCGAAGTCGTGATCACGTCGCATGCGTCGCCGGATCCCGGCGCTGTGATTCCAGCACAGACGCTTCCCGTGCGATTCCCCCGGACTGCGATCCTGACCGCGACGTTCGCGACGCCTCCTCGTGCGATCGAGCTCCATCGCATCCTCTCGAAGGATGGGTCGACGCTGCTCGCCGATGGCGGAACGATCGCGATCTACGACATCGACACCCACAAGCTGCTGCCGAAACCGCGCGAGGTGATCGTCCC
>CAZKID010000068.1:8035-16470 GCA_964552405.1 uncultured Thermoanaerobaculia bacterium
TCGGCGTGGCCGGTTTTTCCGGGGCTTGCCCCCCGAACCGACCGGCAAGACCGGACAGGAAATCACAGGCCTCCGCACCGTCGACTCCGGCAGCGAGCTGGTCATCGCGTTCGACGAGAAATCGATGGGCCATTATCTAAAGGATGGAGCGGACGCCCCGCGCTGGCCCTCGAACCTCTGGGCCGCGAGGATCGATCCCAAGCGTATGGTCCCTCTTCTCAAGGAGATAGATGGCAATCCGGCGCTGAGAATCGTGGCGCCGAAGCTCCATCGCTCGATCCGTGATCTCAAGCATTGGATCGGTTCGCTGGAGAATGCCGAGTCGATCGAG
This sequence comes from uncultured Thermoanaerobaculia bacterium, assembly GCA_964552405.1. Taxonomy (GTDB): domain Bacteria; phylum Acidobacteriota; class Thermoanaerobaculia; order Gp7-AA8; family Gp7-AA8; genus JAJPHC01. Next base: position 8,367 of record CAZKID010000068.1, read on the forward strand.
GCGGCCGACCTGATGGATCGCCAGAAGGAGGAGCTCCGCGTCGTCGTGAAGGCGAAATAGTTCTCTCCCCTCAGCAGTTTAGGGGCGAACATGCAGCAGAACCCCATCATCGACTTCGACGTAATCGACAAGGACGGGCCGCAGGAGTACAGCGGCACGGTCACGATTGCGTCCAAGGACCTCGATCGAGACGAGCTCGCGAACGTGGCTCCCGTCGAGATCAGTGTGCGCGCGGAGAAGGGCAACCTTCCCGGCGAGTACATTGTCGAGGGAAAGTCGAGCTTCACGGGAGAGCTGCACTGCGCCCGCTGCGTCGACCCCTATCCGTTTGCGAACTCCTCGGAGTTTCACGTAAGATTCCGCCCTCGTCCGCAGGGCTCCGGGGATGAAAACGAGGAAGTCGAGATCACCAATGAGGAAGAGCTCGACGTGGAGTACTACTCCGAGCGTGCGGTTCCGCTGAAGGACCTGGCGCTCGAGCAGGTTCAACTCGCAATTCCGATGAAGCCTCTGTGCGACGAGAAGTGCCTCGGTCTCTGCCCGGCCTGCGGCGCGAATCGGAACCGCGAGTCGTGCAAGTGTGAGTCGCCGGTGAGTGACGAGCGTTGGGGAGCGTTGAAGGGAATCCGGGAAGAGCTCGCGAAGAAGAGAGAAAGTTGAGGCCTTAACCCGCCTCTCATAGAAAAGGAAACACGATGCCTAATCCAAAACGACGCCACTCCAAAGCCCGTACGCGCACCCGCCGCGCGCACGATTTCCTCGAGGCGCAGTCGCTCTCGACGTGCCCGCAGTGCCACGAAGCGAAGCTTCCGCATCGCGTCTGCCCGAAGTGCGGCTTCTACAAAGGCCGCGAAGTGATCGCCGTCAAGGACAACTTCTAGTCCACTGACGCGATGACCGCCGGCCAGACGAGCTCCAACGCGATCAGGATCGCCCTCGATGCAATGGGCGGCGATCATGCTCCGCATGAGGTCGTCGCTGGCGCACTTCTCGCGGCGAAGGAATACCCCGTTCACATCCTCCTGGTTGGCCAGGAGGAAGTCGTGCGGCAGCACCTCACCGCGCTCACTCCGGAGATTCCGCGCAACCTCGAGATCGTCGACGCGCGCGAAGTCGTCGAGATGGACGACCCGCCGATGACGCCGTTGCGCAAGAAGCGGAACTCGTCGGTACGAATCTGCGCGAACCTCGTAGGTGAGGGGCGCGCGGATGCATTTGTCTCCGCGGGACAAACTCCTGCCACGTGGACCTCGGCCCGGCTCGTCCTCGGCATGCTCGATGGTGTCGAGCGGCCCGCGCTCGCGCAGATCATGCCGCGCCAGAACGGCGTGACGCTGCTGCTCGATGTCGGCGCGAACGTGCAGGCCAAGGTCGAGTACCTGCGCGAGTTCGCGGTCATGGGACATGCGTTCTCGCAGACCGTGCTGGGCATCGAGTCGCCGCGCGTCGGCATCCTCTCGATCGGTGAAGAAGAGGGGAAAGGCAACGAGCTGACGAAGGAGACCTTCCGTGTTCTCAAGGCGACCGGACTCAACTTCATCGGCAATGCGGAAGGGCGCGACATCTTCAATGGTCACGCCGATGTCGTCGTGTGCGACGGCTTTACGGGCAACGTTGTGCTGAAGGCGTCCGAGGCGCTGGGCGAGATGGTGTGGGCGTCGATGACGGAAGAGCTCACGCGCAATTCGATCCGCAAGACTGCGGGTGCGATCGTGAAGCCGTTTCTCAAGGAACTGAAGAAGCGGATGGACTGGCGCGAGTACGGCGGAGCGCCGCTCCTCGGCGTGAAGGGTGGCTGCATCGTCTGCCACGGCCGCTCGAACTCGAAGGCGATCAAGAACGCGATTCGCGTTGCACGCGAGTTCGCGGTGAATCGGATCGACGAGAAGATCCAGCAGAAGATCGCGGAACTGCACACGAGCGAAGGCGCGCCGCTCTCATAGTCTAGTGGGGCACAGGCGCCCTCGCCTGTGCGTCTTTTTCCTGCACAGGCGAGGGCGCCTGTGCCCCACAGGACTCGTCGAGTATGATTCGCGCCCTATGGAGCACAACACAGCATTCGTTTTCCCCGGTCAGGGGAGTCAGTACGCGGGGATGGGCAAGGATGTCGCCGAGAAGTATCCGGTGGCCCGCCGCGTCTTCGATGAGATCGACGAGGCCCTCGGCTTCTCGATTTCGAAGCTCTGTTTCGAAGGTCCTGAAGAAGAGCTGAAGCTCACGCAGAACACGCAGCCGGCGATCCTCGCCGTGTCATCCGCGATCCATGCGGTCATCGAAGATGAGCTCGGGCTCGCGCGGCGCGATCTCGTCGCCGGCCACTCGCTCGGCGAGTACAGTGCGATCGTCAGCGTCGGCGGACTCACGCCGGGTGAAGCGGCGAAGATCGTTCATCTCCGCGGCAAGTTCATGCAGGAAGCCGTACCCGTCGGCACAGGCGGTATGGCCGCGATCATCGGGCCGGCGGTCGAAGAAGTGCAGTCCGTTTGCGACGAGGCCGCACAAGGTGACGTCGTCTCGGTTGCGAACATCAACTCGCCGGGACAAGTGGTGATCGCCGGGAGCGCCGCGGCGATTCAGCGTGCGATCGAAGTGGCGAAGAGCCGCGGGTTTCGCAAAGCGATTCCTCTCGAAGTCTCCGCACCATTCCATTGCGCGTTGATGCAGCCGGCGGAAGAGAAGCTCAAGCCGGTGCTCGAAGCCGCGAACTTCAAGGATCTCTGGGTCTCGCTCGTGTCGAACGTCGATGCGTCGCCGATCGGTACTCCGACCGCTGTCCGCAATGCGCTGATCCGCCAGGTCGTTTCGCCCGTGCGCTGGGTCGAGTCGGTCGAGAAGATGATCGCGATGGGTGTGCGCCGCTTCGTCGAAGTCGGACCGAAGAACGTGCTGACCGGAATGATCAAGCGGATCGACAAGTCGGTCGAGCTGTTCAACGTATCGGATGTCGCATCGATCGAAGCATTCGCCGCGGCGATGAAGGGGCAATCATGAAAGTCGAGCTCACCGGCAAAACAGCACTCGTCACCGGCGCCTCGCGCGGCATCGGCGAAGCCATCGCCCGCCGCCTCGGCGAGACGGGAGCGAAAGTGCTCTGCGCCGCGCGCACGCTCGACGCGGTACAACGCGTCGCATCGGAGATCGGCGAAAACGGTGTTGCCGTGCAGCTCGACATCACGGCGCCTGACGTCCGCGACCGCATCAAGGCGCTGCTCGATGAGCATGGCAACATCGACATCCTCGTCAACAACGCAGGAGTGACCGAAGACGATCTCTTCATCCGCATGAAGCCGGAGCAGTGGGATCGCGTGCTCCGCACCAATCTCGACTCTGCATTTCACATCACGCAGGAAGTCTCGAAGAAGATGATTCGCGCGCGCTGGGGACGCATCATCAACATCACGTCGGTCGTCGGCCTCAGCGGAAATCCTGGACAGGTCAACTACGCAGCGTCGAAGGCCGGCATCATCGGCTTCACGAAGGCGCTCGCGCTGGAGATCGGCTCGCGCAACGTGACGGTGAATGCGATCGCGCCCGGCTTCATTCAGACGTCGATGACGGAAGCGATGACGGATGACGCGAAGCAGAAGCTCGAAGAGAAGATCGCCGCGAAGCGTCTCGGGACGCCGGACGACATCGCCTGGGCCGGCGGGTTTCTCGCCTCACAGGAGGCGGGATAAACCACCGGCACCGTGTCTAATGTCAGCGCGGTACCCTACACGTTAAGCCGGGTGACGGCCGAAGAGGACGAAGAGCGCGTGCTTGACGCGCAGCGCGAAGGACGTCCAGCGCGATTCGATGCGGACGATGTCGTGCTCGTTACGATAGAAGCCTTCCTGTTCCGTCGCGTACGAGAGAAATCGATTGCGGCCGAGAAGCAGTTGCGATTTGTGACTCAGGATCGCCGCCCGCTTCCGCTTCCGTTCGTCCTCGGCCAGGTCGAGGGTGAGCTGTAACCGTTCCGGCGGAGCGCCACCATGAATCGAATACGTCACGATCTCGGCGTCGCATTCTTTTGCCGCCTGATGCGCATACCAGGCCGCTGCGCGGTGGTCGTAATGCGCGTCGAACGAGGACGGCGACACGATCAAGGTCGGAGCAAATGTCCGGATCTCGTCCAGCAGCGCGTTCAGCAGCCGGCGGTCACCGCCCCGTGCGAGCGACATCAGTCTCTGGTCAGGGAAGCTGAGGAATCGGGTCTGCCTTTCTTCGACGCAGACGATCTCGAGGGATTCGAGCGCCTCGCGCCGCCGCACCGCACCCCACACCGTGCGATCGTGATCGTTGAGCCACAGCTTGTGAAAGAAGAAGCGCTGTGGCCACGGATTGCGTTCGCCGTCCGTCAGGAAGAGCACGTGCGACTGGCCCGCGCGCTGCAGGAGGCCGCCGCAGGCGATGACGTCGTCGTCGGGATGCGGCGCAATGACGAGGACCCGGTGTAGCGAAACGTTAGACATCAGAAATCCAGATCACGTAGATGGAACGGCGAGTAGCCATGCTCGAAGGCCGGAGCCCAGAGCCACGCTACGCGCTCGTCCGTTGCCCGCGTGAAGTGATGCATACCTGGTGCAAGGTCCACCGCGCCGTGATACGGGACGCCATCGAGTGTGCCCGAAGCCTGGCCATGCTGGTCGATGATCACGTAACGCCCGGGAATCGCCGTCTCGAATCCGCCCGACTCGGGAATGATGTTGCCGGAGACCCGGAGGCGCCCGACGTCGATGAAATGCTCGAGGAGAAACTGCTTTGCGTGCCGTGGCCAGAAGCGGCCATCTGCCTGCGCGACATGGCAGCGCGCTTTGATCATGTCGGTGGCGATCGTGTCGGGAATGAGGCCGTGTCTCATCTCGGCACGCCCGATCGCCTCGAAGATGAAGTAGTAGGGCCGCCGCCGGAAGATCGTCTCGCCTTTGAAATCCATCAGCGGCTCACCCGGCTTCGTGAGACCGATGACCTGATCCATCATCGTCGTGAACTCGCGCGTGTCGTTCTTCAGCCACTCGGAGTAATGGCCCAGGCCGAAGAGACAGAGGAGAGTCCAGGCGGTGAGCGCGGGAACGCGGAACGGCTGCTCGTCGATCCAGAACGCCATGACCATGGCGTACAGGGGCAGCACGGCGAGTGCGTCGCGCGCGGAGATCAGAATCCACCAGCAGGCGAGTGTCAGCGTGAAGAAGAGCGAGAACGTGAAGATGAAAAAGCGCCAGCGCGCCGCGCGGTCGAACTCCATCCTCGATGCGCGCTCGCGCAGCGCGTAGAGCATGAGGAAGAGTGCCGGCAGGTAGATCAAGCGCAGGAACGGCGAGTGGTGTCTCGTCTTCGAGACGAGCTCGTTGAACGTGAAATTGCAGTAGACGAGATCAGGCCATGCGCCGAGCCGCATGAAGAGCAGCGCAAGGATTGCCGGTGCGATTGCCACTCCGATGAGCGCGGGAAGCGTCACGCGCAACGCGTCGCGCCAATCGCGCGTCTTGTTCCCAAGAATCCAGGTCGTTGCGCCGGCGAGCAGCAGGGTCACCACGAGTAGCGTCGTCTTCAGCGACACGCAGGCGGAGAGGCCGAGGATCAGGCCGGCGGCGAACATGCGGAGGCTCGTCAATTCACCCGCGGTGAGGACGAGCAGTGCCGCCATCCAGAGCCCGAGCCACAGATTGTCGGTGCGGTATTCGATCGATTTGAGGAAGAACGTCGGAAAGAGATGAAGGATGAGCAGCGACCAGACGGCGACGCGCGTGGAGTAGAACCGGCGCGCGATGATCCAGGTCGCGGCGCTGACGAAGATCCAGATCGGGATCATCAGCGCACGCATGTAGAAGAGGATGTCGGCGCGTTCACCGAAGAGCGCGAGCCACGGCGCCGTGATCAGGTGGAAGAGCGGCGTGTGGTTGTCGAAGACGTCTCGATACTGAACGAGGCCCTGCGTCCAGCCCCACGCAACGTGCAGATGCTGGGGCTCATCGGAATCGAATCGGTAGCGAAAAAATGCCGCGCCACGAACGATCAGCAGGAGAACGGACAAACCCGCAGCCAGGAAACGCTCAATCCTCGACAAAGCGCGCGGATGGTAACAAAAAATCGCTCGACAACCCCGATTTCGGTGAATAGAATCGCGCCCCTTGTTGTTCGGAAGGGTCCCAAGCCGTTGTAGCTCAGCTGGTAGAGCAGCTGATTCGTAATCAGCAGGTCACCGGTTCAAGTCCGGTCAACGGCTCCAGTTCGCAATCGATTGAAAGCCCCTGAGAAATCAGGGGCTTTTTCGTTCTCAAGGAATTGCGCTGTGGCGATAGAGGGCGTCGACTGGAACATCAGCTGCAATTGAAGAAACCACGGCGTGCCCGCCTCGTCTGACCTCGCTCGTTCCCCACGAGTTGTCCTTATTCCGCGAATGCACTGTGACCCGGCGTTCGCGATGCGAAACGACGACGTAGTCGCGAAGTGACGGAATCGTCAGGTAGTACTCGAGCTTGGCGCCCGTGTCATAGTCTTCAGACGAATCGCTAGTGACCTCGACGATTACTGTCGGATTCAGTGCGGTCGCCTTCGGACTCGGTTCATGTTGCTCGAGAGGACCGCAGATGACGGAGGCATCCGGAAAAGTAGCCAGGCCTACGGATTCGACATAGATTCGGAGGTCCGACGTGTGGACACGACAAGGCTGGTCGCCAATGGCATTGACGAGCAACGAGACGATTTCCGCGGAAAGCGCCGAATGCTCTTCCGAGCCGCCCGCCATCGCGTAGATCTCACCATCGAGGAACTCGTGCTTCGTCGGAGAGATCATTTCGAGCGCGACGTACTCCGCGTAGGTATAGCGGTGCAGTCTCCGAAGGTCGCTCATGTGCGAATTCTAGTGCCTATGCGCGAAGGACGGACGGAGACACCCTGGTGTTATCGTGTTTCCACACGGACCTGAGCCCATGGTCAAACTCGACGAGTTGGTTCCGGAGGTCTACGAAGAGCTGCAGCGGCTCGCAGCGCACGCGCTCCGTTCCGAACGTGCGGCGCACACGCTCGATGCCACCGCGCTCGTTCACGAAGCCTATCTTCGCCTCGCACAAACGCCGACCTACACCTACGTCTCCCGCAACCAACTCCTTGGCGTGGCCGCGCGTGCGATGCGCAACGTCCTCGTCGATCACGCGCGCAGGCGCAATCGCGAGAAGCGCGGCAGCGGCGCGCTGCGCGTGACGCTCTCGCCGGATCTCGAAGCGCAGCAGTCCGACGTCGACATCCTCGCATTGCACGAAGCGCTCAACCGTCTCGAGGCTCTCGACGAGCAGCAGGTGCGCATCGTGGAGCTCCGCTTCATCGCCGGGCTCTCCGTCGAAGAAGTTGCGGAACTGCTGGGCATTTCAGCGAGGACGGTCAAGCGCGATTCGATGATGGCGCGCGCCTGGCTGCTGCGCGAATTGGGAGCCTGATGGCAGAGGCCCGCGATCCGGCGTCCTTCGCGAGACTGCGCGAGCTTTTCCACGCAGCGGTCGAGCTGACGCCGGATCAGCAGGCGCAATTCCTCGCGACTCTCGAAGTGAACGATCAAATTTTTCATGGAGAGCTCGAGGAGCTTCTGGCCGCGAATCAGAGGACGGGAGATCCGATTGCCGCGCTGGCGGTACCGCGCGTTCTACCTGACATCGACGTCGATCTGTCCGGCCACCGCGCTGGTCCGTGGCTGCTGGAGCGAATCATCGGTCAGGGAGGAATGGGCGCGGTCTATCTCGCTTCGCGTGCCGACGGCGTCGTACAGCAGCGCGCGGCCGGCAAGCCCGTCCATCCGATGCTGGCCAGCGCGAGCCTGCATCGGCGTTTTCATGCGGAGCGACAGCTGCTCGCAAATCTCGAACATCCAGGAATCGCGCGGCTCCTCGATGCGGGTGCAACCGAAGAAGGGCATCCCTATCTCGTCATGGAATATGTCGAGGGGAGCGATGTCGAACGGCATTCCATCGAACGCCGGCTCGACATCGATCAACGACTCACGATCTTTCGTGGAATCTGTGCAGCCGTCGAGTACGCGCATCGCAACCTCGTCGTGCACAGCGACATCAAGCCGGGCAATGTGCTCGTCACGTCCGATGGTCAGCCGAAGCTCCTCGACTTCGGGATC
>CAZKID010000069.1:0-16461 GCA_964552405.1 uncultured Thermoanaerobaculia bacterium
GAAGATGGGGACCGTCGATCCACCCCAGGCGAAGGGCAGACAGCAGGGGGCAGGCAGCTGGGGGCAGACAGCGGACAGCAGGCAGCAGGCAGCGGGTGGGACGTGCCTCGTGCTTCTGCTGTCTGTTGTCTGCTGTCTGCCTCCTACGCTGTCCGCCTCCTAGTCCGGCGGCTCCTCCGCGCTCGGACACACGTCATTGAGCACACACTCGGCGCACTTCGGCTTGCGCGCGACGCAGATCTGGCGGCCGTGGTAGATCAGCCGGTGCGAGAACGCGGTCCACTCTTTCTGAGGAATGAGCTTCATCAGATCTTCTTCGATCGTCTCCGCATCGCTGCTCTTCGTGAGCGCGAGGCGGCCGGAGACGCGAGTCACGTGCGTGTCGACGACGATTCCGACCGGAGTTTGAAACGCGTTCGAGAGCACGACATTCGCGGTCTTTCGTCCGACTCCGGGCAACGCGGTGAGGTCGTCCATCTTGTTCGGTACTGCGCCACCATGCTTCTCCATGATCGCCTTCGAGGCGGCAATCACCGCTTTTGCTTTGTTGCGGAAGAAGCCGGTTTGCTTGACGTCGCGCTCCATCTCGACCTGACCCGCCGCTGCGAATGCCGCTGGATTCGGATACTTGCGGAACAGCGACTTCGTCACGATGTTCACACGGACGTCCGTGGATTGCGCGGAGAGCATCGTCGCAATGAGGAGCTCGAACGGGTTCGTGAAATCGAGCGAGCATTTGGCTTTGGGGTAGGTTTTTTTCAGGCGATGCCCGATTTCGAGCGCGCGCTCCTGCTTCTTGGTGGCCATGACCGGAGTTTATCAATGGTGTACGACAGGCGCCCTCGCCTGTCGTCCTCAGGTCCGGACAGGCGGGGGCGCCTGTCCTACACTAAACTCTCGTCATGACGACCACCATCGACGAAACCCGCGTGATCCGTGCGCCGCGAGGAACGGAACTCTCCTGCCGCGGATGGCAGCAGGAGGCCGCGCTGCGGATGTTGATGAACAACCTCGACCCCGAGGTGGCCGAACGGCCGGAGCAGCTCATCGTCTATGGGGGAATCGGCAAAGCCGCACGCAACTGGGAGTGCTACGACGCAATCGTCGCGACACTGAAGCGTTTGAAGAATGATGAAACGCTCCTCGTGCAGTCGGGCAAGCCGGTCGGCGTGTTCCGCACGCACGAAGGCGCGCCGCGCGTGCTGATCGCGAACTCGAACCTCGTTCCCAACTGGGCAACATGGGAGGAGTTCCGCCGTCTCGATGCGCTCGGACTCACGATGTATGGCCAGATGACCGCGGGCTCGTGGATCTACATCGGAACGCAGGGCATCCTTCAGGGAACGTATGAGTGCTTCGCCGCGGTGGCGCAGCAGCGCTTCAACAACACACTTCGCAACAAGCTCGTCGTGACCGCGGGGCTCGGCGGCATGGGTGGCGCGCAGCCGCTCGCCGCAACGATGAACGAAGCGACCGCGCTGATCGCAGAAGTCGATCGCTCGCGCATTCAACGACGGATCGAGAAACGCTATCTCGACGAAGAGGCGCCATCACTCGATGCGGCCATCACACGCGCGCTCCAGGCGCGCGACAACGGGGAGGCGGTCTCGATCGGCGTCGTCGCCAATGCCGTCGAATTGCTGGAAGCGCTCATCGCTCGGAACATCGTTCCTGACGTTCTCACCGATCAGACTTCGGCGCACGACGAGCTGACAGGCTATGTCCCGGCCTCGATGTCGTTCGACGATGCACTCGCGCTGCGCGCCTCTGATCCGAAGAAGTATGTGGAGCTGTCGTACGCGACGATGGCGCGCCATATGCGCGCGATGCTCGAACTGCAGCGCCGCGGCGCAATTACATTCGACTACGGCAACAATCTGCGCGGTCAGGCAAAGGACAACGCCGGCGTGAACGACGCGTTCGAAGTCGGCGGCTTCGTGCCGCTCTTCATCCGGCCGCTCTTCTGCGAAGGAAAAGGTCCGTTCCGCTGGGCCGTGTTGTCGGGCGATCCGAACGATCTCTTCGTCACGGACGAGGCGATCCTCGAGCTCTTTCCGCATGATCAGGCGCTGCACCGCTGGATTCGGATGGCGCAGAAGCGCGTCGAGTTCCAGGGCTTGCCGGCGCGCATCTGCTGGCTCGGCTACGGCGAGCGTCATCGCGCCGGACTGCTGTTCAACGAACTGGTGCGACAGGGAAAAGTGAAGGCGCCGATCGTGATCGGACGCGACCATCTCGACTCCGGCTCGGTCGCGTCACCGAATCGCGAGACCGAAGGAATGCGCGACGGCTCGGATGCGATCGCCGACTGGCCGATTCTCAACGCGCTGCTCAACACCGCCTCGGGCGCGACCTGGGTTTCCCTGCATCATGGCGGAGGAGTCGGCATCGGCTATTCGCTGCACGCGGGGATGGTGGTCGTTGCCGATGGTACGGATGACGCAGGAGACCGGCTCGCACGAGTCCTGACCGCTGATCCGGGCACCGGTGTGATGCGCCACGCCGACGCGGGATACGACATCGCGATTCAAGCCGCCAGGGAGCGCGGCGTCGACATCCCGATGCTGTAATCCAAAAAAAACGATCCGCGGTCGAATACACGCCATCACAGCCCTGTTGTGACCCGCACTCCGACGTGCGTAGCATGGCTGGGCCCGTCCGGATCAGGGGAGGAAATGGTGCAACGAGTACAGAAAAAAGACTGGGTGAACATTCTGTTCCTGACCTTCACACCCGTCATCGGCATCGCCGGCACAGCCGTCTATTCGTTTCTGCACGGCGTGCAGCTCTGGATGCCTTTGCTCACAATCGGCATGTACCTCGCGGTCGGCATGTCGATCTGCGCGGGCTACCACCGTTTCTTCTCCCACAAGAGCTACGAGGCCGCATGGCCGGTGCAGCTCTTCTACGCGATCTTCGGCGCGCTCGCCGCGCAGAACTCGATTCTCTGGTGGTCATCGAGCCATCGCGTACATCACAAGTATGTCGACCGCGACTGGGATCCGTACAACATCCAGCGCGGCTTCTGGTGGGCGCACATCCTCTGGATCTTTTACAGAAACGAAGCCCGCGACGACACGTTCGAGAACGCACGCGATCTGCTGCAGAACAGGATCGTCATGTGGCAGCACCGCTGGCACAAGGTCATCCTCATCGTGGTCGGCTTCGGTCTTCCGACCTTGATCGGCGCCGCGTTCGGCTCGCCGATGGCCGGCCTGCTGTGGGGCGGCTTCCTCCGCATCGCGATCATTCATCACACGACGTTCTTCGTGAACTCGCTGGCGCATTACATCGGCAAACCGCTCTTCAACGCTGAGGTCTCCGCGCGCGACAACTGGATGGTCGCACTGCTCACACTCGGTGAGGGCTATCACAGCTTCCATCACCGCTTCCCCGCCGACTTCCGCAACGGCATCCGCTGGTATCAGTGGGATCCGGCGAAGTGGTGGATTCGCGGTCTCGTCTGGATGGGCCTGGCGAAACAGCTCGTCTCTACACCGGAGCCTCAGATCGAGCAGGCGCGAATGAGCGCAGCATTGCGCACGATCGAAAACCGAATCGCAACCGCTCCTGCGAGCAGCAGCGACGAAGTCCGCAAGAAAATCGCCGACGCGATCACGAATCTCGAGACGGCCTTCGCGCTCTGGCGTCAGCAGATGGAAGAGAAGGCGCAGGGGATGTCGAAGTCGTGGCGCGAGACGCGCCGCCGCTCCCGTCAACTCGTACGCCAGTCACGCCGCGAGTGGAAGTCAGCCGTGCGGCTGGCGATGCGGATCCCTGCAGCAGCGTAACGCGGACAGCGGACAGCAGGCAGCAGACAGCAGACAGCAGGAGACCCTACGGCCTGCTTGTCTGCCACCCGCTGCTCAATGTCCGCTCCCTGCTATCTGCTGCCTACTCCCGCTCCCCGCTGTCTGCTCCCTGCTGGTCTGCTGCCTGCTGCCTGCTGCCTGCTGCCTGCTGTCTGCTGTCTGCTCACTCCACTCCCATCTTCTTCAGCGCACGCAGCGCCATCTTCGCCTGCCTCGGTAACAAACACTTCAGCTCGCAGACGTGGCGATACATTGCGATGGCACGATCGCGTTCTCCGTTCTCCGCAGAGCGATGGGCTTCGTCGAGCGAACGTTCGGCGTCCTCCTCGAGTCCGCGCAACTGATCGAGCAGCATTTTTTCCACCGTCGCGATGCGGAGCGCGCCGGCCTCCTGTTCGACATGCGTGACTTCGCGGCCGTCCGCATCGACGAGCAGCACGACGGGCGCTTTTCCATTCGCGCCGAGATGGGCGAGACGCTCGAAGTCGTCGGGGCGAACGACGTGCATCGCGACACACTGCGTCGAGTAGAGCGTGAGGATGCGCGAGGTCAGCAGCTCGGAGTGCCGCATGTCATCGCGTGAACGCGGAAGCCAGTAGACGACGAGTGGAGCGCGTTGCGCGGCTTCGCCGGGATTGAGGACTTTCCAGGGGACGAACCACTCCTGATCCGGCGGTTGAGATCCGCGGGTTGCGAGCGCGATCGCCACCAGGACCAGGACGCGAGCGGAAAACCGGCGCATGGCGATGTCAGGGAAGTTGCGCGGGATTATACGTCCGCGTCAGGGCATGACGTCCTGCACGATTTGTCGCACGGTCTTAGCGCGCGCTGTCCGTCCATCCGACTCGAGCGTATCTGCCAGCCGTCGCAGATTGACGCGAGTAACGAACAGGACGCGTTTCGCAACCAATGCATCGTAGTCAGACCTGGCAGCTACCTTTTTCAGATGCGGCAGGTCGAGCTCCTGCACGAGCGTGGCAGGCAGCTCCTCGACGTCTCCCGCAAACCGCTGCACGGCGAGACTCATCCGCCTCATCGCGCTCGACTCGAACTCTTCGCCGCGTGCCTCGGCGCGCAACGCTCGTTTCACGGTCTTGCTCGATTGAAGCTCCGAGGCGCGTTTCGCGGCCGGGCCTGTATCGGCCAGGGAGCCAAACGAACGCACGATCGCTTCATAGCGGCGCATCGCCTCGAGCTCGCGACCATCGCGCTCCAACGAGGCCGCGGCCTCGAGCTCACGCGCGAGCAGACGATCGATCCACTGCTGATCGCGAGGACGCGTTCCGCGGCGCATCGCCTGAAGCTCCATCCATTCGACTGCATCGCGCAGCATCGCGACCGGCGGCCAGCTGTGAACTCCCTCGAAGATCTCGACTCGATAGATCGCGTGCTTGCTGGAGAGTATCGTCTCGATCTTTCTCGTCTCGAGGTAGTTGAAGTCGGCATCTCCCGCCGTTCCGTACCAGTCGAATCCGATCGCCTCGGCATCGCGATCGGAAGCTAACCGTCCGCTGCACCCGATGACGCCGGCCAGCGTTTTGCTCTTCCTGCCGAGCGCCCAGGCCATGATCGCGCCGCCGGACATTCCAGCCGCGTACTCGCGTTTCTCGTCGATCGCGAAGCGGCGATGGACATCGGCCCACATCGCCTCGATGGCCCGCGCGTTCGGCGGCCAGTCGGCCGAGCTGTCCGTGTCGTTGGAGCTGACGATGATCCAGCCGTACGTCTCAGCCGCGTCCCGAAACAGCTCCGCGCCGAACGCGCCGCGCTTGACCGGATCGAAGACATAGAGGATCGGCCACTTCTTGCCGGTCTCGTATCGCTTCGGCAGGTAATAGGCATAGGTGATCGACGGATCGCGATCGGTCGCAATTCTCTCGACGATCGTTCCCTTTTCACAGGAAGCGGGAGCGGCAATTGCAGCGGCCAGCAACAGGATGCTCAACATTCCGGAGGAGTGTAGCTATCATTCGCGCGTGCATCTGGATCCAAACGATTACTTTTCGAGCATCCCCGGCCCGAACGGTGAACGTTCGCGGCTCGCGTGGGAACATGGCTCGCTGCGCGTGAGACTCTTTGCGCCGCGCGGCGTCGATCACCAGACGCCGCATGCGCAGGACGAGGCCTACATCGTCATCAGCGGCAGCGGCACGTTCGTACACGGCGACGAGCGGAACGAGTTCCGGCCGAACGACTTTCTTTTCGCACCGGCCGGACTGCCTCATCGGTTCGAGAACTTCACGGACGACCTGCTGCTTTGGGTGCTTTTCTACGGACCCGAGGGCGGCGAGAACCCTTTTTGAGGCACGCTCCTTGCCGCTGATCGCTCTCGATGAGCGACCGAAACTTTTCTGACCGTCGTGGCGGCCTGATCCTGTTTGGGATACTTCAGATCGCACTGGGCTTGCTTTGTGGCCTCTTCGTGCTGGGTCTTGCGGCGGCCATCGAGCTCACCTCGCGCCGCGGAATCGCAACCCCGCCAAACGCTGCACCCGCGCTGGTCGTCTATGGCGCTGCCGCGTATTACTTCATCACCGTCGGAGTGGGCTCGATCCGCGCGCGGCGATGGGCGCGCGCGATGAGCGTCGCGTTTTCTGCAGCGTGGCTTGCGGCCGGGCTCGTGGTGATCGGCAGCGCGATCGTCATGATGCCTCGAATGCTGCTTTTCGTACGGCCATCAGAGACCGCTGTGGCGGTCGCGTCAGCGATCGCGGCGCTTGCGGTCGGCTTCGTGATTCTGCCGCTCGCGTTGTTCCTTTTCTATCGACGCGAATCTGTGCGGCTCACATGCGAGCTGCACGATGACCGGGCCCGATGGACCGACCGGGTGCCGTGGCCCGTGCTCGCGGTAGCAACGCTGCTCGGATTGACATCGTTCGTGCTTCTGGCGAATGTCAGCTCGCCGGCCGTCCCGTTCTTCGGCATCGCACTCACCGGCGCGAGCGCGGCGCTCACGATGCTCGCTCTTGCCGGACTCTTCGGCTTCCTCACCGTGCAATGGATCGCGCTGAAGAAGTCCGCATGGTGGGCAACTCTGCTGCTTCACATCGCAGGAGGCCTCGTCGCGATCGTAACGCTGGCGACCGGCGACATCGGCGCGGTGTACGCAAAGCTGGATGTGCCTCAGGAACAGATCGATGGGCTGCGACTTTCGGCCCTCGGGCATAGCCCGCTGCTCTGGATCGTACTGCTCGCGGTGTGGAGCCTCTATCTCGCCGCGTTGCTGCGCACTCGGGGATACTTCGAGGCGCCCGTGCCACGCACGCGCGCCTCGGACGTCGCAATCGCGGCTTAGCGAATGTTCTCCGGGAAGGTCGTCGTCTTACTGTTCCTTTCGAGCTCGTTCGTCAACTTCTTGACGGTCTCGAGGACCTCGGTCGCATGCTGGGTCATCAGGAACTCGCGAATCTGCGGCTTGGCAGTTTCGTAGGGCTCCGTCGTCGCCGCCTTGCGATCTTCGATGAAGATCAGGTGATACCCGAACTTCGTCTCGACGATCCCGCTCATCGTGCCTTTCTTCATCAGGAAGGCTGCTTCTTCGAACTTCGGATCGAGTACACCTCGCGAGACCCAGCCAAGGTCCCCGCCGTTTTGTGCGGCACCATCTTCCGAGTACTTCTTCGCGGCATCCTGGAAATGCTTCCCGACGAGGCGCTCCACGACCTCAGTCGAAGTTCCCGCCGGGAAAACGTTCTGACCGTGAAGCTCGGCGGCGATCTTCTCGATCCGCTCCAGAGCTTCTCCCTTGGTCTTCTTGTTCGGTCCGTTTTCCATCGGAACGATGATGATGTGGCGGATCTTCACCTTTTCGGGGATGGCGAACTCTTTCACGTTATCGTCATAGAACTTCTTCATCTCGTCTTCGGTCAGAATCGACTGCGAGACGACATCGCGGACATAGCGGTCGAACAGCGTGGCTTCCGCTGAGGCCTGCATGTCCGCCTTCACGTCGGGAACCTGATCGAACCCGTGCTTGATTGCTTCCTGCACCAGGAGGCGCTTACGGAGATAGTTCTCGAGATAGGCAGGCTTGCCGCCCTGCGAGTCGTATTGCGTGCGCAACTTGGTTCCAAGGCGGTCGTAGAGCTGATCGAGTTTCTCGGCGGTGATGGTTTCACCGTTGATGATCGCGACCGGCTTTTTTCCGGGATCGGTCTGCGCGTTCTGCGCAAAGAGCGGCAGCGCCGCGAAGGCGGCCACGGCCGCGATGAGCTTCTTCATGGAATCCTCCAACGTGAGGTTGTGACGCATCGACGCGCGCAAGGTATTGCACGCAAGCTGCGGGAGCAACGCCGGGAGCACGTTTCCCATTCCGAAGATGTAGGCAACGCAGGTTCCACAGGCCGTAGAGGGCAGCAGTTTGCTCCTCTCTGCGGAATTCGCGTTTCTTGCCTTCCACACACTGTGGAATTCACCCTACGTCCTGTGGAAATGCTGCAGAAAAGATTGCTGATGACGAGCGGCAGTCGAATCCGCAGAATCCGCCGATCAAGTCCATGTCCGTTGCACAGCTCGATGTAGCTCTCGACCGGCCTTTGCCGCAGAACGCCGACGCAGAACGCGCCGTTCTCGGTGCGATTCTGACCAACGCGAATGCGTTCTATCGCGTCATCGGCATCATCAACACCGAGGATTTTTTCAAGGACGCGCATCGCACGATCTTCGCGACGATCCGCCGCCTCGCTGAAGAGAGCCGCGAGATCGACACGCTCACCGTGAAGGAAGAGCTCGCGCGTCACGCGCAACTCGAACAGGTCGGCGGTCACGCCTACGTATCCTCGCTCATGGATGGCGTGCCCGACATCGCGAACGTCGAGCGCTACGCGAAGATCATCAAGGAGAAGTCGACTCTGCGCCGGCTCATCGTGATGGGCAATAGCGTGATGCGCGCCGCGCTCGACGTCCCGAGCGAGCCGGGCGAAGTGCTGACGATCGCCGAGAAGTCACTCTATGAGATCGCGGAAGGCTCGACCGACAAGGGCTTCGTCGGACTCGGCAGCATCACGAAGCAGAACATGACCGCAATCGAGCAGCTCAACGGCGCAGGCCAGCTGCTCACGGGTCTGCCCACCGGCTACGACCGCTTCAACGAATTCACGTCAGGCTTCCAGCCGCAGGACCTCATCATCATCGCCGCCAGACCCTCAATGGGAAAAGCGCAACCGCTCGATGCAAAGGTTCTTACGCACCGAGGCTTCGTCTGCATGGGGTCGCTCAAAGTCGGCGACGACCTCGCATCGATTGACGGAGCACCGTCGCGAGTGGTCGGAATCTACCCGCAGGGAGAGCGACAGGTCTTTCGCGTAGAGTTCTCTGATGGCCGGAGCGCCGAATGCTGCGCCGAACATCTCTGGCGCGTCATGTATCGCGACTGGGAGTCACCGCGGGTTGTTACCACCGAACGGCTGATCGCGATGCTCCGGCGCCGGCGTTATCAAGGCCGCCTGTACGTCGAAACCTTCGACGGCGAATTCGGTGACGACACGGAGCTTCCATTCGATCCCTGGCTGCTCGGGTTCCTGATTGGTGATGGTTCGCTGCACGGCACAAGCGTTTGTTTCTCGACGAGTAGCCCGGAGATTCTCGAGCGGGTTTCGCGGGCCGTCGGTTCCGGGTATGCAATCCGTCATGCTGGCGCGCACGACTACCGGATCATCCAGGAAGGTCCGCAGACGCGCGGGCGTGGCTATCGAAACCCGAATGCGTTGAAAGAAACCCTCGAAGCATTCGGCCTGTGGGGGAGTCACGCACAGGACAAGTTCATCCCGAAACAGTTCTTCTCCACGTCACGCCGAAGCCGCACGCAGTTGCTCAAGGGACTAATCGATTCCGACGGATGGATCGAAGAGTGGGGCTCGATCCGCTATTGCTCCGCGAGCGAAAGGTTGGCTCGCGAGGTCGTCGATCTCGTCCGTTCGCTCGGCGGCACAGCTTCGTATGCAACCAAGAACGCCGCATTCGCCTATCGCGGGCAACGTCGGTCAGGCCGCACTGCGTACGTGTGCAACGTTCAATTGCCCGATCAACTCCAGACGGACTTCATCGCGGCAAAACAAGATCGCCGCAAGACGCGGCGGCGCGTCCGCCGGCTGAACATCCGCTCGATCACACCAACGCGGTTCACGCAGACACAGTGCATTGCCGTCTCCCATCCATCGCACCTCTACATCACCGACGGCTACACCGTTACGCACAACACGTCGTTCATGATGAACATCGCGGAGTCGATCGCGATCCCGGGCAAGGATGGTCAACCGCGCAACGGCGGCCAGCGGCTCTATTCGTGCGGTGTTTTTTCGCTCGAAATGTCGAAGGAGCAGATCGGACTCCGCATCCTATCTTCGGAGTCGGGCGTGTCGAACCACCTGATTCGCGCCGGGATGTTGAGCGAGCGCAACTGGCGCGATCTCGCGGAGGCTTCCGCACGGTTGTCGAAGGCGAAGATCTTCATCGACGACACGCCGGGCATCGATCCGCTCGAGATGCGGGCGAAGGCACGCCGGCTCAAGATGGAAGCCGGCCTCGACATGGTGATGGTCGACTACCTCCAGCTGATGTCGATCAAAGGAAAAATCGAGTCGCGTCAGCAGGAAATCTCGCAGATCTCGCGCGGCCTGAAGGCAATCGCGAAAGAGCTCAACGTTCCCCTGATCTCGCTCTCGCAGCTCTCGCGCCGGCCGGAGCAACGCACCGGCGATCATCGCCCGCAGCTCTCCGACCTTCGCGAATCGGGTTCGATCGAGCAGGACGCAGATCTCGTCGCATTCATCTATCGCGACGAGGTCTACAACAAGGAAACGGAAGAGAAGGGCATCGCCGAGATCATCATCGCCAAGCAGCGCAACGGCCCGATCGGTGACTTCAAGCTGGTGTTTCGGAACGACATCACGAAGTTCTTCAACTACGAGCCACAGCCCGACTACATGCCGGAGTAACGGAGTATCTAAACACCCAACGCGATCCGCATCCGTGCGGCGAGCATCTCCGCGTCGCTCTTGAGCCGGATGTATTTCGCAGCATTCACGTTCCCGCCCGCGCTGCGCACGACCACGTGATACAGCGGCACGCCGTTGTTCGTCCCTCCGATGGTCGTCGTGATCCCGGTGATGTCTCGCGGGCTCACTTCGCGTCTCGTCTTGGTCACGAGCGTCGTCCGTTCGATGGCGAGAACTTGCCGGTCTGCGCGCACCACGCTGCGGCCCGTGACCCAATCGATGCCGATTGCGACGACGAGCAATCCGAGGGCAACGAACACGATCGTGAAGAAGAGCGGCGCACCGAAGAACGTGATCGCGCCGACGATTCCGAACCAGAACAACAGAAAGAACGAGAAGCCGAAGCAGCCCGCCGCCGCGGGCCCGACGCGGTACTCCTCGCCACCGCTCGGCATTGCGGAAATCGCAATTCGCGATTCGGGCGCGGGCGTCCATCGCATCGGATCGCTCGTTGGCGCGGGCCACGCCAGCTGCATCGCTTCCACTGTTTGTCCCGCCATCGCATAGACGGGAAGATCGAACGCCGCCGAGTAGTCGATGCCGGGCACCTCCGCCGCAACCTCGAGCCGCCACGAGATCGCGCCATCCGACACCTCTGCACTTGATGGAATGCCGAACGTGAACGAAACCCGCGCCCCGTCAAACCCTGGCGTCGCCGTGAGCACGGTCTGCGTCTCCTGCCACACGATCGTCTGGTTCGTGCTCTTACCGCTGCCCGTTCTGCGTGTGCAGGTCAGCTTCAGGTCGAAGCCGCGCTCAGGCAGATCGCGCACTCGCGTCGTGAGCTCGCCATGAAACGTGCGGCCGGGAACGATCGGCAGCGAATCGATGTGGCATGTCGACGCACCGTACTTCATCCTTTGCGCGCTTTTGAACAGCACCGCGAACAACAACAGCACGCCGATGGCAGGAAAGAGAAAAATGACGATCACGACCGGCTGGTTGCGCACTTCCCGCCAGGGCATCGCGAAGACCAGCGGCAGGGAGATGAGATTCCAGATCACCGCGAAGAACCAGAGCGTTGCGAGCAACAGCGTGCCCTGATCCGCGATCGTGTTCGCCGCCCAATCCTCACGCCACATCCACGGCTGATCGGGATAGCGCTTGCGCAGCTGGAAGCTCGCAGCCGTTGCGCGTGTCAACGCGATGACCCCGAAGATGATCGCGAGTCCCGTGAGGAGAAACGCGGAGCCGGCTGCAACGTGAATCGGGAGTTGCTCGCCCGGCTGCGCCGAATAGATCGTGGCGATGCCGCCGGCGCAGAAGGGAAGCGCGCACAACGCCGCGCATCCGGCCCCGGCCCAGCTTCCCTTCGCCATGCGCGCATTGTCCTACACTTGTCGCATGCGCCGCGCTCTGCTCCTGCTCACGCTCCTCATTGCCGCCAGCACTCATGCCGCAATCATTCACGTCGTCATCGATGGCGTGATTCATCCGATCAGCGCGGAGTTCGTCGAGCGGGCCATCGATGAAGGAACGAAGACGAACGCCGAGCTCGTACTGCTCGAGTTGCGCACTCCCGGCGGACTGGAAGATTCGATGCGCACGATCGTGCAGAAGATGCTGAAGTCGCGAGTGCCGGTCGCGGTGTTCGTCTCGCCGAGCGGAAGCCGCGCCGCCTCCGCAGGCTTTTTCATCCTCGAGGCGGCCGACATCGCTGCGATGGCGCCCGGCACGAACACCGGCTCCGCGCATCCCGTCCTCTACGGCGGCGAAAAGATGGATGACGTGATGAAGGCGAAGATCGAGAACGACGCCGCGGCTCTCATGCGCAGCGTCGCGACGAAGCGCGGCCGCAACGTCGCGATCGCGGAAAGCGCCGTGCGCGAGTCGAAGTCATTTACCGATCAGGAGGCGCTCTCGCAGAAGCTGATCGATGTCGTCGCGCAGGATGTTCCCTCGCTGATCAGTGCGATCGACGGCCGCAACATCACGCGCTTCGATGGCTCGCACGTCGTACTCCACACGAAGGGAATGGCGCTCGTCGACTTCAACATGACGCTGAAGCAGCGCCTTCTCGGCACCATCCTCAACCCGAACGTCGCGTTCATTCTGCTCGTCATCGGTGCGCTCGCGATCTTCGCGGAATTCAATCACCCGGGCGCCGTCGTTCCCGGAGTGACCGGCTTGATCTGCATCCTCCTCGCCGCGTTTGCGCTCGACATTCTGCCGACGCGTTTCGCTGCGCTCATCCTCCTGCTGGCCGCCTTCGCCCTCTTCGCCCTCGAGGCCAAATTCACCTCGCACGGCGTCCTCGGCATCGGCGGCGTGATCTGCATGGTGCTCGGCGGCGTGCTCTTGATCGACAGCCCGATTCCCGAGATGCGCGTGAGCATTCCGACCGCCCTCGCGGCGAGCATCCCGATCGGCTTCATCGCGGTCTTCCTGATGTCGCTCGTTCTGCGCGCACGGCACACGCGCGTCGTCACGGGTCAGGAAGGAATGGTGGGCGAGGTCGGCATCGCGCGCACAGCACTCGAGCCGGAAGGAAAAGTATTCGTCCACGGCGAACTGTGGAATGCAGTCGCGAAGGCGCCTGTGCCGGAAGGTGCGAGCGTGCGCGTGACGGCCGTCGATGGGTTACACGTGAAGGTGGAGGCAGTGTAGGAGAGGCGCCCTCGCCCGTCTGCCCAGACCCGACAGGCGAGGGCGCCTGTCCTACACCTTCTTCATCCACGGTAATTCCCAACGCTCTTCTTCTTCATCGAGCGGCGGCAGCGGCACAGGTTTGCCGAGCCGCTTGAGGCGCGTGAACTCCCACAGCTTCGCGTATTTCCAGAACGTGTAATAGACGTGCATGCCGACGGAGATGAGTCCCGGTGCGCCGTCGAGAAATCCGAAGTTGAAGAGGTAGTCGCGCACGAATTTCGCGAAGGGATGACTGAAGATATCGAAGACCGACGCTTCCTTCCCCTCGAGGAACATCTGCGTGCCAGCCCAGTTTCCGTAGCGCGTCATCTTCGCGATCATGTGATCGAACGAACGGATGTAGAGGTGATCCATCTTGTGCGCGAGGCGTCCCGCTTCGCCATCGACGAGCAGGTCGGCATGCACGCGCTTGTTCGGATAGCGCGCATGACCGCGATGAAAGAGGCGTGTCACGCGATCGCGCTGCAATCCGCTGAACCGTACAGGGCGTCCAAGCATGAAATTGAACCGTCCGACGGAATACGCCCAGCGGTCGAGCGGACCTTCGAGCGTACGGAGAATCTCGTCGCGCAGCTTCGGTGTCACACGCTCATCAGCGTCGATGACGAAGATCCAGTCGTGAGTCGCGCGATCGATCGCGTAGTTTTTCTGTGAGGCGGCCCCTAGGTATTCGCGCTGTTCGATGCGGACGCGGGGAAACTTCTCGCGCACGAGATCGAGCGTGCCGTCCGTCGAGAACGAGTCCATGAGATAGATCTCGTCCGCCCATTCCACGGAGCGGATGCAGTCCTCGATGTAGTCGTGCTCATTCAGCGTGTGAATGAGAGCAGTGACGGAAGGGCGTGGCATCAGCGAGGATTGTATTCGGGGCACGGGGCACTCAGCGCCCCGCTTTACAGCGTGTAGTTCTTCTCGAGCAGCACGCGCGCTCTGCGGTCGCGAAGATTCTTGATCTGCGACTCGATGTCCCGCTCGAACGGAATCTTGCGATGGCTCGCATAGACCGGCGCATCGACCACGATCTTTTTCAACTCTTCGCCGAAGGTCTGTGGCGAGAGATGCGCGGTCTCATCGGCGAGCGACTGCTGATCATTCGGAAACGATGCTTCGGTCACGACCGCGACGACATTCGGCGTCTTGTTCGTCCGCTTCCAGATCTCCGAGGTCGGACCCGTGTCACCCGTAAAGGTGATGGCTTGTCCGTTCATCTCGACGATCACACCCGACGCGGGAATCTGGTGATCGACCGCGACCGCCGTGATGTTGATTCCATTGAACGCGGTCTTCTTGCCAGGCATGAGCGGACGGTAGACGACGGCAGGCTTACCGCTCAGCGGTGCGATGATCCCCGAGAAGTCAGGCCAGACGAATCCATTGAAGACATTCTTCATCAGCAAATCCATCACTTCACGCGAGGCGAAGAGATTGAGAGGACCGCTGTTCTGCGCGAAACGGTTGTGAATCAGGTGAGGGAGATCACGAATGTGATCGGCGTGCGAGTGTGTGATGAAGACACCCTGGATGCGCCCCTGCTGCGCGAAGGAGAGCTTGGATGTCAGCGTCCCCGCATCGACGGCGAACCAGTCGTCCAGCAAATAGCCGGTCAGATTGTGTTCCGCATCCGACGCACCATAGGCGCCGAGCACCTTCAGCCGCATTCCCGTCCTTGCATGTCGTCGCGTGGAGACTGGTTACTATTCTTGCAGTGGAAAGATTTAATGTCCAGCGAGACCGGAGTTGACGATTGATCGGCTCACATATTGACCATCTTGGGGCGCCGAAAGTGTGAGCCTGCTCACATGAGTCCATCACTCGATTTGTTTGCGCCGGTCGTTCGCGACTGGTTTCAGAGCGCGTTCGGCTCGCCAACCCGCGCGCAGGAACTCGGCTGGCCGGCCATCGCACGCGGCGAATGGACGCTGATCACCGCTCCTACGGGCAGTGGAAAAACGCTGACCGCGTTTTTCTGGGCGCTCAGCAAGATCATGTTCACGCCGCGGCCGGCAAAGGAACGCCGCTGCCGCGTCGTCTACATCTCTCCGCTCAAGGCGCTGGCGGTCGATGTCGAACGGAACTTGCGCGCGCCGCTCGCCGGCCTCGCGAATCTCGCCACCTCGCGAGGCGAATCGTTCGTCATGCCGGAGATCGCGATCCGCAGCGGTGATACGCCGCAATCCGAACGCGCGCGGTTTCTTCGTAACCCCGCCGACATCCTCATCACGACTCCCGAGTCGATCTATCTGATGCTGACGTCGAACGCGCGTGAGGTGCTGCGCGGTGTCGAGAGCATCATCATCGATGAGATCCACGCACTCGTGCCGACGAAGCGCGGGGCGCATCTCGCGCTGTCGCTGGAACGGTTGTCGCTGTTGTGTGCACGGCCGCCTCAACGCATCGGCCTTTCTGCTACACAGCGGCCGCTCGAATAGGTCGCGCGCTTCCTCGGAGGAACAATCTCCGCGTCTCCGCGCCTCCGCGAGAAACCGTTCTCACGCGGAGACGCGGAGAGCGCGGAGCTCCTTCAACGCGAGTTCGCCGATGCGACAAAGACGGCGTTCCGCAAGACGACGATCATCGACACGGGTGAGCGCAAGCAACTCTCGCTTCGCGTCGAAGTACCGGTCGAAGAGATGGCGAAGCTCGCCGAGCGTGACGACATTCCGAGCGGTGCCGCGGCACAGTCTCCACGCCAATCGATCTGGCCGGCGATTCATCCGCGACTGCTGGAGATCATCCGCGCGCATCGTTCGACTCTGATCTTCGTCAACTCTCGCCGGCTCGCAGAACGCCTCGCCGCTGCACTCAACGAGCTCGCGGGCGAGACACTCGTGCAGGCGCATCACGGCTCGATCGCGCGCGCGCAGCGCATCGAGATCGAAGACAACCTGAAGCCGGGACGTATGCCGGCGCTCGTGGCCACCTGTTCGCCCGAACTCGGCATCGACATGGGCGCAATCCATCCCGGCATCCCGGACGAAGCCCCACCGGCCGTTGCCTGCGGCAAT
>CAZKID010000070.1:0-6427 GCA_964552405.1 uncultured Thermoanaerobaculia bacterium
GAAACTGACGGCCAGAGCACCGCGAGTTTCTCTTACTCAGTCGCGTCGCGCAGCGACGTCGCCCGCTCGCGATGACGGAGCGCCGCCCTCACGGCCGTGCGGCTCGGAATCGCGCGGGCGCATGCGCCTCACGAAACCATTGCGCCGTCGGCTCGTTCGCGAGAAACGACCAGAGCAGGGCGGCGGCTTTCGCCGCGCCGCGATCGGACAACGTCTCGCCGTCATCCTCAAAGTCGCCTCGTTCCCACGTCAGCCCGTCGCTGCGTGGAACCGTTCCATCGGCCCATAGGTAAGGTCCCCATGAAGCCCACGGTGCGATCCCGCGCTCGTAATCGACGTTGCCGATCCGCGAGTCCCAGAGGAATCCTGTTCGCATCAGAATGCATTGACCGACGACGACCCAGCGCACCGAGAGCGCCGCTTCGTAGGGATAGGGCTCCGGATTCCGATTCGTCGTCGCGTAGCCGCCGTAAACGGGACTGGAGAGATACGCGATCTGCAGATTCGGCCATCGTTTCTTCATCGCGCGTAGCGATTCGGCGAGATTTCCCTTGAGCCGGTACGCATCGCTGTCCTGGATCGGCAGCGGTGAGTAGGGTGTGTCGTCGGCGAGCTCGATCCAGGCCACCTGAATCTGTTGTTCGCTCAAGCCTGCCGGACGAAGGACGGAGTTTCGAACGCGATCGTAGTTCTGATCGTTGTAGCGAACCCAGTGAGTGGCATCCATTCCTGCCGCGCCGGCATTGACGAAGACCACGTCGCGGTTCACGCGCGGATCGTTGTGCGTCATCTCCGCGAATGCACTCGCGATGCGCGATGTCTGACCGAATCCCACAGCCGCGAAGCCGATCCGCCCGTTCGCGGCCGGGTGTCCATCCGCATCGAGCGGTTGAATCAGCGCCGCGCGCCGCAGCCCATCGGCCGCGTGATCAGCGGGCATGACGTTCGAGCCGTCTTCCCAGAGTCCGCCGAAGTAGCCATAGGCGTACGGCGCGGGACCGAGATCATTGAATGGAATCAGCGATGAGAGGGCCAGCATGAGCAGGAGCGGCATGCTCGCGTGTGATGAAAGTTCAATGCCAGACGTGCGCTATCCTTCGCGCTTCGTGGGGCGAACTGACTATCTCCGGCGCGCGAGCGTGATTGCGGCTGCCGCGTCCGGGCTGCTCGTCATCTTCGTGTACGTCTTCTTCGGCAGCGTCGGGAGGATGACGTTTCGTGAGTTGGCCTGGAACGAGTCGCATCGCGAACGGCCGGGAGCGGAGTACTACGTTCGTCTGGCCGAAGGATTCCGTTCGCATCATTTATGGATGGAGTCCACGCCTGATCCGCGGCTCGCGTCGCTCGCAGATCCGTACGATCCGCAACAGCGAAAGGCCGCGGGCGTGGCCGCGATGTGGGACGCGTCCTACTATCGCGGGCACTACTACCTCTATTTCTCTCCGCTGCCGGTGCTGACGTTCTATCTACCCTGGCATTTCTTCCGTCATGCGTATCCATCCGATCCGTTCGTTGCGGTCTTCTTCTGCGCCTGGGCCTTCGCTGCCGCCGCGCTCCTGTTGAAGCGTGCGCTGCCTGCGCGCTCGCGCATTCCGCTGCCTCTATGGCTCCTGCTGGCCGGAGTTGGAAATGTGATCGCGTATCTGCTGTCGGATGTTCGCGTTTACGAGGTCGCGATTCTGTGCGGGATGGCGATGAGCACCACCTGGGCGCTCGCACTTTTTCGCTTTGTCGATGCGCCGTCAGTGAGCCGCGCAGCGTGGATGAGCCTCTGGCTTGCGTTGTCCGCTGCGGCGCGTCCGCACTTGATCCTGCTCATCATCCCGACGTTGCTCGCGATCCATGCCGCGCGTCAGCGTCTACCGCTCGAGCGCGTCGTTGTCGCAGTCGCGCTTCCGATTGCGTGCTGGGTCATCCTCTCCTCGACCTACAACTACGCGCGCTTCGGCAAGCTGACAGAGCTCGGCACCTCGTATCAGATCGAGGACATGTCGTGCGTAGGAGCGCGCATCTGTTCGATTCGCAACACGAATGAGCTGCTGCGCTTCGTCAACACCGCGGAGCACTATCTGTTCTGGGCTCCGACGTTCCACAGCCGCTTCCCTTATGTCGATGCACGGGATGGCCTGCTCGATCCTGCCGTTTCTGCCAATCTCGGATCGGACACCGTAGTGGGGATCGTCGCGCTCGTGCCGCTCGTTGCCCTCGGCGGATTCTTCGCGCTGCTGCTCGCCTCGGCACGCCGCGAGGCATCAGCGGCGGTGCGAACGGCTCTCTGCCTGATGCTCGGCGGATCTCTCGTGCTCGGAGTGCTGGGCGCATGCTGGTGGGTCGTGACGCGCTACAGCCTCGATTTCATGTTGCTCCTCGTGATCTCGTCCATTCTCTCGATCGAATACGGCTTCGCGCTGCTCGAAGAGTGGAACGTGAGGACGACCGTGTTTCGCACGATCACGATCGTCCTCGCGGTCTATTCGATTCTGACCGGCGTGCTGCTGGGATTCGTCGGCTCGGCCAACTCCTTCCGTTACGAGAACCCGAAGCTCTACCTCAGCATCGGGGAGAGACTGCACGTGAAGCTGCGGCCGTAGGTGGGACGATCTCACCGGTCCGGTAGCCGCACTTCATCCACGATCGTCGTCAAGTTCCTGCCATCCACGTCGAGGTAGAGATGGCGTTCGGTGATCGACAACGAGATTTTCATCCGGCGTTGGAGGCACGCGGCCAGCTCGTCGATGAATCCGTGGCCGAACGAAACGATCGGGATCTCCGCGGCGCGGTGAATCTTTCGGCCTTGCAGCTGTCCCACGACGTTGCGAAGGTTGTGGTGGGTATAGAGGGCCACGCGGCTGGCGAGTTTGCTCGCGCGATGGAGCCGGTCCGCGTCCGGCATTCCGACTTCGATCCACGAAACGACGCGGCCCGTCAGATCGCGGACGAGGATCGCCGGCTCTTCGCCGTTGGATAGGCCGGCCGTGAATTCGATTCCTTCCGTGTACTCCAGGCAGTACGCCAGGAGCCGCGTGACCAGATACTCGGCCGACTCCGACGGATGCATCGCCAGACGCAGATCGAGTGTCTCGTAGACGCCGCGATCGACGTCTGAGAGCTCGATGATCGCGTTGTAAATAGTCGAGGTAAGTGCCATTCAGTCGAGAACCGCACGCTGTTCCAGATCTCCGAGCACGTCCTCGATCTGCGCGAGTGCGGAGCGGAGATCGTCCGCGATCTCCTGCGCCAGAATGTGCGGATCGGGGAGGTTGTCTGAGTCTTCGAGACTTTCGTCGCGGAGCCAGAAGAGATCGAGGCTTACCTTGTCGCGCGCGACGATCTCTTCGTACGTGTAAGCGCGCCACCGTCCCTCGGGTGCCTGCTCCGACCATGTCGCTTGACGCTGATGACGATCCGCGGGCCGATAGCAATCGACGAACTGGTCCAGATCGGCGCGCATCATCCGCTTCGTCTTCAGCGTGAAGTGCCTGTTTGTGCGGAGGTCGTAGACCCAGACGGTCTTCGTCCATGGATCTTTCGCGCCAGGCTTGCGATCGAAGAAGAGCACGTTTGCTTTGACGCCCTGTGCATAGAAGATTCCGGTGGGGAGGCGCAGCAACGTGTGGACGTCGCACTCGTTGAGCAGATTTCGCCGGACGATTTCGCCGGCGCCACCTTCGAAGAGCACGTTGTCGGGGACGACGACTGCTGCGCGGCCGTGGATCGCGAGCAACGACTTCACATGCTGCACGAAGTTGAGCTGTTTGTTGGACGTCGTCGTCCAGAAGTCGGGGCGGTTGTAGGTGAGTGCCTGGCGATCGGTGTCACCTTCCTCGTTCACGATCGTGATGGAAGACTTCTTGCCGAATGGCGGATTCGTGATGACGACCTGCGCGCGCAGTGACGGCTCGTCGCGCAGGGCGTCATCGATGGCGATTGGCGGTTCGTGCTCGTCGGTGCCGTCGGGACCGATGCCGTGCAGAAAGAGGTTCATGCCGCAGAGTCGTGCGACGTTGGGCACGAGCTCGACGCCGCGCAGTGCGTCGTAGCGAAGGTGCCGCTTCTGATCTCGATCGAGCTCGTAGTGATTCTTCAGGTATTCGTGCGCGGAAAGGAGGAAGCCGCCAGTTCCGCACGCAGGATCGGCCACGATCTCGCCGGGCCGCGGCTGGATGCAATCGACGATCGCGTCGATGAGTGCGCGCGGCGTGAAGTACTGTCCCGCGCCGCCTTTCACGTCCTGCGCGTTGCGCTCGAGCAGGCCTTCGTAGGCCTCGCCTTTCACGTCGCTCGCCATCGCGGACCAGTTCTCTTTGCCGATCAATTCGACTATGAGTTGGCGCAGCTTCGCAGGGTCCTGAATCTTGTTCTGCGCTTTCTCAAAGATGAGGCCGAGCATTCCCTTTTCTGATCCGAGAACGCGCAGTGTTTCGCGATAGTGCTGCTCGAGCTCGACGCCTTCCATCTGCGGCGCGGACAGATCGGCCCAGCGGTAGCCCGCGGGAATCGCCTGCTTCTCGCCAATGAGCCGTTCGCGCTCATCGGCCATCTTTAGAAAGAGCAGAAAGGTGAGTTGTTCGAGATAGTCCTGATAGGAGAGTCCGTCGTCGCGGAGGACATTGCAGTAGGACCAGAGCTTTTGGACGATGCGGTTGGAGAGATCGCTCATGATGGTTTGATGGTTCCGAGTCCTTGAACGCGGGTGGCGATTACGAGATTATCGAGATTCGTCGACATGGCTGAGAGATCCGAGCAGCACAATGTGCTCACCCGCGAGAACTGTTGTCAGGAACGGGTTGGCAGTGCGCCGCCGCTTTAGAAAGTCGGCGTGTGTGTAGAGCGTCGGGTGGATCGTACGACCGAGCGTCTTCTCTACAGGCGCGAGCCGTTTGAATACGGCCTCGAGCGAAAGTTCATCGGAGACGATGAGGAGATCGATGTCGCTTCGTGCATGTTCTTTGCCGCCAGCGACGGAACCGTACACCAGCGCAAGCTCGATTCGTTTCGCGAGCGCCCGGAGTGCAGATCGCAGCGGGTCAGTGAGTGCGACGGTCTTGAGAACGATGCCGCGCAATTCCTGAAAGATCGGCGCGGCCTGATTCGCCTGAAAGTGCTTCTGCTTTCCGACGTGGGTCATGATGACGAGGCCGCTCTCGACGAGCCGCGCGAGCTCGCGGCGAATGGCCCCCGAGCCGCCGCCTGCTCGCTCAATGAGCTCCTGCTGGATGAACGACTGATCGGGATGGCCGAACAGGGGTGCGAGGACGCGTTGCTGCGTCGCGGTGAAAAGCGAATCCGCCAATCCCGATTTCGGACTTCCGGTCGGTGTGCCCACTTTGGGCATGATACTGCCCATTCTGGGCATCAGGCAATCCCTGCGTCACCGAGTCGGGATCTCATCCCACGTCCGCCCTTCGAGGAGGCGCCCGGCCTTCTTCTTGTTGGTCCCGCCCCACTGTTTAAAGAAGAAGGCGACCTCCGCCTTCTCACACTGATCGCGGAGGGCAGTGACCCACTCCGGCTGCATCGGGCGGGAGCGCGGCCCCGACTCGCCGCCGACGATTATCCAGTCAATCCCTCGGAGATCGAGCTTCGGCAATTTTTCGAGCAGTGGCTCGATCGACAGAAACTTGATCTTCGCTCCCGTCGAGCGAAGCGAGTCGATCCGACTGACGTAGGCGCTGCTTTCGACACTCACTCCCATCCAGACATTCTCCGGCCAGTCGAGGTAGGGGCTGAGATTTGCAAGGCGCTCGGCACGTTTGGTCAATACCTGGAAGCGGTGCCAGTGCGCGCTGCGCATGACTTCGAACACGCGCTGGATGTAATCGAAAGGAACGGCATCGTGAAAGAGATCGCTCATCGAGTTGACGAAGATCGACTGCGGTTTGCGCCAGCGAAGCGGCAATTCGAGCATGGCGGGCTGCAGGGTGACTTCGAATCCATTTCGATAGTTGGGCTGTCCCATCCGCTGCAGCCGATGCGCCATCCGCTCCGCGTAGCAGTTCTTGCAGCCGGGGCTGATCTTTGTGCAGCCGGTGACCGGATTCCACGTCGATTCCGTCCACTCGATGCTCGTTCCTTGAGCCAATCAGCGGTTCTCCTTCAGTGACTTCTGCAATCCGTAGAAGCCAGCTCAGGCAGGAATGCCGGCACGCATCTTGACATTGAATATGGCACGGGGACAGACTGTCGCCGGCATAAAAAACGCGGCCCCTACGTCACGTCGACTATCGAAGCAGGCTTCGGCCTCACGTGATGTAGGGGCCTTAATTTTGTTCAGTTCGCGATGGCCTTGACCGATCGTTACGCCATTCTCCTCGACGGCGAATACGTCAAGAAGACGTTGGGGAAGAGGCACAAGCACTTTCCCGATGTCGGTCAGGTCATGGCTGAAGTGACTCGGATCAAGTCGACTCCGGAACTCTCGTCCCTT
>CAZKID010000070.1:6437-16371 GCA_964552405.1 uncultured Thermoanaerobaculia bacterium
TGAAAATCTTTCACAACGCCGCCATACAGGAACGGCACGACGGCCAACCCGCTGGACAAGACCGCAATCGATTTCGGCGCCACTCCCGCGTTTCGACAAAACATGCAGTTGATCGATCAGCTGGAGAACCAGCCGGATGTGGCGGTCCGTCGCGGAACTCTCGTGCACCAGGGATGGCAGCTCACGAGTCGGGCGGTCAAGGAGTTGATGAGTGGCGCGAAAGCTCGCGTCGAACCGACGGATGTGTCGCCGAAGATCCAGCAGAAGGGTGTCGATATGCGCATCGGTCTCGACATCGCTTCGCTCGCGTTGAAGCAACTCGTCGGCACGATCGTTGTTGTGACCGGCGATTCCGATCTCGTACCAGCGATGCGATTCGCGCGACGAGAAGGGCTCCGCGTCTATCTGGATACTTTGGGCAACAAGAGCGTTCGGCCTGAGTTGAAGCTGCACGCGGACATCGTTCTCTAGTTCGGCTTGGCCACCGGCGACGATTTCATCTATCTGACGTAGATTTCGATCGACGCGATTTGGCGCGAGTGCTCGGCTGCCTTTCCGCGCGTTGCGCGCGGATGCGTTCAAGAAGAACCGATGCTGATTCGTCGCTCGGCTCCTGATCGACGAGGCGGCCTTCGAATGCCCACTTGAGGATGGATTGGCGAAGTCGGGCGCATCGCGTGATACTCAACCTGGAGTCTGTTTCGGCGGCGTCAGAGATCGTAAGTAGACGATTGACTTCAGCGACGATTCGCGACTGCTCGGCAATGGGAGGAATCGGAATCGGCATCCGCGCAATCTTCGACAGACTGAGTGTGTGCAATCCAGACGTGGAACTCGCTGCCTGTTCGATTGTCCTTCGACCGCGTGGGCTCAGAAGCCACAACAGAGCCCATTGCGAAAGCGTCGTCGCACCCAAACGCACCTTGATCAGGTGATTCTGATGCAGACAAGGATCGATCGAACCGTCCCAGATCGCAACCCTGCCGATCTGATCCAAGCTTCCGTTGCCTTCCACGACGAGCAGGTCCCCACGCTCGAGTCTGACGCGATCGATCTCGCTATCGAGTACACCGATTGTGTTGACTTGTTCCAACCGAAGTTCGTTCGCGTATACATTCGCTACGCGAAGGAACGGCAGCTGATTGGGCAACTGGTTTCGCTTTGCATTTTGAGTAAGCCCGCCCGAAACATCGCCGACTTCGCCAATGGAAGACCAACGCCAGCCTTCCGGGACTTCTGGCAGATTGTCTTCGGCATGTCTTTCGGTCCGTGCAATAGGTTCGACGAGAACCAGTGCTGACTCGTAGTCTCGGCCCTCGGCGCGGGCCAGCTCGGCCTCGGTCGGGACGAGCCTTCCTTCGACGGCGGCCTTGAGCACCGAGGCGCGATAGCGCTTCAGGTTGCGCTGCACACGCTCCAGCGTCGCTACCGCGTCATCGAGTCGCGTGAAGTACGACTCGATGGCTTCGACGATGCGATGCTGTTCGGGCAACGGCGCCACTACGAACGGGAACTGCTTTATGAGTGTTTGACTGATGTTGCTTTGGGTTCCACCCTGACCTTGTGCGATCAGTTCTGATCGAGCAGACATCAAGTAATAGAACAAGTACTTGCTATCGATCGGACTAGGCTGCGTGAACGCAATGGCCTGATTCGTTGTTAAGGGCGATGTGTTGATGCCGAGCTTCCCGATAGAGCCGTACATAGCGAGCAGCACGGAATTGGTCGGCACCCACCTGGCGGCGCTGCTGCGCAGTCCGAGCTCTGTTATCGTTGACGCCGTTGAAGAAACTGGACCATCCGTTAGATCGCCGATGATCGCCCACGGGATGTCACCACCAAAAAACTCAGTGTGTGAGCGAAGTGGTGTGCCGCCGCTTCCCCATTCTAGGCACTCGCCAAGTGTGGCGAGAGACCAGCCGGCCGGGAGTAGCGAGTCAATTACGCTCACGCAGCGAGAGCTCCGTTCAACTCATCGATCACTCGCCGCAGCTCGCCGCCAAATACCTGCGCTGCTTTTCCCAAACCACCCTCCTCCGCGAACGGAGCGAGATCGAAATCCTCCACCGTCATTTCCACGCTCGTCGCGATGTGATCGCGCATCATCTCCAGCCAGTGTCGTTGCTCCACAGTAAACGCGCGACCCGCGTCGCGTTGCTGAGCCATCCATTGTTCGAAGCGTTCACGCACATGTTCGCCGAAAGGCACGAGCTCATCGTCGCGATGCACTGCGAAGCGAACTAGCGACACGATATCCGTCAGCAGCCGCGCGCTCGATGCGCCTCTTACGTGATCCTTGCGCAACGTCTCGTATGCGCGCCACAGCTTCTCCGGCGTCCAGGAGCGCGGCGGCGCTTTGATCGTCTCCGCCAGATCCTTGATGTCCTTGAACGACAACCGTCTCGTGTACGGCTGCGCGTAGAAGAACTGCAGCGCGTCGATCTCGTCCTTGTTCTCCTCGATGAACGTCTCGAACGACGTCACGAGCGCCTTCGCCTTCTCCTTCGCTTCGTCGCTCGCGCCAGCCATCAGCAACTCGTCCTGCGAGACCTCGTCGATCACCTGTTCGAGCTCGCGCTTGATTTCGGTGAGCAGCATGCGCAGCGCAGGATTCGTCGCGAGTGGTGCGGTCGCACTCTTCAACAACTTCTCGGCGGCCTTGCGTACCTGCGCTTCGTCCGGCTCCGCGGCGTCGAACATCCGCCGCGCCTCGCCGATCTGCTTGTCGGGATCGAGCCCTTCGACAATATCGCGACAAATACGCGCGAGCGGTACGCCGCCCGTCGCTTCTCCGATCCGCGCATGCTCTTCGGGTCCGCACTCTTTGTCGAGTCGCGAGAGCCGGCTCGCAAGCGATGAGAGCATCTGCGGGTCGGTGCCGCCCATCGCCACATGCTCGAGCAACGCGGCCATGCTCACCGTTCGCTTCCGCTCGAGCGGCTGTGTATCGGCGAGCTGCGTCTCCGTCATCCCGGCGCAATCGACGATCACGAAGTGCGTCTTCGCGCGCGCATCGGCACCGCTCACCGCCTGCAGATCATTCGGATCGATGACGCGCACACCGCGGCCTTTCATCTGCTCGAACAGCACACGGCTCTTCACCGCGCGCATGAACATCACGATCTCGATCGGCTTGATGTCCGTGCCCGTCGCCACCATATCGACCGTCACCGCGATGCGCGGCTCGTACTGATTGCGAAACGCCTGGATCAGATCGCGCGGATTCGCCGAGGTGACTTTGTAGGTGATCTTTTGGCAGAACGAGTTCCCTCGCCCGAATTCGTCGCGCACGATCTCCACGATGTCCTCGGCGTGGCTGTCGTCTTTCGCGAAGATGAGCGTCTTCGGAACTTCCTTGCGGTTGGGAAAGATATCGATCGGCAGACGATCGCGGAAGGTGCGGATGATCGTGCGGATCTGATCCTTCGCTACGACTCGCCGATCGAGCTCGTTTGGATCGTAGGTGAGGTCTTCGTCCGGGGTCTCCCAACGCGTGGCGCGTGTTTGCTTGTGACGGTAGCCGAGCATCGTGTCGGGTGTCGCCTCGACCATCGATCCGCGCTCCGTGATCCTCGTTCGGATGTTGTAGACCTCGAAGTCGACGTTCACGTTGTCGGCGACCGCGCGCTCGTGGTCGTACTCCATCACGAGATTTTTGTGGAAGAAACCGAGGGTTTGTTTGGATGGCGTGGCGGTGAGGCCGATGAGCGAGGCGTCGAAATATTCGACGACCTGCCGCCAGAGCGTGTAGATCGAGCGATGTACCTCGTCGATCACGACGACGTCGAAGAACTCCGGCGGATACGCGGCGTTGTAGATGACGGGCAGAGGTTCCTTCATCGCCGCGCCGCTCGATTCGAATTGCGAGATCTCTTCCTCGAGTGGGTCGAGATCCGGCTCGCCCTTCAACATCGAGTAGACGCGCTGAATCGTTGCGATCACGACTTTGCTCGAGTCCATGATCGCGTTCGACGTCAGGCGCTGCACGTTGTAGAGCTCCGTGAAGAGGCGATGACTTTCCGGTGCGCGGTAGCCTTGAAATTCCTTCTCGGCCTGTTCGCCGAGGTTGCTGCGGTCGACGAGAAAGAGGACGCGGCGGGCGCCGGCGTATTTGATGAGGCGATAGATCGCAGTGATCGCCGCAATGGTCTTGCCTGAGCCGGTCGCCATCTGGATCAGTGCGCGTGGACGATCGCGCTTCATTGATTGTTCGAGATTCGTGACGGCTTCGAATTGATTCGCGAAGAGGCCGGCGCGGATGAGATGCGGCATTGTCTGCAGGCGCGCGCGAAACGAGGAAGGCTTCGTGTCATCCGCGCTCGTGTAGAGACCGGGCCCTTCGGCGTGGAGGCGTTTTACCCACTGATCGAGCGTCTCTGCATCGATCCATTCTGCGAGCGTCTCGGGGCGATGAACGTGCGGAACCGTCATCGAGATCGCGCGAGTCTTCGGATCGGGATCGAGTCCGTTGATGAACTTCGTTTCGACGCCGGTACTGATGTACTGGAAGGGGAGCGGATCGACTGGAGGATTCAGGCCGGCAGGTAAGCCATGCGCGTACTTGTCGACCTGCAACTCGACGTTGAAGAGTGCGAAGCCGACCGGTTTCGCTTCGAGCGCGCCGACGGCTTTGCCATCGACGAAGAGGAGGTAGTCAGCGAAGCCGTGGCCCGAGGTCATCTTGAACTCGCGGACGGCGACACCACGAGCCGCGGAGAGGTTCATCGCGATGCGGTCCTGGACCGTCCACCCAGCCTGGACGAGTGCTCCATCGATCAGTCGACGAGCGTCTTGTTCGGGAGTGGGGCTCATCCCGCGATCCGGAATGAATGATCTTGGACCACGTGGAGAGTATCCTCGACCGGCCAGATGGAAACAAGGCGGCCTTGAATTTTCAGCGCTGGAACATGCGGCCGGCACACTGGTCTGTGATCAAGCGCCATGCCGCCGCCGCCGTTCCTCAGTATCATGGTGCCGAGGGTTCCGATGCGGCTTCGTACGTTGGTCGTCTGTTTGAGTGCGGCCATGCTTTGTCCCGCACTGCTCGCCGACACCTACGTCCCCGTTTTGATCAAGGATTACCCGACCGGCGGAAGCGCCGCTGGCTATATCAACGACCAACTTTCGTTCAGCGTTGAGGCGACGGATTCCGGCGGGAACCTTGCCGCCGCCGACTGGTACGTCGACTCCGTTCTCAAGCGCACAGACAGCATCACGGGTTATTACTCGCAGGTACCAGCGTTCGTCTGGTCATTTGCTGCATCCGGCACTCATAACATCAGCATCACGATCCGTGACACCTCAGGAAACGCGGCTTACGGTGGGTGGAGCGTGACGATCGGCAATCGGGCGCCGACAGCGTCCTACGTCTCTCCCTCGTCATCCGATGTCTCCTTGAGTGCAGGATCTTCACTCCAGTTCACCGTCGCGGCCTCTGACCCTGACGGCAACCTTTCGTATGTCGAGTGGTATCGCGATAACAGCTTCGTCGCGAAGACGTACGTCAGCGGTTCAGCGGTGAACACCGCTCGCAGCGAGACGTTCAATAGCAGTGGAACGGTCAAGGCGATCGTTTACGACGTGGAGAATGCCTATGGGGCCGTTGTATGGAACGTCACGGCCAATTGTCCAGGGGTCGGCAGTTTTTCACTGACATCGCCCCCTCCCGGCGCGACGCTGAATAGCTCGACGACTTCCGTTCCGCTGAACTGGAGCGCCGCCGCTGGAGCCTCTGGCTACGATGTCTACTTTGGAACAGGGGCCTCGCCCGGTGTGGTTGCAGCGAACGTCACCTCGACGTCTCAAACGGTAGCGGTTTCATCGGGACAAACGTATTCATGGAAGGTCCGCGCGTTCAATGCATGTGGTAGCCAGGCATTCTCGCCATCGAGTGGGTACCAGTCTTTTTCGGTGGCTTCTCCGACAGGAGATCTGTCGGCAACGGTACGAAATCTCGATGGTTCCCTGAAATCCGGTGCGATTTGCAAACTGTACGACTCCGCGTATACACCGCTGCCGCAGGATCGCACGTCAGTGTCTGGAGTGTGCTCATGGGTGGGTCTTCCCGCCAGCGGATATCACGTCGAGGTTTGGAACCCTTCTACAAGTCAACCGTTGCCTGGTGATGAATTCTGGAGAGCGGCGGCGGTCACGGTCGCTGCGAACACTGTGGCCACGCTCACAGTACAGCGTGTGGAACCCTATGTGGCTGCACGGCCGGAATTTCGCTTGAACGACAGCAATGGCCGGCTACTGTCGGCCACGGATCACGTCTATGCCGGCCAGACGATCTTCGTCAAGGCAACCGTTTTACAGCAGGCCGGGTTCAGTCAGACTAGTACTGTTCGAATGGCGTTCGACTATTTGCGGGATAGCACTTACGACTACGACACATTCGAGTCTGCTGCTCAAAACGTGGCGAGCGGCGGTAGTGGATCTGTATTCACCTTTTCTTTTGCGGTTCCTCCTGTGAGCGGTTCTGTGGCGCTCGCCTTTGGTCTGCGTGTAAGCACGCTGGCCTCAGCGAACTGGAGCAAGACCGATGGGTGGTCATGGACAGATGCGTTCATTGTCGACGACGCGGCGAACGTGCGTGTGGAACCGCATGCGATTCGTGCCGGAAATACCTGCCCACTGCTGATTCGTGTGTCGAATCTCGGCCTGCCGATCGACGGAACGACGACGGTGAAAGCTCTCAAAAATGGCGTCGTCGATCCAGCGTTTACATTCACGGTCGATACATCCGACACCTCAGCCTTGTATGTCCGGGGCATGTGCGCTTCCAGCGTCGACCGGGCGACTCCATACCGCGCTTTATCGATCACATCAGGTGGGCTATCGGTGACGCGTGAAAATGCATTGAAGATTCTCCCGGTGCGCAGCGCTGTCCCTTACAACGGGCCGTACGTCTGGGAAACCACCTGCTCGCGGATCTCTACCTTCCTTTCGGACACTGCGGCGGCCCGAGCAGAAGTGCGTGCATTAAAGGCGCAGGGTTTCCGGACGGTGTTTCTACAGACTGACTGCCAGGGAATTCTCGGTGGATCGTATGACAGCGGTCTGACAGCATTTCTGGATGAAGCACAATCAGTAACGCCGCTGCTCGATGTGCACGCATACGCTGCGAACGGCCACAAGAATTATCGAAGCACGGCCAACGCTGAGGCGAAAGCTGTCGTGGACTGGAATAGTGCACACAACCGCCATTTCCAGGGAATCCATCTCAACTTCGAGCCGCTGCCGGCAGGTGACACCGGTGCCATGTTCGAGGCGCTCGACACGACGGCGGACATCGCGGACGCCTATGAGTCGCAAACGACAATCAGTCTGACCGCGGGTAGTAAAGGCTCCAGTCAGGCGTCGCCGCTTTCCTGGCGTCTCGATACACTGCACGCGCCGACGGTGGATTACTGTGATGCATCACAATTCGCGGGAATATTCATTCCTCAGGCATACCTGATCGACGCTGGGTTTGCGCCTGGCCCTCCGGGTAACCCGGCAGCCCTCGACTTCATTGACGACCGCCGGCAGTTTTTGACTCCGGTGTCCGGCGACGAAACCGTCGATGCCAGTGCTCTCTCTTTCCTCGGCATCAGCGACTATGATCGAGTGACTGCTGTCCAAACGACTGATGGCAGCACCTATGCGGCGATACCTGGCGTATTCGCGAATTACTATGTGTCGTCGGAAGTTCGCTTCTGCGGTGAACAGGACCGGATGCTGACGACCTATCGTCAATTGCTGCCCAACACGGAAGTAGCAACTACCTACTCGCAGGGCGTCGAAACACATGTATTTACTGTCGGCAAGAACACGTCGCTGGGGTTCGTCAATGACGATGGTCAAACGACGAATCTCCAATCGGACAATTCGAAGACGATCAAACTGGTCGTCACGAAAACGACTTCGATTGCGCCGGTCCTTCAGCACATCCCCGATAATCGCTACGCAGGATGGCACGCTGCGCGCCTCGTCGGCGAGTCACTGGATCCTCCGACCAGCATCACGGCCACTCCGAACGGGTCAGGCATTCTGGTGTCATGGCAGTACACCTGCACATGTATGACGGGATTTACCGTCGAGCGCAAAGTCAATGGAGGCAACTGGACGGTCGCTGGAAACGTGCCTGTGGATCTCTCGAGTCCCACGCCGACGACTCGGACCGCGTCGTATCAGGATAGTCCGTCTGGTTCTTGTTCATGGATTACCTACCGTCTGAAAACGTACAACGCCATCTCCGAGTCTGCTTACTCCGGTGAGATCGTACCGGCGTGTTCGGTGGCACCCTTGGTCACCACCGGTTCGGCATCGGCCGTTGGTGCAATGGGTGCGACATTGAATGGCACGGTGAATCCGAATGGCTCCCAGGCGACTACAGGGTTCGATTACGGCCTTACCACTCAATACGGGAGCAGTGTGCCGTCTCAGACGCTGAACGGCAGCACCGCACAGTCGATCACGGCATCCGTCGTCGGGCTGAATTGTGGCGGGGTTACTTACCACTTCAGGGCGATTGCCACAAATACAGCAGGTTCGGCGGTAGGTGGGAACAACACATTCGTGACGGCGAACTGTGGGGGTGGATCACCTCTTGTTGTGACGGGCACAGCATCTGACTTGACTGCTACCACGGCAACGCTGAATGCGACGGTGGATCCGAGTAGTCTGCAGACGACGACGACGTTCGAGTATGGAAGGACGACGGGGTACGGGTCGACGGTGCCGGCGCAGCAAGTATTCGGTACCGGTGCGCAAGCGATCAGCGCCGTGATCAATGGTCTGGAGTGTGGCGGCGTCTCCTACCATTTCCGCGCTCGTGCTACGAACATCGCAGGGAGTGCGAGCGGCAGCGACTCGACATTCGTTACGGCAGGTTGCACTGCTCCGCCACACTGGTACGATAGTTATGATTTCGCGTCCCGCGGCGTTGTGGCGTATTGGCCCTTTGATGACGATTCCTTCGACAAGAGCGGCAATGGCAACCAAGGATCATGGACCAGTGGAGGAGGATTCGTACAAGGCAGGGTTGGACACGGCTATTCGTTCGCGCCGGGAACGTACTACAACGTAGCCTCGCCCGCATCATCGCTGCGAAATCTGGGCGCGCTCACAATCGCGACATGGGTTTATTGCACTGCAGCACAGAGCAATGAAAACCTGATCGGGATGGGGCTCGACGGTGTCAGCAATCACTACTACGTTTTCGTCGTTCCCAGTTTGCCGGGTGCCGGTCTCAGTGCACTGAACTCGAACGGACAGGCAACGGGAACGAACAGTGTCTTGGTCAGTAATTTCTATAACCAATGGCACCACATCGTGGCGACCTACGATGGATCGGCCGCGCGGTTCTACGTGGATGGCGTCATGGTGGCATCACAAACTGCTACGGGATCGTTTGCTGTTCCAAGCGGAACCCCGTTCTACATCAACCGTCACGATTGGTCGTCAGGCTCGAGTTCCAGGCTTACCGGTGTCATCGACGAGGCCGTCGTTTTCAATCGTGCACTCTCTGCCACGGAGATCGGCGCAATCGAGAGCGATAGCGATGGTGACGGGATCCCTGATTTCTGGACGTCAGTACCTGCGCCGACGGGTGTGGTCGCAACGAGTACGTCGTCTGCATCCGTCAATATTTCCTGGAACGCCGTTCCGAGCGCAACGTCATACACGATCTATCGTCGCGGTGCAGGGGGCGGATTTACGAGAATCGGTTCGTCCACCACAAATAGCTTTACGGACGGTCTTGTGACGGCCAACAACGCCTATCTCTACAAGGTGAGTGCTACGACAGCGAGCGGCACGTCGCTTGTGAGTTCTGCAGATCTTGCGACGACCACGATGTTCAGCGATGAACCGCTCACGCCGCGTGTCACGATCGTCAGGGCTGCACACGTGACCGAATTGCGAACTGCTGTGAATGCTGTTCGGGCGCTAG
>CAZKID010000071.1:0-11354 GCA_964552405.1 uncultured Thermoanaerobaculia bacterium
CCGCGATCGCGACGAGGATCGCACCGAGGCGAAGGCGGGCGAAGCGGCGAAGAATCGGACCAAAGAGACCTCCGGCCTGATGCCTCGGCAGCGAACGGAATAGAACAGGAGCAACCATTGCTCCCAGGACAAGGCCGCCACCGAGCCAGATGGTGAGGCCGAGCAGATAAAACGTTCGTGTAACGATGTACAGCCAGTTCGGCATAATGGATTTACGTTATCACCATGGTCACTCTTCTTCTCCTGACCGTTCTCGCACTCCCGCCACAAACCCAGACGCTGATCCTCCGCACCGGCACGCACATCGCCGTCGATGGACCGATCACCGAGAAGGACGGCCGTATCGTCTTTCGCTCGAAAGGCGGACAGCTCTACTCGCTGCCGATCGACGAGGTCGATGCCGAGGCGACGAAGGCGCTCGCATTGCAACCACCGCCCGCACCGGATGACGGCAAGAAGAAGCTCAAAGTGAGTGCGGCGGAGCGTGAGCGTCTCCTCAAGGAACTGGCGACGAATCACAGCGGAACGCCCGGAGCGATTCCCCAACCACCGGCTGCACCACCGGCTCCGTCGAAGGAAGAGACCGCGGAGCAGACCCGCGAGGAATGGCAGTGGCGCAGGGAAGCGCGCGCTTACGACGAGGCAGTCACGCGTGCAAAGGAAAACCTGGCTCTCCTGGAACAGCGCGCTGCGAAGCTGCAGGATGAGATTCGTTCCCTGGTCATACTCGGCTACAAGCCGAAACAGTTCTCGTATCAGACGACGGAACTACAGACTTGCACGGATCAGATTCCGTACGCGAGGCTCGAGGTCAAGCGCGCGGAGAGAGCGCGCGAGGAATTCAGGGAAGATGCGCGGCGGCAGGGAATCCTGCCAGGCTGGCTGCGCTAGCGGGGGGCAGACAGCAGAAGGCGGACCGCAGACAGCAGGAGTGAATCGTTTTGCTGCTGCCTGCTGTCCGCTGTCTGCCTCCTGTCCCCCTACACCGGTTCCGGGCCGAACGTCTCGCTGATCACTTCCTCGACCTCGACATCCGCGAGCGCTCTTCTCACCCGCTCCAGGAATCCGTCGAAGCCGCACGCCATCACCGTGGACGCGGTGATGATGCGTTTGTTGCGCTCGATCAGCATCTCGATGCGGCCGCTCTCGTGCACGATCGCGCCGCTGCGCGCGAGCGGATCGAAATCGGCCGCGTAGAGAATGTGACGGCGATCGGGCTCGTAGAGGACGAAGATCCGGCGCGGATCCTTTCGCGCGAGCATGTGCAGCACGATGCTGCGAATCGGTGCGATGCCGGTGTCGCCCGCGATGAAGACGACATCGCGATCCGCATCGTCAGGCAAGAGAAAACTGCCGTACGGTCCGTCGACAGTGATCGGCACGCCTTGCTGCAGGCGTGAGAGCGCTTCGCCGCCCTTTCCCGGTCCCACACGAACGCAGAGCTGCACGGCTTGCGGGCGCTCCGGCGCCGACGCGATCGTGTAGGCGCGCGAGACGCCTTCCGGAAAGCGGAAGTTCACCCACTGACCTGGCTGGAAGGCGAACCCGTCTCCATCGAACGAAATCGTCAGCTGCAGCACCTTCGGCGCAAGCGTCTCGATCTCGGTGACGACTGCTCCGCGACTGCCCACGGCATCAACCCCACATGCCCGACTTGGTCAGTTTCGCAATCTTCTTGATGATGCGGTCCTTCTTGAAACCGCGAAGGTGATCGACGAACAGGGTGCCATTGAGATGATCGATCTCGTGGCACATCGCGCGCGCCATGAGGCCATCGCCCCACATCTCGCGCTCCACCCCATTGCGATCCTGATAGCGCAGCTTCACACGTTCCGGACGCGTCACGACCTCAACGAAGTCAGGAATCGAGAGACACCCTTCTTCCTCGGTGATCTCCCCTTCCGCCTCGACGATCTCGGGGTTGATGAAGATGTGCAATTCTTCGGGTCTCTTGCCGACGGAGAGATCGATCAGCATCAGGCGCAGTGAGACGCCAACCTGATTGGCAGCGAGGCCGACGCCCGGCGCCGCGTACATCGTCTCGACCATGTCCTCGATCAACTGCTGCAGCGACGCGTCGATCTCCATCACCGGCTCGGCCGGCCTGCGGAGCACATCGTCGCCATACTTTCGAATCGGAAGAACTGCCACGAGTCTTCAGCCTCTCTTCTTCAGGTTTTCAATCATGGCTTCGACCGTGTGCTTCGCGCGCTTCTTGTAGAAGTCGTCGAGCACGCGGCGGATGCCAGGATGTTTCGCCAGCGCACCGTCGAGCTTTGTCTTGTCGAGACGAAGAAGCTCGGTCGTCCGCGACGCGGTAATCGTCGCGGTGCGTGGCTTGCCCGTAAGAACGCTGACCTCACCAAAAAAATCCCCCTCGCCGAGCTTGGCGAGATAGACGCTGCCGCCGCTGTTTCCCGTGCCGCGCGTGTAGACCTTCACTTCGCCGCTGACGATCACATACATCGCCGAGCCTGGTTCCCCTTCGCTGATGATCAACGCGCCTTCGTCGAACTGCTCGAGGTCCATCTCCTTGACGAGCGCTTCGCGTTCGTCCGTGGTCAGCACCTCGAACAATGGACTGCGGGGAACGGTACGCTCGAAGAGGGGCTCCGTCTTGCCCGCCCCAGGTTCAGCGGTGGGAGGCACTTGTGCGGCGAGCTGCTGCTGCACTTTTTCTGCCTTTTTTCGAACGGCGATCGCCTGAACGGTGAGGCCGTTGTCGTCGTAGTACTTCGCCGTCGCTTCGTATTGCGAGGAGGCTTCTCCCAAATCGCCCGCACCGGCGAGCGCGTCAGCGTATTGAAGACGGATGCGAGGATTCGACGGATACTTCTCGTGCTCCCGCTTCAGCAGCGGAACCGCGCGTGAATATTCTTTCTTCGCCAGCAGCGTGGCTCCGGACTCGGTTTCTTCGGCCATGGGAGATCAACGATAACAAAAACTCAGTGACGAGTGACGAGTGGTGAGTGACGAGTGGAAATCGACTCGCTACTCGTCACTCGTCACTCGTCACTGTTTTTTCTAGAACTTGATCCGCTCCAACGCCTGCTTCGCGGATGCGGCGGACGTCGAATACGGATAGCGTTTGATGCACTCTTCGAATGCCTGCTTTGCAAGTTGCAGGTCGCTGCTCTTCTCCAGGGCAACGCCTGTCTTGTAGGCAGCATCGGGCGCCTTGTTCTGATCGCCGTATTCCGATGTCACGCGGCGGAAGTAGCGAATGGCGCTGGTGTAATCGCGTTGCGCGAAGTACGTCTCGCCGATCCAATAGAGCGCGTTGTCGGCGAGCTCGCCGCTCGGATCTGCGTCGAACACCTGCTGAAATACTGCGCGCGACTCGGGTAGCTTTCCGCGGCCGTAGAGCATGAGGGCGTTGCGATAGTTGTCGGCGATCTGTGCGCCGACGATGGCGCGGGAGACATGGGGTTCGACAGGCGAGGGCGCCTGTCCTACACCGGGCGCCTGTCCTGCACTGACAGGCGGGGGCGCCTGTACACCGGCTTCGACTCGCGCGAGACGATCGCTCATGACATCGAGACGCTCGAGCATCTCCGTCATCGCGGTCTGCATCTCGGTCAGCCTCTGTTCGACCGAAGGTCCGGGTGGCGGCGGCGTCGGAACATCGTCCTCGCGTTCCGCCTTCGATGAGGCACAGCCGGATACGACCGCGACGATCGCCAGCATCGCGAGCCCGGGAGCCCGCGCAACCCCGCGCCCCGTCTTCATCATGCCTTCAGATCATTCAGCTTGTGACGTGCCTTGCCCGCGTACTCGCTATTCGGAAACTCCGACACCACGCGCTCGTAATACAGCCGCGCCTCGGCGTTTCGCCCCATGCCCGACAGCGAGGTGCCGAGATCGAAGAAC
This sequence comes from uncultured Thermoanaerobaculia bacterium, assembly GCA_964552405.1. Taxonomy (GTDB): domain Bacteria; phylum Acidobacteriota; class Thermoanaerobaculia; order Gp7-AA8; family Gp7-AA8; genus JAJPHC01. The sequence continues at coordinate 3,871 of CAZKID010000071.1, forward strand.
ACCGCATCGCGCTCGGAGTAGTTCGGATATTGATCGACGAGCGAGTTCAGACGCTGGAGCGCAGCGTTATAGCTGTGCCGCTTGATGTAGTAACGCGCAATGATGTGGTCGTGCTTTGCGAGCCGGTCGAGAACGCCCTTGAGCTTGGCGTCGGCATCGGGACGCAGTGAGCTCTTCGGATAGGCGCGGATCATGTCGTTGAACTTCTCCAGCGCCTCTTTCGTCTTCTGCTGATCGCGATCCGGTTTCTCCATCTGCTTGTAGGAGACCATCGCTATCTGCAGCATCGCGTAGTCGCCGCGATCGCTCGTCGGATAGCGGTTGATGAAGTCGCGGTACTTGTACTGCGCCTCGACGAGATTCACCGCATCGCCCTGCTGGAAGAACGTATCGGCAACACGCAGCAGCGCGCGGCGGCCCAGCGGATCGTTCGGAAAGTTCTCGTAGACGTGCGAGTAGTACGAGCGCGCCTTCTGCCAGCGCTTCTTTGCGAACAGAGCCTCACCCTTTTCGAAGAGCTGCTCCTTGGTGAGATTCACGAACTCCGGGGGCACCACGACGACGCGACGCGGCGAGTGGGCACCGTGATGGCAGGCAGCGAGCGCCACGACGACGATCGCAGCCAGTGCAAGATTCCGACGGAAATTCAAAAAAGGCCTCCTAAGCGTTCGAGACAGCAACAGCGGTTCGGATCGATTGCATTGCAGCCATCCGGTCCGCTTTGCCGAAAACCGCAGATCCGGCCACGAGAATGCGGGCGCCCGCAGAAACGACCAGCGGGGCGGTCTTCTCATCGATCCCGCCATCCACTTCGATTTCTACCGACAGACCCCGATCCCGGACCATCTGCGAGATATGACGAATCTTGGGCACAACAGGTTCGATGAATTTTTGACCGCCGAAGCCGGGATTCACCGACATGACCAGGACGAAGTCGCAAAACTCGATTGCGGTCGTCAACGCCTCGGCCGGCGTCGCGGGGTTGATGGCAATCCCCGCCTTCGCTCCCCCATCCCGGATCAACTGCAACGCGCGCTGCAGATGCGGCTCTGTCTCGTAGTGAACGGAGATCATCTGCGCGCCGGCCGCGAGGAACGATTCGATGTAACGCTGCGGCTCCGCGATCATCAGATGACAGTCGAAGACGAGCTTCGAATGCGCGCGGCACGCCTTGACGATCGCCGGCCCGATCGTGAGGTTCGGCACGAAATGCCCGTCCATCACATCGAGGTGCAAAACGTCCGCACCACTCTCGATGGTGGCGATTTCCTCGGCCAACCTGGAAAAGTCAGCGGACAGTAATGAAGGTGCGATCTTGATCAATGTTGCGCCTAACGAACGGCCGGCTGCTCGACGATGTTCGTCTCCTCCGCTTTGCTCACGACCACCGAGATCGCATCCCGGCTACTGACATGAGCTCCGCGGAGCGGAAACTGGCGGATGATAATGCCATCGGCGATTCCCGGATATGCCTCGAATTTGACCGTCGTCACATGCAGCCCTCTCGACTCGAGCGTCGGGCGCACGCTGTCGAGCGAGTGATCGATCAGATCGGGCATCACATAGTCGCCGCCGGATGACGGCACATTGACCAGGAGCGACACGGGAGTCTGCGCCGCCACCACGGTTCCGGTGGGCGGCTCGGTCGATACGATTCCATCCTTTGTCGATGCGCCCTCGACGTACGAGAGATTTCCCATCTTCAGGTTCTGCTGTCCGAGACGCAGCAATGCGGTGCGTGCCGATTGCGCATCGAGATCAGGCACGCGAATCACGAGCGGGCCGGCAGAAAGCTCCACTTTGATCGTCGCGCCGCGCTTGATGAAGCTCGTGGCGCCCGAGTCCCGGTTCTGCCAGGCGATGTTCCCCGCCGGCACCTTGTCGGAATTGCGCAGCGGCTTGTCGACGATGAGATTCACACCCGCGTCGAGACAAAGAGCCTTCGCCTCCGCGACCGACTTGCCGATCAGATTCGGCGTAGGAAGCGACTGCCCGCGCACGAAGAAGTTGAACCAGAAGTAGCTGCTGAAGCCGAAGACGGCCAGGACCACGACTGCGAACAGGAGCGTCTCGAAGCAGCCTCTCTTCATCGTCTTTGCTCAGGGCGATCGGGCTTCTGCCCCGGCTCGCGACGCCGCTGTTGCGACGGCTGGTGCTCTGAGCGGTACTCCGCCTCATCGTATTTGCGGTCGCCCTTGGCGACGTAGATGGGAATCAGCGACTGCTGCCAGACGTCTTCGACGCGCTCGGCGAAGACGAACGCCAGGCCTTCCTTGACCTCATCGGGCACTTCGCTGAGGTCCTTGCGGTTTCCTTCCGGCAGCACCACGGTCTTGATATTTGCGCGCTGCGCGGCCATCACTTTCTCTTTGATGCCGCCGACGGAAAGCACTTTGCCGCGCAGAGTGATTTCTCCCGTCATGGCCACATCATGCCGCACCGGACGCTCTCCCATCACCGATGCAATGCACGTCGCGATCGCGACGCCGGCCGACGGTCCATCCTTCGGAATGGCGCCCGCGGGGAAGTGAATGTGAATATCGAACTCGTTGAAAATCCGGTCTTCGATGCCGAGGTCTTTCGCTTTGGACCGAACGTAGGAGTAAGCGGCGGAGACCGACTCGCGCATCACATCACCGAGTTGTCCCGTGACCGTCGTCCGTCCACTGCCCGGCATGCGCGTCGCTTCGATGAACATGATCTCACCGCCGAAGCTCGTCCAGGCGAGCCCGGTCGTGACGCCGATCTCGGGATGCCGCTCTGCAAACTCATGTTCGTACGCCGGCAGTCCGAGATACGACTCTACGTCTTTCGTCGCAACAGCGAAGGTCGAAGGCGCAGCCTGCGCGCCCCCTTCGATTTCCGTCGCGACCTTGCGTGCGATTTTTCTCAGAATCGTGGCGAGCTTTCGCTCGAGATTGCGCACGCCGGCTTCCGCCGTGTAGTCGCGGATCACGGCGAGAATCACATCGTCGTCGATCGCGATCTGCGTCTTCTCCAGTCCGTGATTCTCGAGAAGCTCGGGAATCAGGTGCTTCTTCGCGATCTGCAGCTTCTCGTTCTCCGTGTAGCCGGCGAGCCGGATGACTTCCATACGATCGCGCAGCGGCCCCGGAACGTTGTCGAGAATGTTGGCCGTCGCGATGAACAGCGTGTGCGAAAGGTCGTACGGGATCTCGAGATAGCGATCGACGAACGCGTGGTTCTGCTTCGGATCCAACACTTCGAGCAACGCCGACGCCGGATCGCCTCGGTAATCCTTCCCGATCTTGTCGATCTCGTCGATCATGATCAGCGGGTTGTTCACGCCGACCTGGATGTAGCTTTGAATCAGCTTGCCGGGCATCGCGCCGATGTACGTCTTGCGATGTCCGCGAATCTCAGACTCATCGGTCACACCGCCGACTGCCATACGTACGAACTTGCGTCCGAGCGCGTCGGCGATGGCAGCGCCGAGGGAAGTCTTCCCCACTCCCGGCGGCCCGGCGAAGCAGAGAATCGGGCCCTTGAGATCGCCTTTCAACTTCAGGACCGCGAGAAACTCGAGCACGCGCTCTTTCACCTTCTCGAGTCCATGATGCCGTGCGTCGAGCATCTCTTCCGCGCGCTTGAGATCGAGGCGATCCTCCGTCTTCTCGGACCAGGGAACCTGGAAGACAGTGTCGAGATGACCTTTGATGACGGCGTAGTCGGATGATGACGGCGAGAGCTGGCCGAGGCGATTGACTTCGCGGCGGAGCTGAAGCTTGTGCTCTTCGGTGATCGGCAGAGTCTCGATGCGATCGCGATACGTGTCCGCTTCGCGATCCGCTGGATTCACATCGCCGAGCTCGTCCTGGATCACGCGAAGTTGTTCGCGGAGATAGTTCTCGCGCTCGCGGCGGTCAATCGACGTTTGAATCTGGCGCTGCAGTTCGCGGTCGACTGTCGCTTTGCCGAGATCGCGCTGGATCGAGTCGATGAGGAGCTCGATGCGCTCGATCGGATTCACCGTCTCGAGCAGCAGCTGCTTCTCTTCCAGCGGGAAGTTGACGAAGGACGAGAGAAGATCAGCGAAGGTGTCGGGACCTTCGGCGAGATTCATCCTCAGAATGTTCAGCAATTCGTTCGAGTACTTGTTGTCGCTCTCGACGAGCTTCTCGAAGAGCGACAGCGCGCGATTCATCAGCTGATCGGTCTTGACGCCGCGAGGGATCGGGCGCGGCGCGACCTCGCGCAACATCGCTTCGAAGTACGGCTCGTTCTGAATCATCTGCACGAGCTCGACGCGCTGGCGCCCCTGCAGAAATAGCTGGTACCGGTCGGACGAGAGCGGAAGGCGCTGGACGATCGCGGCGAGCACACCGATCTGCGAGAGATCTTCGGGCCGCGGATTTTCCTTGTCGCCGGACTTCTGACAGAACGCCGCGATCAGATTCTGATCGTCGGACAGTCCTTTGAGAAGACGGACGTTCCGGTCGATACCGACTTGCAGCGAGAGCACCCCGCCGGGAAAGAGTACGGAGGAGACGAGCGGAATGATCGGGAGCCGGTTCGGGACATCGATCTCCAGCCAGTCGGCAGGCGCGCCGGGATGATTGGGTTTACCGCGGTTCGATTGAGCCATTCGGGTTCTTGTGCAGGCGTTTCTCGTCCACCTCGCCGTGGCATCGTTTTACGCGGGCATGCGAATTGTAGAAAATGCCGCGAGGGTTGAACAGTCGCTCCACGATAATTGCAATTCAATGAGCGAGCCGAGTCCAGCGGAAGTGCTTTCCGATCCGTCGTTCAAGCGAGCGGATCTGCATTGCCACAGCCGCTTCTCCATCTTCAAGTACTTCAAACGCGCGAATACTCGAGACTGCTACAACGCACCCGAAGATGTGTATCGGATCGCCAAAGAGCGTGGCATGTCGTTCGTCACGCTCACCGATCACGACTCGATCGACGGCGCGCTCTACCTCCTCAACAAACATCCCGACATGACCGACTTCTTCATCGGTGAAGAAGTCGAGACGTACTTTCCGGAGACCGGGCAGCGTATTCACGTCGGCGTCTGGGGACTCAACGAAGAGCAGCACCGCGAGATCCAGCGGCTCCGGCGGAACATCCGCGAGCTCATTCCCTACATGAAGCAGCAGAACCTCGTCTTCGGGATCAATCACCTCTTTCAGAACTACCGGATGAAGAATGTCGCGGCGCGCTACATCGGCGAGCTGATCCAGATGTTCGACATCTTCGAGGTGATGAACGGCGCGATGGCCAACGTGCACAACAAGATGGTGCAGCAGCTGGTTGGGACGCTGCAGACCGAGGGCCGCCGGATGTCGATGGTCGGCGGTTCCGACGCACACACGCTGAAGCATGTCGCGAAGGTGCATACCGTATCGAAGGGCGATACGCCCGCGGAGTTCATCCAGAACGTCCGCAATGGCGATTGCTTCGCCTGGGGCAGCGAGATGCGCTTCCGTGATCTCGTCGCCGACATCTATCTGCTGATCCTCGCCTATCACGGCGAGACGGTGAATGACTTCCGCTCCACGGAGTACACGAACGTCGACAAGACGATCCAGCTCGCGACGAGACTGGCGTCGATCCCAACCGCCATCAGCGGACTCCCCGCGGCGATCACGTCGCTGAATTACTTGAAGCAAATCGTGATCTCGAAGGGAATCTCAATGCGCTTCGCGAAACTGGTGGAGGAGATTCGGCCAGGGCTGGGCGGAGGGTCGTGATCGCTCGGGGAACGAAAAGCGAAATGCAGAATTCAGAATCACAGAATTCAGAATGAACAATGACGCGCGAAGCGCCACCTCAATTCTGAATTCCGCATCAGGCGTGTCCAAAACAGCATGCGCTGCTCGTGCAACTAGGTCCCTTCTCCCTCGCGAAGCGGGGGAGAAGGTGCCGAAGGCGGATGAGGGGGCCTGGATTTCGCGATCGGATCGAGACCCCTCATCCGGGCTTCGCCCACCTTCTCCCCTCTCACGAGGGGAGAAGGAACTTAGCCGCAACACTCCGCAGCAAGCCAATCTTGGACAGCACTGATTCCGCATTTTGAATTTTGCATTCTGAATTTCGCTTTTGCCTTTTGGGCAACTGCGAAAGCATCGCTCCCTAGAAATTCACCGCCAGCCCGCCCATGTACTTCTTCGCGCCGCCCTCCGGTTCGTTCACATCGAGCAGGAACGGCGAGTTTGCCGCGTGGGAAACTTCGAGGCCAAGGAGCAGTTTGAGATCGAGCGGGAGATGGAGGGACTGCGCCATGCGCACGTTCACGCGCTCGCTGCGATACGTCGCGCCGGTGTGTTGCGGTTGCTGGAGCTCGCGATACGAAACCAGGAGCGACGTGCCTGTCGGGGTCCAGGTCGATTGCAGATCGCTCGTCAAATACGTTTTCTCGCCGGCCGGCAGCGTTGCGCGCGAGGGCGATGCGCTGCCGGTGCTCGTCGAGACATCGATTGCGAGCTTGTGCGCAATCTCCTTCCGATAAGCAAGGCGAACGTCGCGGCGAATGTCACCCGCATCGATGTACATCCCATCCCAGAATGGTTCGAACCCATCGTTGAAGACGATGCGCATCGGCGTGTCGATCGCGCTCACGGTCACGATTGCCGAGATCCGATCGCTGCGCTCGTCGCCGGAAACGACGCCGAACGAGTACGTGTAGCGCGGCAGTGCGCGGGCGTCGTCGCTGAAGACCACGATGCTCGGCAGTGCCAGCGGTCCTCGCGTCTCGTCCCACACCTTGTAGCTGCCGCTCACGATGAGCGACGTGTGCTTGCCGATCTTCACCTCAGCGCCGCTGCGAGGCGCCCACTGCGTGCCGTCCAATCCGATACGGCTCGCCATGCCGTAATGGACGATGAAGGACGGCACGAGCTCGATGCTGGCGTTGGCTCCAACGTCAGCGGTGCGCAGTGTGCCACTCGCCGAGTTGTGCAGACTCTCCTGCGAAACGCGGAGTGAGACGCCCAGGTCGCTGCGGCGCGTCTGCACGAGCTGAGAGTCGCCGCTGATCTCGATCAACTCCGAACCGAACGGATTTCGCTCGAAGAGATTCTGCTGTTCGAGGTAACGCACGCCGACGCGATTGCCGCCATGCTGCCACTCGAAGTTGTGCGCGCTGAAGTCGGCCTGATGGTCGCTCACCGGAACGTCGTCGCGGTAACGCCACCAGCTCTTCGTCGTCGCGACGCGATACGCATCGGAGTCCGAGGAGCGGACTTCCATCGACATGACGCTCGACTGCGCGAGCGCGGCGCCGAAGGGCGTGTCGTTCGCCGGATCGTCGACACGATGCAGATTGCCGCGAATGCCGACCTGCCAGTTGTCGCCGATGCGCCCCTGCACGCCGAGAGCAGGCTGCGCAACCGCTGGCCCGGACTGCGACGTCGCGGCCACGCCGGGCATGCACACCATCCCGCCCCGAATGCCCGGCACGTCCGACGCCACCTGGGCTGGCGGTGCCTTCCCCTGATCGCTCTCGTGAAGGGAGCTCGGCC
>CAZKID010000071.1:11364-16307 GCA_964552405.1 uncultured Thermoanaerobaculia bacterium
CAACCTGGGTGGGGGGTGCTCTAACCGGACCGAGCTCGTGAAGGAGGTCGGGGGGCGGCGGGCCGCGGATCTCCCGGATCTCCTGATTGATGTCGCGCGCGGCGCGCGAGTTCTTTTCGTTGAGCAGACGAATCGTGACGCGATTCTGCGCGGCCGTCGGCACCAGCATCGTGGTGCCAGGCACGAAGCCCTGCTTGACCGCGATGATCTTGTAAACGCCGGCGCGGAGACGCGGCATCGAGAAGGTGCCGTCAAGCCCGGTGAAGGTTTGCACGGCCTCGAAGTCGGAGAGGTTCAACGCGATGACGAGTGCGTTGGCGACAGGTCGAGCGGAGTTCGTGACGCTGCCGAGAACTGCAAGGACTGACGGCGCAACGGGAACGTCAGAGCGAGCGGTACCCGCCATCGACACGATGGCAGTCGCAAATGCGATCGCTCGAAATCGACGCATGGCTCCCTCCTATCGCAGCCGCGAGTGTACCACCCAGGCAAACAGAGGGGAGTTACGGGCATGTTCCAAATGTAGGACAGGCGCCCTCGCCTGTCCCAGACCACGACAGGCGAGGGCGCCTGTCCTACATTCAATCCCGCACGCGATGCACGCGCAACAGGTTCGTCTTTGCCCGCTGATACAGAGGCGACCCCATCAGGATCACCAGCCGGTCGCCCGGCCTTACGATTTCCTTCTGCAGGAGAAACTCGTCGACGTGATCGACGATCTGCTCGTGATAGTCGCCCGTCTCGCGCATGACATACGGCTGCACACCCCAGAGGATGTTCATCCTTCGCGCAACCCAGCTCGACGGTGTAAGCGCGACGATCGGGGCGCGCGGGCGGAACTTCGACATCAGTCTCGCGGCGAAGCCCGTCTGCGTGAAGACGACGATGTACTTCGCGTCGATCTGATCAGCCGCGTAGTTGGCGGCGCCCGCGAGCGCATCGGTGAACTCGTCGGACTCATTCGATTTCTGAAAGAGCGGCGCGCGTGTCGCTGACCCGTCGTATTCGCGCGCGTTCTCCGCGCCGATGATGATGCGCGCCATCATCTGCACCGCCTCCACGGGATAGAGACCCGAGGCGCTCTCGGCCGACAGCATGACGGCATCCGAACCATCGAAGATCGCATTGGCCACATCGCTCGCCTCGGCGCGCGTGGGCCGCGAGTTCGTCGTCATCGACTCGAGCATCTGCGTTGCCGTGATCGCGAATCTCCCCCAGCGGCTCGCGCTGTTGAGAATCTTCTTCTGAATCACCGGCACCGCTTCAGGCGGCAGCTCGACACCGAGGTCGCCGCGGGCAACCATGACGCCGTCGCTGACCTCGAGGATGTCTTCGAGATTGTCGATTGCCTGCGGCTTCTCGAGTTTGGCGATGACATTGACGTCGTCGCCGCCGTTCTCGTGCAGCAACGCGCGCAAGCCTTCGATCTCGGCGCGGCGGCGAATGAAGGATGCCGCGATGTAGTCGAGCTTCTGATCGCACGCGAACTTCACATCGTCGCGATCTTTTTCCGTGATCGCCGGAATCGTGAGCTCCGAGTCGGGGAAGTTCATCCCCTTCTTCGACGAGATCGGCCCGCCGTGGATGACGCGCGTCGTGACGCGCTTCGGATCGACCATGGTGACGACGAGCTCGACCAGGCCGTCGTTGATCAGGATGCGCTGTCCGACTTCGACTTCGCGCGGCAGACTCTCGAACGGAGTCGACACCATCTGCGCGTTGCCCTTCGTCTTCTCAGTCGAGATGACGAACGTCTGTCCCGGCTGCAGTTGCACGACACCTTCGACTTCGCCAATGCGAAGCTTCGGCCCCTGGATGTCGCCGACGATCGGGACGTAGCGCCCGATCGAGGTCGCACACTCGCGGACGACCTGGATGATGCGCATCCGATCGTCTGGCGAGCCGTGCGAGAAGTTGAGACGGAATACATCCACGCCCGATGTGAGAAGGCGGTAGATCGTCTCCTCGTTGCTGCAGGCGGGGCCGAGAGTGGCGATGATTTTTGTGCGGCGCATTGTCTCCCGTTATCCTGAGCGGAGCGAAGGATCAGCCATCGCGCCGCGAGGTCTTACCCTCGGGCGATGCACCTGGCTCATCACTGCGCGGCGCCTTGGCTGATCCTTCGCTTCGCTCAGGATAAACTCCAGCCGGGATCCAGGGACCGTCCTACGACCTGCGCTATCCGATCACACTCGCGCACGATCTGTGCGAACGCCTCGGGCAAAATCGCCTGCGGCCCGTCGCTCAGCGCCTCCTCCGGTTTGTGATGCACTTCGATCAGCACACCATCGGCTCCCACTGCGATCGATGCGCGGGACATCGGCGCGACCTTGTTGCGCTTCCCGGTGCCGTGGCTCGGGTCGACGAGGATCGGCAGATGGCTGATGCGCTTCACCGCAGGGACGACTGACAGATCGAGCGTGTTGCGCGTGTGATCCGCGAACGTCCGGACGCCGCGCTCACAAAGGATCACGTTGTAGTTGCCTTCCGACATGATGTATTCGGCGGAGAGCAGCAGCTCTTCGAGCGTCGCCGACATGCCGCGCTTGAGCAGCACCGGCTTCTTCGCCTTGCCCGCACTGCGCAGGAGCGAAAAGTTCTGCATGTTGCGCGCGCCGATCTGGATGCAGTCGGCGTACTGCGCCACCAGCTTCAACGATTCTTCATCGATCGCCTCGGTCACGACCGGCAGATCGAACTCTTCGCGAACACGCGCGAGAATCTCGAGGCCGCGCTCGCCGAGTCCCTGAAACGAATACGGCGACGTACGCGGCTTGTACGCGCCGCCGCGGAACAGCTGACCTCCGGCGCGCTTGATCCCTTCCGCGATCGCGCGCGTCTGCTCGAGCGATTCCACCGCACACGGTCCGCCAACGACGACGATCCCGTTGCTGCCTACGTCGACTCCTCCGACCGATACCACAGTGTTGTCCGGCTTGGCTTCCCGGCTGACGAGCTTGTACGCGTGTGTGACCGGGATGACTTCCTTGACGCCAGGGAAGTTCTCGATAACGAATGGATCCTGCTTTCCCTGGTGACCGGTGATACCGATCGCCGTGCGATGCGCACCAGGAATCGGATGGGCTTTGAGGCCGAGCCGCTCGATGTGGCGGACGACTGCTTCGATCTCTTCGGGCCGGGCTCCGGCCTCCATGACGACGAGCATTGCGGGGGTCTCCTGCTGAGTCCGCGGAATCGTTACTTCGCTCCGCGGCGTTCTTATGTCCTGATCAGGACAATCAAGCCTCGCCAGTATAATCGACCGCCCAAAGTGTCTGGTTCCGGAGCAGAGAACATGAAGAAATCGCTCGTGCTGTTTGCGTTCACGTTGCTCGTCGCAACGCAGTCATTCGCCAGTTACATCGTCGTTCTGAAGGACGGCAAGCAATACAAGGCGAAACAGAAATGGACCGTCGTGAACGGCAAGGCACTGATCCAGCTCGAGAGTGGACAGTCGCTTACGATCGATCCGAATCTGATCGACGAAGCGAAGTCGGAGAAGACGACGAAGCTCGGCCTGGGCGACGTTCGCATCGTGAATCTCGACACGTCGATTCCGGCGGGCAAGCCCGGTTCCTCCACGCCGTCACTCGGTGACGCGATTCACCTGAAGAAGCAGAGCGAGATCAAGGCGCAGGACGATGCCCAGGCCGCGACGACCACAGCGGCCCCACAGCCGGCCGCCGGAGGCGCCGTCAGCGCCGAGGTGATCGGCAAGTTCGAGCGCGCCTATGAAAACGTAGGCATCTTCGAGCACAAGCTGACCTCGTCGGGCCCGCGTTCGATTCGCGTCGAGCTGACCGCTGACAGCGAGGACAAGGTCTTCAATGCGATCTCGGCAACATCGTTCCTCATCGTGCGCAACGCCGGCGTTTCAGGCGTGCAGGTCGATATGGTCGAGCTGTTCATGAAGACCACGAACGGCGGCGCCGCAGGCCGATTCCAGATGACCCGCGAGGATGCGCAGATGCTGGATGAAAAGAAGATCTCGCAGCAGGAGTACTTCGTGCGGAAGGTGCTGTACTAGTTCGCGTTTATCCTTCAGGGCGAGACGAAGGATCTACGGTTATACCGCGAGGTCATTGCCTAAGGACACGGCTCGCTGCCCGTGGTAACCGTAGATCCTTCGCTTCGCTCAGGATAGACCTGGACCTGGAGACATCACCGCAACACTTCCGCCCTCGCCTGCCCGCCATACACCATCACATAGCGGAAGTGATGTACCTCGGGGTCGATCACGCTCTTCTCGCCGGCGGCGAAGACGAACGGGCGGATGTCGCCCTCCAGGGCCGACAATTCCGGCTTCACATTCGCGTAGCGCACGAGAATCTGGCGGCTTTCGCCGTTGTCGTAATCAATGGTCAGCCGTGCGCGGCCGTCGGCGATCTCGCCGAAGTCATACGCCGTGGCACGCACCCGCTCCGAGCCGAGCACCGCAACACCGCTGATCACTTTCACCTCGGGGATCCTCGTGATGAACGAGAGCTCCTCGCGCGGCGGCAGCACTCGATTGATCGTCATCCGTGGTTTTCCCGGCGATGTGCGCAGATAGTTCCATCGTCCCACCGGAGGCTCGCCAAGGATCATCGGCGGCTCGGAGACACCGAGGTCTCGAAGGGGAAGCTGCGCGCTCCATGAACGAAAGATCTTCCAGGTCGCGTCGGTGATCACGTAGTTCTCGATCTCGGGAGAGAGATCGAGCGACGCAATGACGCCGCCGACACCGTTCGCGCTCCTCGCCGCGATCACGATCCGATTGCGCCCCGTCTTGGCGAGCTGTGTGACATCGAAGACATCGAGCGCATCCTCGACATCCCCGAACCGCCGGCCGCCGATCTCCTGCCCGTTGAAATACAACGTGTAATCAGGATCGGCGGCGATCTTGATCTTCGTGTAGTAGCGGTTCGCCGGTAGCTCGAAGTCGCGCACGGCAAAAAACGCCC
>CAZKID010000072.1:0-7371 GCA_964552405.1 uncultured Thermoanaerobaculia bacterium
TCGATGAGGAGAATCGTTTCGCGCGCGGGCTCGTCATCGAGGGTGACGCGATGCAGCTCGATCGCACGGTTGATTCGTCGTGTTTCGCCGTTTTCTACTTCGAGGTCTTTCCCCCGGAGAGCGCGTGGGTCGAGGGAACGATGAAGGCGATCCGCGAGCGTCTGTGGGTTCAGACGGAGATCGGCGGTCTTGCGCGCTACGAATTGGATCGCTATCACAAGATCTCGGATGAGACAGAACGTGTCCCCGGTAATCCCTGGCTCATCTGCACGTTATGGCTGGCGGAGCATGTGATTGCACGTGCGCGCACGGTAGCGGAGCTGCAGTCCGCGCTCGACATCGTGCGCTGGGCGCGTGCGAAGGCGCCGGCGTCGCTCGTGCTGCCGGAGCAGATCAATCCGTATGATGGTTCGCCGCTGTCCGTTGCGCCGCTCACGTGGAGTCACGCGCAACTCGTTTCCGTCGTGCGCGGATATCTCGACGCGTTACGCCAATTGCGTGCAGCGGATGCCGTTGACAATGGAGTTGCAGTTACCTAGATTGTCGATCCATCGCGAAATTTGAGCAGGAGGATACCCATGGCTGGAAAGAGTGACGTAATCACCGCAATCGCGGAGCAGGCCGGCATCTCGAAGAAGGAAGCCGCAGCTGCATTCGATGCATTCGTCGCCTACATCACCGATTCCTGCCAGCGTGAGGAGCGTTGCTCCATCCCCGGCCTCGGCAGCTTCTCCGTCTCGCATCGCGATGCGCGCGAAGGCCGCAACCCGCAGACGCGCGAAAAGATCATGATCCCCGCCTCGAAGAACGTGCGGTTCAAAGCAGGAAAGGATCTGCGCGATCTCGTGAATACCAAGAAGGCGGGGAAGAAGAAGTAGGTTTGCTTGGGGGTACGCGGTCTCGCGGGTTCGCGGGTCCGCGGTGGGTGTAGCGAGTGGTTAGATCATCCCGTCTGGCTCGTGCCTTTACCACCGCGAGTCCGCGGACCTGCAAGCCCCGCGAACCACAACGATCACGCCCAGGGGCGCGGCATGAACAACTTCTCGTACAGGTTGATGGCGTAGCGATCCGTCATTCCTGCGATGAAGTCGATCGCCAGACGTTCGACGGGTTCAGCATTCTTTTCGCTGAAGAACTCCGTTGGGTGCGTCGTCACGTATTCGAAGAGCGCGGTCAGAATCCGCTGCGCCTTTTCGAACTCACCGCGGATCTCGCGGATGAGGTACATGTGCTCGAACATGTAGCGCCGCAGCTCCTCGAGAGCTTCGAGGACGTCCTGCGACATCATGACGGCTTCGTAATCGCAGGCCAGCGTCTGTTCGATCACGTCGCGCACCATGCGATCGATCCGTTGTGATGCCTTGCGGCCGAGCGTGTCGCGGATCGGCTTCGGGATGTCGTTCTCGCTGATGATGCCGGCGCGGATGCCGTCATCGATGTCGTGATTGACGTAGGCGATGATGTCGGAGATCCGGATGATGTCGCCTTCGAGCGTCAGCGCGCGCGCCTTCGGCCGCTTGCGCAGCAGTTCGCCCTTTTCGCCCTTCGAGTGCTTGAGGATTCCGTCGCGCACTTCGATCGTGAGATTGAGTCCTTTGCCGTCGTTCTCGAGATGTTCGACGACGCGCACCGACTGGCGATAGTGATCGAAGCCGCCTTTCACGAGTTTCGACAGTGCGGCCTCACCTGCGTGGCCGAATGCGGAGTGACCGAGATCGTGTCCAAGGCCGATGGCTTCAGTGAGGACTTCGTTGAGGCGAAGCGACTTCGCGATCGTCCGTCCGATCTGCGTGACCTCGAGTACATGCGTGATCCGCGTTCGATAGTGATCTCCCTCGGGAGCGAGAAACACCTGTGTCTTGTGTTTCAAGCGCCGGAACGCTTTGCAATGGACGATGCGGTCCCGGTCGCGCTGGTACGACGGGCGAAGGTCGTCTTCCGGCTCGCGGCGATCGCGCCCGCGCGTTTCGGCAGATTTCGCGGCGCGGGGAACGAGAGTGTCGAGCTCGATTTTTTCGAGCATCTCGCGGATCGTGGTCATGGGAGGGCAATTGTAGATGGGACGGATGGGACCTATGGACCTATGGGTGGATCCGCCTATCGGTCCCATAGGTCCTATCGGTCCCATAAGTCCCATCAAAGCAAGAGTTCCATGAACCTCGATCCCGCGATCGGATTCTCCCGATACTGCCCGATTTCCCTGAAACCGAACTCCTCGTAGAGTCGCATCGCAGCCTTCATCGCCGGGAGTGTGTCGAGCCGCATCCGCGAATAGCCGCGTGCGCGAGCAATCGTGAGCAGTTCCTTCACCAGCGCATGCGCGATTCCGCGTCCGCGGAACTCGGGCCGCACGTACAGACGTTTCATCTCGCAGCACTGATCGTCCATGCGGCGAAGTGCGATGCAGCCCGCGATGCCGTCCGGTTCGCGCGCCAGCAGCACGATCTCGTAGAACGTCTCGAGTGACGCCAGCTCTTGGTCGAGATGCTGAAACGACAGATCGACGCCGAGCGAATTCGCGTATTCGACGATCAGCTCCCGGACGGCGGCGAAGTCGGTCGCCGCTTCGATCACGGCAGCAGTTCGCCGTTGAAGATCGTGACTGCGCGTCCGCCGAGCTTTACGCGATCGTCTTCCACCCGCACCCGCACCTCACCGCCGCGCTTCGAAGCCTGATATGCCGTCATCTCGTTCTTGCCGAGACGCGACGCCCAGTAGGGAGCGAGGCAGCAGTGCGCGGAGCCGGTAACCGGATCTTCGTCGATGCCCGATCCTGGTGCGAAGAAGCGCGAGACGAAGTCGTATTCGTCGTTCGAAGAGCGGCTCGTCACGATGATGCCGCGTACCGGAGTCGACTTGAAGCGCGCATGATCGGGAGTGAGCGCGCGCAGCTGCTCTTCCGAATCGATCTCGATGAGAAAGTCGAATGCGTTGCGCCCGATGTAGTGCGGTGTCTTGATCCCGAGCGCATTGAGCAACTCCGGCGGCGCGTCCGCCTTCTCTTCCGGCTTCGACGGGAAGTCGAGCTCGATCCACTCGCCATCTTTGCGCCGCGCGGTGAGCCGTCCGCTTTTCGTATGGAACCAGAGCAGCTCGTCCTGCTCCCCTTCCTGCCACAGCACATGCGCCGACGCGAGCGTCGCATGACCGCACAGATCGACTTCGATCGCTGGTGTGAACCAGCGCAGCGCGAAGCCGTCATCGCGCTTCAACAGGAATGCAGTCTCGGAAAGATTCATCTCCGCGGCGACACTCTGCATCCACTCTGCGGTTCGGATCTTGTCGAGGATGCAGACCGCCGCAGGATTGCCGCGGAAAGGTTCGGTGGCAAAGGCATCGACTTGAAAAATGCGCATCGAAACACCAGGAGCGGGTGGAGGGACCGCGAGTCCGCGAGCCCTCGCACCCGCAAATCAACATCAGAAGCCTTGTACTTTTGTCGATTTTCCGTAAAGCAGCCGCGTACCGATGAAGCCGACAATCACGACGCCGAGCGCGCAGACATCGCGCATCGGATTCGCGTACATCGTCGGATAGTGATTGCTGATCATGAAGAATACGAGCGGCACGGACATGTAGGTGTTATGCCGCGAGCGCAGTCCGGCGATCTTCACTTCCGGCGAGTCGGCCGCGAGCGGATTACCTTCCTTCAGTGCGGTGATGATCTTCTTCTGGTTCGGCCAGATCACCATCCAGACGTTCATCGCCATCATCGTGCCGAAGGTGCCGCCGAGGTGGATGTAGAGCGAGCGGCCGCCGAAGTGACCGACGTGCTCGAGCAGCAGGTACGCGCCGGCGAGCAGCACGAGGCAGATCCCTGCCGCGACATCCTTGTTCGCGAGCGCCTTCATGATCGCGTTATAGACGACGAAGCCCACGCCCCAGATCACGAGCACGACGAAGAGCCAGAGCCACGGATTTCCTTCCTTGTCCTGCTCGAAGAGCACGCCCTTCGTCTGGTAGTAGATGAGACCGACCAGCAGAACGCCGGTGATCCAGGTCCACGCCGCGCCCCAGCGGAACCAGAACAATGCGCGCGGCATGAGCTCGGGGTTGACTGCCTTTTTCGTCGGACCGTCGATCTTTCCCTGGAATGGGCCGTTGACCCAGTTGAAAAAATAGAGATGACCGATCCACGTGATGCCTGCTACTACGTGCGCCCATCGGAAGAAGAGCTGCAGAAACGTATTCACAACACTCGGCATAGCCTCTCCTCAAGAAACTTTGAAGTTGGTTCGGGTTGTCGGATAGCCTGCGGCGATTATATGAGGGATCGATGAACGGCGAATTCGAAGGACGAGTAGCGATTGTCACCGGCGCCTCGGCCGGCATCGGAAGAGCGACCGCCGAGCTGCTGCGCGAGCGAGGCGCGAAAGTCGCTCTTTTCTCACGACTTCTCGAAGACAACATGGAGAACGGACGTCTCGTCCGCTCCGGCGACATCACCAGTGAATCCGATGTCGAGCGACTCTTCACCGACACCGAAACACATCTCGGCCCCTGCGATCTGCTGATCAACAACGCGGGTGCGATCGATCCCGCCCGTCTGCACGAGATGAGCGTCGAGTCGTGGGAGCACACGTTCGCGGTGAATGTGCGCGGCACCTTCCTCGCCTGCCGGCGAGCGTTACCCTCGATGATCAAGCGCAGGAAGGGGACGATCATCAACGTCGCGTCGATCTCCGGTGTGATCGGTCCGGAGAAGTTCCCCGGCTTTACGGCCTATTGTTCGAGCAAGGCGGCACTGATTTCGCTGACCGAATCGCTGGCGGTGGAAGTGAAGGAGCATGGCATTCGCGTGAACTGCGTCAGCCCAGGTTCGGTCGATACGAAGATGTGGGCGGATGTGAGCGGCGGCGCGCCGCCCTCGATGGCTCCGCGCGAAGTCGCGGAAGCAATTGCGTTCCTCGCGGGAGAGAGGTCGCGGCCGATGAATGGACAGAATCTCAATGTCTGGTCCGTTTGAGCGCCCCACCTGGGCCGAGATCGACCTCGGCGCCTTCTCGCGCAACATCGACGTGGTCGTGCGCCGATTGCCGCAGGGCTCGCGGCTCGTTGCGGTGTTGAAGGCGAATGGCTATGGACATGGTGCGATCGAGCTCGCGCGCAAATGCGATCGCGATCGCGTGGCGATGCTGGCCGTCGCGCTCGTCGAAGAAGGGATCGAACTGCGGCGCGCGGGCATCGAGCTGCCGATCATCGTGCTCGGCCCCGCGAGTCACATCGATGTCGCGCTCGAGCACGACATCACTCTCGGCGTGACGGGGCCGGAAGAGCTGGCGGGCGTGTGCGAAGCGGCGATGCATCGCGATGTCGGCATTCATTTGAAGCTCGACAGCGGCATGGGCCGCATGGGCGTGGTGGAGAGCGAGTTGCCGCGTGTGATCGAGATGATTCGCAACTCACCACGGCTGCGGGTGGACGGCATCTACACGCATCTCGCAAACGCGGATGAGCCGGATGATTCGTACAGCGCAACGCAGATCGCGAACTACGAACGGATGCTGCAGGCGTTGCGTGAGGCGCGCATCGACGCGCCGCTGCACCACATCGCCAACAGCGCGGCGATGCTGCGCGGCCTCGTGAGACCGGGCGACTACGCGCGCGTCGGTATCGCGCTTTACACGATCTCACCGGTGATGTGCTGGCGTACGCAGATCGTGCGGCTCAAGACGCTGCCTCGCGGCGCGGCGATCGGCTACGGCACGACATTTCACACCGAACGCGAGAGCCGGATCGCGACCGTTCCCGTCGGTTACGCGGACGGTTATCGCCGCGCCTTCTCGAACAACGCCGAGGTGCTGGTGCGTGGAAGGCGCGCGCCGGTCGTTGGGCGGGTGTCGATGGATCTCGTGACGATCGACGTGACGGATCTCGAAGCGAAGTATGGAGACGAGGTCGTGCTCCTCGGTGAATCGATCAGTGCAGACGAGCTGGCGGCGAAAGCCAATACAATCTCGTACGAAATCTTCTGTGGTGTCAGCGCTCGCGTTCCGCGGCGCTATCACGAGTCATGACCGGCGTTCTCGAACTTCTCGGCCTCTACTTCATCAACGTCTTCGAGCAGACGGGACTCTGGTTCCGCGCGCTGTGGCGGACGATTCGCTGGACGTTCCGGCCGCCGTTCGAGTTGCGTGAGTGGCTGCGGCAGATGGTGCGGCTTGGCTGGGATTCGATCCCGGTCGTGTTTCTGACGTCGATGTTCACCGGCATGGTGCTCTCGTTGCAGACGTTCAACGGATTTCAGCGTGTGCACGCCGAGAACTTCGTCGGCAGCGTCGTTGCGCTGGCGATGTTGCGCGAGCTCTCGCCGGTACTCGTCGGTTTGATGGTGACGGGACGCGTCGGTTCGTCGATGGCGGCGGAGATCGGGACGATGCGCGTGACCGAGCAGCTCGACGCGTTGGAGGCGCTCGCGACGGATCCCGTGCAGTACCTATTCGTGCCGCGCGTCATCGCGGGCATCGTCATGCTCCCGTTCCTCGTCATCCTCGGTGACGCGCTCGGCATCGGTGGCGGCTACCTCGTCGCGGTGAAGTTGATGAATGCGAATCCGGTCTTGTACGAACAGAACACCTATCAGTTCCTCGAGCTCAATGACATCTGGAGCGGCTTGATCAAAGCCGCCGTGTTCGGGTTGATCCTCACACTCACTGGCTGCGTGCGCGGTTATTACACGCGCGGCGGCGCGGAAGGCGTCGGCCGTGCGACGACGAATGCGGTGGTCAGCGCGTCGCTGATCATTCTCTTTACCGATTTCTTTTTGACGAAGCTGTTGTTTTAGGGTGCGTGGATACGCGGGTCCGAGGGCGCGCGGTCGAGACAAATGAAGAAACCGAAACTCACCCCGAGCCCTCGCGCCCGCGTGATCGCGTGACCATGATCAGCCTTCAACACTTGTACAAATCGTTCGGACCGAAGCAGGTCCTCGACGACATGTCGCTCGAGGTCGAGCGCGGCGAGTCTGTCGTGATCGTCGGCGGCTCGGGCACGGGCAAGAGCGTCACGCTGAAGCACATCATCGGATTGCTTCGTCCGGACAAGGGAAAGGTCATCATCGACGGAACCGACATCTGCACGCTCGACGCGGTGGCGTTGAACGCGTTCCGCCGCCGCTTCGGTATGGCGTTTCAGGAAGGCGCGTTGTTCGATTCGATGTCGGTGTTCGAGAACATCGCGTTTCCGCTGCGGCGCCACACGAAGATGACCGAGGAGCAGATCCGTGAGCGGGTGGAGGAGTGTCTGTCGCAAGTGCATCTCGAGCGTGCAGCGGGAGACAAACGGCCTTCCGAACTGTCGGGCGGCATGCGGCGCCGTGTCGGGTTTGCGCGCGCGATCTCGCTGAAGCCGGAGATTCTGCTGTTCGATGAA
>CAZKID010000072.1:7381-16304 GCA_964552405.1 uncultured Thermoanaerobaculia bacterium
AGTGGACTGACCACTATCTGCTGCAGAGGTATGAGCGGCTCGATCCGGTGATCAGCGATGTCGTTGCGGAGCTGATTCGCGAAATGGATCGCACGCTGAACACGACGACGGTGACGATCACGCACGACATGAAGGTTGCGTTCAAGATCGCCGATCGTGTGGCGATGCTCTATCAGGGCCGCATCATCGAGCAGGGGACGCCTGCGGTGTTCCAGCAATCGGACAACGAGATCGTGCAGCAATTCATCGAAGGACGGGCGGAAGGGCCGTTGACGGAGATTGAGCACGTCGACCGGCGGAAGCGTCTTCGAGAATAGACTCGCGAATTCAGACGGTGCCTGCGGCCTTCACGGAACAGCATCGGCACGCGAACCAGCGGCGACGATCGCGACACTGCCGAGCGCGATCCAGATCGCGAGCGGAACGATTGAAGCGGATGCTCCGACGCCGAAGAATTGCTCACCGAGATTGCTCGCCTCCATCGCGAGCGACACAGACTTTTTCGGACAGCGTTCGACATTCGAATCGCAGTCCGCATACGGCCTGATCCGGCTATCCGGCGGCACGCCGTATCCCAGCACACTTGGAATGATGTAACGCGTCAACGGATGCTGGATCGCATTCGAGGTCATCGGGTCGACCGCGGTGGCGGCGAGATTGATCGCGATGGAGACACCCAGCACGATCACGAAGGCGCGATTCCAGCGCGACGCCGCGAACATCATTGGGATGCCGAGCAACGGTACAACGGGAAGCAGATAGCGCGGTCCGAAGGCCCAGCCGCCCGGCCAGCCGTTGAATGAGGCGATCGCGATCACGAAAATCAGCACGATGGCTGTGATTCCGGCCAGCTCCGGCAAGAGACGCCGGCGGCGAATCATCACGATGCTTCCGAGAATGGCGAACAGAAGAATCGGAGACGAGACGAACAGTCCTCGATATTCAGAAAACGTGATTCCCCACAACGCCTCGAGCCGCGGCAATCGCAGGAATCCGAGAAAGAGATCCTTCTCGGTGAAGAGGACACTTCGCTCGACCGATGTGACGAACGGTGAGCCGAACGCCTTCCATTGATACGTTGCCAGGAGTGCCGCAGGCGGGATCCCTCCCGCGACGAAATACGCGGAGTGCCGTCGCGAGAGTTTCCACGCGAGCACGGCCAGCGCACCTGCGGCGACGATCGCCACATAGAAACAGACTCCGGAAAAGCCGGCAGCGGCCCCCGCAAGGAGCGGATGTTCGTCCAGCAAAATGAGCGCGAGCAGCAGAAACAGGGCGGCAGGAACGTGAGCAAACAGAATCGTGGAGTAGGGAAACACGATCGTGCCCAGCGTGGCCGCGATCGCAGCCAGTGCGGCGTCACGCCGCGAGGCGCCGGCCTTTCGCCTCCCATACGAGAACAAGAGCGGTGCGATCAACGCGCCGGTCAATCCGCAGGTAATGAGCGTTGTGATTCGCTTGTCCCAGTCCCACGGATAGTTGTCATGAAAGCGCCGTTTGAATCGCGGATGAATCATGGCGTGAGGAATCGCTGCAAGCGCTGACAGCCCTGGCGGCTTGTTGCTGTAAAGAAGACCCCCGACTCCCCGTGAAACGTCACCCCACGGCATGGTGAACTCGTCGATGTGCACGATCTGGCTTTCGGACATCGCGCGAGCCAGAGCGAAGTTCGCCTCCTGATTCGCACCCCATCCACCGTAAATCCAGGAGAACGCGACGAAGGTGAGGATGAACAACGCCAGCGCGAACTGGCGATCGCGTTTGATCGTCGTTGTGGGCTCGTTGCTGCCAGGCATGGTGATTGGAGAAGGGAGATTAACATTAGCCATGCCCGCATCTCGCGTCTGGACCGTCAGCGATCTGATTCGCCAGATCAACCTCGACCTCTTCAAGTACAACGACATCTCGGTCGAGGGAGAGGTTTCGAACTTCACGCGCTCCAGCGCGGGTCATTGCTACTTCTCGATCAAGGATGCGAAGGCGTCGATTCGCGTCGTGTTCTTCGCGACGAATGCGCGCTTCCTGAAGTTCAGCATCGAGAACGGGCTGCAATTGATTGTTAGAGGCCGGCTCACCATCTATGAACAGAAGGGTGAGTTTCAGCTCAATGCCACGGCCGCGGAGCCCGCGGGTCTCGGTGCGCTGCAGCTCGCATTCGAACAACTGAAGAAGCAGCTCGCGGCGGAGGGCCTCTTCGACGCCGCCCGCAAGAAGCCGATTCCGATGCTGCCGCAGCGCATCGCGATCGTCACATCGCCCACCGGCGCCGCGATCCGCGACATTCTCAATGTGATGGGCCGCCGCTTCGAGTCGATGCACCTGCAGATCTACCCCGTGCGTGTGCAGGGCAACACCGCAGGCCGCGAGATCGCCACCGCGATCCGGCATCTTTCGCGCTGGGATCAGCACGACGTCGTGCTGATCGTGCGCGGAGGAGGCTCGCTCGAAGATCTCTGGGCGTTCAACGAAGAGCAGGTCGCGCGCGCCGTTGTGGAGTGCGGGATCCCCACGATCTCCGGCGTCGGACACGAGACTGATTTCACGATCTGCGATTTCGTCGCCGATCTGCGCGCGCCGACGCCATCCGCCGCAGCGGAGATCGTCGTTCGTGCGAAGAACGAGATCTGCATGCACGTCGACGCCGATCTGCGCCGCATTCGCCACGTCGTCGAGTCGCGCGTGCGCAACTATCGTCACGAGCTGCGGCACCTCATGTCGTCCGATCGTCTTCATGCGCTGCCGCGCAAGATCGCATTTGCGCGCGAACGGCTCGAGCGGCGCAGGATCTCGTTGTTTCGTCTGCTCGACGCGCAGGCAAAGATTCTTCGCCGCCGTTTGAGTGCGACCGAAGAGCCGCTTGCACGTTTTCCGCCGCGTGTGGTGAAGCAGCGCGAGGCTCTGATGGCGGTGGCAGGACATCTACAGGCTGTATCGCCGCTCTCTGTTCTCTCGCGTGGATATGCGATCGCGTTTTCGCGCACGAAGCGCGGCCGCAAGCCCATTTCCGACAGCAATCAGGTCGCGATCGGCGATCACATCGAGGTGCAACTCAAGAAGGGCCGCCTCGAATGCAGTGTTGACGGGAAGACGATGGGGTTGGAGACTGTCTGGCCGAGTAACGATTGATGGCCGCCAAATCCAACGAATTCGAGAAGTCCTTTCAACAGCTGGAAGAGATCGTGAAGCGTCTCGAGGGGGAGAACCTCCCGCTCGATGAAGCGCTGCAGCTCTTCGAAGAAGGTATCCGCCTCTCGCGCTTCTGCAATCAGAAACTCGAAGAAGTCGAGAAAAAGATCGAGCTGATCCTCGCCGATGCGAAGGGTCAGCCCCGCGTCGAACCGTTCGAGGCCGAGGAAGACGAAGAGGCGGAAGATCTTGACGATTGACGAGTATCTGAAATCGCGCCGCGCGATGGTGGAAGCCACGCTCGAGCGCGAGCTTCCGCCGGCGAAGACTCCCCCTGCCGTCATTCACGAAGCGATGCGCTACGCCGTCCTCGGCGGAGGGAAGCGCATTCGTCCGATTCTCGCGATCGCGGCCGCGGAAGCATGCGGCGCGAATGTCCAACCGTTGCTGAAGGCGTTCTCGTCGCTCGAGCTGGTTCACACCTATTCACTCGTTCACGATGATCTGCCTGCTCTCGACAATGACGATCTGCGCCGCGGCCGCAAGACGACGCATGTCGTGTTCGGCGAAGCGATGGGGATTCTCGCCGGCGATGCGTTGCTGACCGAAGCGTTCTCGTGGCTCGCGGCGCCGATCGATGGCGTCGATGCGTCGCGGCAAGTGCGTGCGATCGCGGAAGTCGCGCGCGCGGTGGACTCGACCGGGATGATCGGCGGACAAGTCGCGGACTTGGAGGCGACCGGCCAAAGTCCGGTGGAGGGACAGGCGCCTCGCCTGTCCACCGAGCCGACAGGCGAGGCGCCTGTCGCCCCAAAGGACTACCGTCTCGAGCAGCTTGAGTTCATCCATCGCAACAAGACCGGCAAGCTTCTGACCGGCTCGGTTCTACTCGGAGGAATTCTGGCCGGCGCGGACGACGCGACCATCGCAACGCTGAAGAACTATGGCGAAGCAACTGGTCTCGCCTTTCAGATCGTCGATGATCTTCTCGACATCGAAGAAAGTGCGGCCACCCTTGGAAAGACCGCAGGCAAGGACGTAGAGCAGGGAAAGCTGACTTATCCGG
Organism: uncultured Thermoanaerobaculia bacterium; assembly: GCA_964552405.1. GTDB lineage: Bacteria > Acidobacteriota > Thermoanaerobaculia > Gp7-AA8 > Gp7-AA8 > JAJPHC01. The sequence goes on from CAZKID010000072.1 coordinate 11,574, forward strand.
CTCTCATGGGCGTCGAGGCCGCGCGGGAAGAGGCAGGGCGGCTCCTCGGGGAGGCCGTGGCCAACGCTGATATGATCAAAGGTCCGTTGAACTATCTGGCGGCCCTCGCGCGTTTCATCTGCGATCGCCGTTCTTAGCTGACGGCGTAACGGACTGATATGGCTCGACTTCTCGACAGCATCAACTCGCCGGCGGATCTTCGCAAACTCGGCTCGCGGCAGCTCCCGCAGCTTGCGCAGGAGATCCGCGACATGATCATCGACACCGTGTCGAAGATCGGCGGCCACTTCGGCGGCAACCTCGGCATCGTCGAGCTGACGCTCGCGCTGCACTACGTTTTCGACACGCCGCGCGACCAGATCGTTTACGACACGGGTCACCAGTCGTATCCGCACAAGCTGATCACCGGCCGCCGCGACACGTTCCACACGATCCGTCAGCACAACGGCATCTCGGGATTCTGCAAGCGCGAAGAGTCCGAGTACGACGTCTTCAATGCGGGTCACGCATCGACATCGATCTCCGCGGCACTCGGCATCGCGGTGGGCCGCGACTTCCGCAAAGAGGACTACCACGTCGTCGCCGTGATCGGTGATGGCGCTCTCTCCGGCGGCCTCGCACTCGAAGGACTCAATCAGGTTGGTCATCTGAAGCGCAGGATGATCATCGTTTTGAACGACAACGACATGTCGATCTCGACGAATGTCGGCGCCATGTCGGGCTATCTGAACTCGATCATCAAAGGCCAGCGCTACAACCAGTTGAAGGATCTCGCAAAGGGTGTGATGGATCGCATCCCTCTCGTCGGCGGCAAGCTGCACGAAGTCGCGCATGACGTCGAGCATCTGCTGAAGAACATGGTCGTGCCGGGCACTCTCTTCGAAGAACTCGGCATCAAGTACCTCGGACCCTACGACGGACACGATCTGCCGGCACTGCTCGAGATCTTCGAGAAGAACAAGGAGTACAACGGCCCGCTCCTCATTCATGTGATCACGAAGAAGGGGAAGGGCTACGAGCACGCGGAGAACAAACCGATCTGGTCGCATGGCGTCACGCCGTTCGACGTCCCGTCGGGCGAAGTGAAGAAGTCGTCGACGCCGCAGCCGCCGTCATACACCGGCGTGTTTGCGGAGACGCTCGTCGAGCTCGGCAAGCGCGATCCGAAGATCATTGCGATCACGGGCGCGATGCCGGAAGGCACGGGCCTCGACAAGTACGCGAAGGCGTTTCCCGACCGCATGTTCGACGTCGGCATTGCGGAAGAGCATGCGATCACATTCGCAGGCGGCATGGCGACGCAGGGCATGAAGCCGATCGCCGCGATCTATTCGACGTTCCTGCAGCGCGCGTTCGATGAGGTGTTCCACGACGTCGCGATCATGGATCTGCCGGTCGTGTTCGCGCTCGATCGCGCCGGCATTGCCGGCCAGGACGGCCCGACGCATCACGGGATCTACGACATGGCGTACCTGCGCGTGTTCCCGAACATGGTCTGCATGGCGCCGAAAGACGAGAACGAACTGCGGCACATGCTGAAGACCGCGTTCGAGACGGGACATCCGACGTCACTGCGTTATCCGCGCGGCAACGGAATGGGTGTGAAGCTCGATGCGGAGCTCCAGTCGCTGCCGGTGGGCAAGGGCGAAGTGATGCGCGAGGGCAATGCCGCGACGATCTTCGCAATCGGCAACGAAGTGTGGCCTGCCGTGCACGCGGCGGAGCTGCTCGCGAAGGAAGGCATCGAGGTCGCGGTCGTGAACGCGCGCTTCATCAAGCCGCTCGACGATGAGCTGATCCGGCGCTACTGCAAGCCGGGATCGAAGGTCATCACGGTCGAGGAAGGCTCGCTGGCCGGCGGCTTCGGCTCCGCGGTGATGGAGCGCTGCGAGGAGTTGGGTCTCGCGAACGTGCAGTTCCATCGCATCGGCATTCCCGACGAGTACGTGCACCACGGCGCGCAGGATGTTTTGCGCGCACAGTACGACCTGCACACCGAAGGGATTGCGAAGCGGGTGCGTGAGTTCGTGAACGTGGCGGCGTTTTCCAGCGCTGCGGCCCGGTGAAGCAGCGGCTCGACGTCGCCCTCGTCGAACGCGGCCTGGTGGAAACGCGCTCCAGAGCGCAGTCGCTCATCATGGCGCGCCGCATCCTCGTCAATGGTCAACATGTTGACAAGGCCGGTGCCTCGGTGGCCGAGGATGACGAGCTGAAGATCGAGGAGCTCGAACACCCCTGGGTCGGCCGTGGAGGCATGAAGCTCGCGCATGCGCTGCGTGAATTCGGGATCAGCGTCGAAGGAAAGACATGCGCGGACATCGGCGCGTCGACCGGCGGCTTCACCGATGTGATGCTCGAGAACGGCGCGCGCAGGGTGTACGCGATCGACGTCGGCTACGGGCAGCTCGACATATCGCTGCGCAACGATCCGCGCGTGATCAATCGCGAGAAGGTGAACGCACGGCATCTCACGGCTGCCGATTTCGAGGACGCGATCGAGTTCGTGTCGATCGATGTCTCGTTCATCTCATTGAAATTGATTCTTCCGGCCGTCGCGACATTCCTGCGCGGAGAGCTGGTCGCGTTGATCAAGCCGCAGTTCGAAGTCGGCAAGAAGGATGTCGGCAAAGGCGGGATCGTGCGTGACGACGTGAAGCGTGCGGAGGCGGTGGATGCTGTCGTCGCGTTCGCACGCGAGAATGGCTTCGACGTGAAAGGTGTGATCGAGAGTCCGGTGAAGGGTGCGGAGGGGAACGTCGAGTATTTGATGTACGGAGAGCGGGCGTCACGCCCGCTCTCCAACGTACTCCCGTAAGCCATCCCGCCACGATTCCGGCTTCACTCCCGTGAGCCTCTCGTAGCGCTCCGTCGAAAGTACCGAATAGGCAGGCCGCTTCGCGGGTCGGACGAATTGCTCGGACGTCACCGGTACGACCTCGACGGTCGAGCCCAACTCTTCGTTGATCGCGCACGCGAAGTCGTACCACGTGCATTCGTGCTCATCGGAGTAGTGCACGATGCCGGTCGCCTGGAGCATCGCCACGCGCACGATCGCGCGTGCAAGATGCGGAGTGTAGGTCGGCCGTCCACGCTGATCGTTCACGACACGGAGAGGATTCGTTCCTTTGCGGATCTGATTGCGAATCGCTTCGACGAAATTGGGACCATGGACACCGAAGAGCCAGGCGGTGCGGACGATCAGGTGCTTCTCGGCGCGCGCTGCCGCATGCTCTCCGATCAGCTTCGAGCGTCCGTACGCGGAAAGCGGTGCCGCCGGCGCGTTGATCTCGTAGGGCGTCGTCGATGAACCGTCGAACACGAAGTCTGTCGACACCTGGACGAGCGACGCCTCGACGCGATTCGCAGCGTTGGCGAGAAACTCCACTGCCGAACCGTTGATGGCATTCGCCAGCGACTCTTCTGTTTCCGCGAGATCGACCTTCGTATAGGCGGCGCAATTGACGATGACCTGCGGTTTCGCATCGCTGACGAAGCGGATCACGTTCTCGTGCGAGGTGATGTCGAGATCGCCTTTCGCGAGAGCAACGACATCCTCATCGCGTGCGAGCAATTCGTCGCGGAGGTCGCTGCCCAGCATTCCACCCGCGCCGGTGATCAGCCACCTCACGCGCCGGACTTTCCACTCTTGAGTTGAACTTTGATCTGTCCCGCCGTCTTGCGCGGCTCGAGCAGGCGCAGCGCGAAGAGCGCGTAGAGAATGCGCGCGTTCTCGCCGGGGGTGAGCGGTGGTGTGTTCACGAGGTCGGAGAGAATCCTCTTGCCGTCTGCCGCTTCGAGCAGTCGCATCTCTTCCTCGGCAAGCTCGAACCCGTTGACGCTCGTGTCCGTGCGGGCCAGCGTCGTGCTGCGCGTACCGAGTCGCGCAACGAGCGACTTCGGATCGGGCATGCGACGGACTCCCTGCATGATCGCGCGCGGAATCGAGATCTGCAGCTTTACGAATTCGAGATGCTTGTCGCGGCCGGGCCAGAAGGCGACGGTGCCGTTGTCCCAGGAGAAGATCGACCAGACGATCTCCTGAATCTGTTCGCGGACCGAAACGAAAAGCTCTTTGGGCTCGAGGATCTTCATTTCGGCGAGGATCGTGCCCTGACGTTTGCCCGTCATCTTCAGGCGCCGGACGCTCTCGTCGTACTGCTCCTGGGTGATCTTTCCATCGCGCAGCAGCTTGTCGCCGAGGGAGTCGGCGATATTCGTGGAGGAGGCGAAGATCATCTGGCCATGATCGAAGAAAACCTTCTTCGTCTCATCACCGCGACGGCATTCCAGCGTACCGGGCGCTTTGTGCCGGTAAAGCGGGAAGAGGATCTCGGGCAGAGGTGTCTGCGCGAGCTCCGCCTGATACTGAGGTGCGGGGGAAGGTGAATGTTCTTTCAGTGAGGTCACTCGACCTTACTCCGGGATCAGGGGCCTACGGCTGCTTCTTGTCTTCCAGAGCAGGCTTGTCGTCGCTGCCCTTCAGACCCTGACGAAAATTCGAAATGCCTTCACCAAGACCACGGCCGAGCTGCGGCAGCTTTCCCGCGCCGAACAGCACGACGACGATGATCAGGATCAGGAGTAGTTCTGGGAATCCAAGTCCAAACATTTAGACCTCCGAGACGTTTTGGGTCCTTCCCCCAAAGGCCACAACCCAAAGTGTATGTCCACAAGGGAGGACCAGCAAGAACCGCGCGGAACTCGCTGGTGTGTGGAACGGGACGCAATACG
>CAZKID010000073.1:0-16207 GCA_964552405.1 uncultured Thermoanaerobaculia bacterium
CCTGTGGGTAAGGTAAATGTGCCGGATCGGCCGGCCGGTAACTTCGCAGATGGGCGAAAGGCTGCGGCGAATCGCTTCCTCGACACTTTGTGCCTCGTTGGCCGCAACCGCAATTTCCTGCAGGAGTCCGACGAACTGCGTTTCGCGTTCTACTGCGGCGGTCAGCGACGTGATCTTCGGCGCGGTGTCGGTTTCCAGCACGACATTCATCGCGAAGCCCGCGAGCAACTGAAGAATCTGTTCATCGCGCGGCGGAAATGCGTTGTCGCGATGGGCGACCACGGTCAGCACGAAACGGGGGAAGGCGACCGCCGCGATCGACTGTCCCCCTCCACGTGCAATCGCCACAGGACCATCGATCGTGACGCCGAGTGCGGGCTGCGTGTTCTCTCCGGAATAGCTGGCGAGCGAACCAGCTCCGCCGCGAATCAGCCACCCTTTTTCATTCAGCGACTCGAACATCGCGCCGTCGCATTCGGCGATGCGCAGCGTCTCCTCGAGTATCACCTTGAGAGAGCCGGCTCCGCGCGTCACGATCTTCTGCTGGAGCTCGATCAGTGGAGACAGATCGTCCGACTTACGCCGGCCTCTGCGATGCGGTGCAGCCTTTGGTTCCATCGAGCGAAGGGTGTGAGCGCTCAGGATATCGCAACCGCGGTCATTCGCGACTCCGCTTCGCGGCGCCGGCGCTTCATCACGGTCGGGATCAACGATTTCGGAATGCAGATGAAGAAGTAGACGAAGCCGGCGAGCATCGCCAATCGCGCCGGCAATAGATTCGCGACGGCGATGGAAATGAGGCCGAACGCGGCCATCGATCCGTTGTCCCAGATCGAGGCTAGCGTGTCGATGCGCTCCACTTCGTTGAGCTCGAGCTCCTCACGCTTCGTCCAGGCGTGATGAAACATCAGCCCTAGGAGCGTGAACACGGCGAACACGCCCAGCCCGTAGATCGTAAAGAGCGGGGGAAGATCCTGCATCTGCAGTCCCTCGCGGATCCCGCGGATCGAGTTCACGAAACTCACGAACACATACTTCAGCGGATAGACGTAGAACAGCACGACGAACAAGAGGATCGTGTTCAGGAAAACGATCCGGCCGTCCTGCAGTGCATAGCGCCGGAAGAAGTCGTGATGCTCGAACCAGATGTCGATGAAGATGAAGAAGCAGAGGGCGAAGGGGAGGAAGCCCTGCATCATCTCCCTCAGTTCGTGAAATGACTTGGGCGCCTCCAGCGACACGACGAGGAGCGAGATTGCGAAGCCGAACACGACGTCGCTGAATGCCTCCAGCCGCGTGACCTCGTGTCCGCGATGCCTGAACTCGATCGATTTCCCCATGGTGCGGATTGTACGCAGTGCGTCGTGCTAAAGTCGCGCGCCATGATCGTCCTTCCTTACGGCGGCAAGAACCCCCGCCTCGGACAAGGCGTCTTCGTAGCGGAGAACGCAACGCTCATTGGCGACGTCGAGATCGGCAACGACTGTTCGATCTGGTTCGGCACCGTGATCCGCGGCGACGTCAATCACATTCGGATTGGTTCGCGCACGAACATCCAGGACAACTGTGTCGTGCATGTCACGCACGACAAGCATCCGACGATCATCGCGGAAGAAGTCACGATCGGACATGGCGCGATCGTTCACGGCTGCACCGTGAAACGCGGCGCATTGATCGGGATGGGCGCACGCGTACTCGACGGTGCCGTGGTCGGGGAGTGCGCGCTCGTCGCCGCGGGCGCCGTCGTCAGCGAAGGGATGCGCGTCGCGCCACGCACGCTCGTCGCCGGCGTGCCGGCGAAAGAGAAGCGCCCGCTGACGGAAGAAGAGATCACGAGACTCGAGGGATCGTGGCGCAACTACATTGAATACAAGGAAAAGTACTTGAAGTAGTTCTGAGTACTGAGTGCTGAGTACCGAGTAGAACACCACGCAACTCAGCACTCAAACTCAGAACTCAGAACTCAGAACTAGGGAAACCATGAACCGTCTTTTTGCAGGAACACTTCGACTCGAGCACGTTGGCCAACAGCTCACCCTCAGTGGATGGGTGCAGAAGAATCGCGACTTCGGCGATCTGATCTTTCTCGATCTGCGCGATCGCAGCGGCATCTGCCAGGTCGTGATCGATCGCGGCCGCGGTGCGAGCGATGAGACCGTGAATACCGCGAAAGAAGCGCGTGGCGAGTTCGTGGTTCGGATCGAGGGGACGGTTGCCGCACGCGCCGAGAATGTGCGCAATGCCAAGCTGCCGACCGGCGACATCGAAGTCGTCGCCACCTCGGTCACGATTCTGAATCGCGCCGATACGCCGCCGTTTGGAATCGAAGACGACACGGATGCAGCCGAAGAGCTTCGCCTGCAATACCGCTATCTCGACCTGCGGCGCCAGCCACTGACGAAGAATCTGATGTTGCGCCACAAGATCACGTTCGCGATTCGCGACTACATGAATCGCAACGGCTTCCTCGAGATCGAGACGCCGATTCTCACGAAGTCGACGCCGGAAGGGGCGCGCGACTATCTCGTCCCGAGCCGCGTGCACAAGGGAAGCTTCTACGCGCTGCCGCAATCGCCGCAGATCTTCAAGCAGCTCTGCATGGTGGCCGGGCTCGAGCGCTACTTCCAGATCGCGCGCTGTTTCCGCGATGAGGACCTGCGCCGCGACCGCCAGCCGGAGTTCACGCAGGTCGACGTCGAAGCCTCGTTCATTGATGAAGAGTTCATCTACTCGATGATCGAAGGTCTGTTCGCCGAGATCTTCCCGCTGGCCGGCATCGAGGTGAAGACGCCTTTCCCGCGCATGAAGTGGCAGGAGGCGATGGATCGCTTCGGCATCGATCGTCCCGACACTCGGTTCGGGATGGAGCTCGTCGATCTCACGAGCTGGGCCAGCGACATCGAGTTCGCACCGATGAAGGACGCAATTAGCGCTGGCGGCTCCGTGCGCGCGATCGTCGTGCCGAGAGGAGCGTCGTTCACGCGCAAGCGTGTCGACGAGCTGACGGAGTACGCGAAAAAACTCGGCGCCGGAGGATTGCTCTGGGTGAAGTTCGAAGGGAGCGAGCCGAACGCGTCGTTCAAGAAGTTCGTCGACGCTGCGACACTCGATCTTCTGCGCGAGATCACGCGTGCAGAGCCGGGCAGCCTCGCCTTGATCGTCGCCGGCAAAACGACGATTGTCTGGGATGTCCTCGCGAACCTTCGTCTGCGTGTCGCACGCGAAGAGGGGATGATTCCCGACGAGCGATTCGATTTCGTCTGGGTGACGAACTTCCCGCTCTTCGAGTGGGATGAAGAATCGCAGCGCTACTTCGCGCGCCATCATCCGTTCACCTCGCCTGCAACCGTTGAGGATCTGGACGATCCTGGCAAGGCGATGGCGCGTGCCTACGACGTCGTACTCAACGGCATCGAGCTCGGCGGCGGCTCGATCCGCATCAACCGCTCCGATGTCCAGGCGAAGATGTTCGCCGCACTCGGTATTTCCGATGAGGATGCGAAGCAGCGTTTCGGGTTCCTCCTGGAGGCATTCCGTTACGGAGCGCCGCCGCATGGAGGCATTGCGCTCGGCGTCGACCGGATGGTGATGCTGATGGCGCGCGCGGAATCGCTGCGCGATGTCATCGCGTTCCCGAAGACTGCACGTGCACAGGATCTGATGTGCGATGCGCCATCGGAAGTCGATGAGAAGCAGTTGTCCGACCTCGGAATCGCAGTGAAGCCGGCACCATGATCATCTCGACGCGCAAGTACCCGATTCATTTGTCGCGCGGTTCATTGAATCGCGTGGGGCAGCTCGTGTCGCCGCGCGGACGCGTGTTCGTCGTGACCGCGAACGGACTGCGTGAACTCGGCGAGCGCGTCGCACGCTCCTTCGAGCCGCATGCGACGGTCATCACGATGGATGACGGCGAGGCGAACAAGACGCTGGCGACTGCCGAGCGGATCGTCACGGAGTTGCTCGAGCACAATGCGAAACGCGACTCGATGGTCGTGGCCGTCGGCGGCGGTGTGGTCGGCGATACGGCCGGTTTCGCGGCCGCGATGTTCCTGCGGGGAATCGATCTCGTACAGGTGCCGACGACGCTACTCGCGCAAGTCGACAGCGCGTACGGCGGCAAAGTCGGCGTGAATCATCCGAAGGGGAAGAATCTGATCGGCGCGTTTCATCCGCCGCGTGCGGTGATCGTCGATCCCGACGTGCTCCGTTCGTTGCCGGATCGCGAGATCCGCAGCGGGATGTTCGAAGCGCTGAAGGGCGGCGTGCTTGGCGACGCTGCACTGTTCGAGCTCTTCGAGCAGCATCGAGATGCCGTCGATCAGATCATCGAGCGCGCGGTGCGCGTGAAAACGGCGATCGTCGATTCCGATGAGCGCGAGAAGGATCTGCGGCGGCTGCTCAACTATGGACATACGATCGCGCACGGAATCGAGGCCGCGATGCAGTACCAGGGCATCACACACGGCGAGGCAGTCGGCTGGGGAATGATCGGCGCGAACGAGATCGCCGTGCGCCGCGGCGTGCTGAGCGAGCGGAATCGCGTCCGCATCGACAACACGATCCGTGCATGGGAGCCGGCGCCGGTTCCCGCGGATGTCGACCGCGCCGCGATTCTCGCCGCGACGGAGCACGACAAGAAGAACACCGGTTCGATGCGCGTGATGGTGTTGCCGACCGGAATCGGGACGTGCGACATCGTCGAGGGCATCAGCGAGGAGGAAGTGGCTGCTGGAATTGAAGCAGCACTGTCATCCCGAGCGTGAGTCGAGGGACCTGGGTGTGCGGGAGGCTCGCGACATGAGCCTGGTGCCGTCCGCCCACCCAGGTCCCTCGATTACGCTCGGGATGACGGAGGAGCGATCTCTTCACGCCGCGCGCTTGACCGGCAGCTTGAGCACCATACTCGTGCCGACACCTTCGATCGAAGCCACGGTCACTTCGCCTCCGTGGGCTTCCACGATCTGCTTGACGATGTAGAGGCCGAGACCGGTGCCGCCGCCCCCGCGGAGGGATTTGTTGCCGCTCTGCTTGTACTTCTCCCAGACCTTCTGAAGCTCCTGCGCTTTGATGCCCATCCCCGTATCGGTCACCGTGATCACGATGGCCTCGGGCAATTCGCCTGTACGGATGATCTGTGCGCCGACGCTGATGAGGCCGCGCTTCGGCGTGAACTTCAGCGAGTTCGAGATCAGATTGATGATGGCCTGCGTCAGCTTCTCGACGCTGCCGATGATTTGCGGCACGTCGCGCCCATGCGCATTCAGCAGAAAGATCTCATCGCGTGAGGCGACGGACTGCAGCGAGCGCACTGCGCGCTTCAACACGCCCGCGACGCGTACCGGCTCACCCTCGACCGTGAAGTTGCCGGCCTGAATCTTCGAGAAGTCGAGCAGTTCGTTGATGAGATTCATCATCCGTTCCGACTCGCGCTGCGCTTCCTGCAGGAGGTCGGTGTACATCGCGTCCATCCGCGTTCCCTCTTGCGCAAGGACGAACTCGAGTGTGCCCTGAATGCCGGAGAGCGGGCCGCGCAGATCGTGGACGATCATCGAGGTGAAGTCGGACTTCGCCTGTTCCATCTCGCGCTGGCGTGTCACATCTTCGAACGAGAGTGCGACGGCGTTCGGCTCGAAGTCCGACGGATTGCCGACGCGATCCACGCGGTACGTGCGCCCTTCGATCTCGACGTCCATCGAGCGGCGTTCATCGGCATCGAGGAAGAATCCATGCAGCCAGCCTGCTTCGCCGGCGACCGCGCGTGCACCTTCCTTCAGCCAGTGCGCGGCGTCGTCACCGAACGTTTCGTCGAAGGCATCGTTCGTCCACTTCACTTCGCCGGCTTCGCCGACGATGGCCAGAGGCACGTTCAGTTTCTCGGCAATCGCGTAGCGGTCATTCATTGCGGCACCGTGATGGCTCGTTCCTGAGCCAGCTTCGCCAGGACGAACAGCGTCGTGAATTGATCGAACGGGGAGAGGAGCACGAGCTTCTGCAGATCGAGGCGGCCGTCGATCAGGGAGACGAGAAAGCCTTCCTGCGCGTTGAGGTTGAAGCGATCGAAGTTCGTGAGGAACTCGGGGCTCAGCCGCGGTACAGCCTGTAATCCTTTTGGATGTTGAAGCAGTTGGCGAACGATCTCGTTGCGGAGGATCTCGCTGTAGCCACGCAGTGCCAGATCCTCAGGGTACGCCTGGCGCGCTTCGGCGAGTTTGTACCAGGTGTGCCAGACACCATTCTGTTTGAGTGAATCCGTAACAAGGCGACTCCACTCAGGCTTGGGAGGCGCCACCGCGGCGGTCGACATGCAGGTAGTGTAACGCGCGTGTAGACTAACCTGGTGACGGACCACCAACATACTCCCGCGCCGCCACCCAGCCGGCGCAAGTCGCGGCTTCTGATTCTCTTCGTCGCCATCGCGCTCGGTGTTCCCGCGGGATTCCTCTCCGCGCGCGCGATCCGTGTGCCGATGGTCAAGCGGCTCGAGGATTACCAGCCCGCGATCATCACCCGCATTTACGACCGCAACAACGTTCCGTTCGCGGAGTACTCGATTCAGCGCCGCATCCTCGTGCGCAACAACGACATGTCGCCCTGGATCTATAAAGGCATCCTCGCGACGGAAGACGCAGACTTCGAGCATCACGGCGGAATCAATCCGAAGGCGATCCTCCGTGCTGGTTTCAAAGATCTGATCGCAGGAAAGAAGATCGAGGGAGCGTCGACGCTGACGCAGCAGCTTGCGAAGCAGGTCTTCCTGACGCCGGAGAAAAGCTTCCGCCGCAAACTGAACGAGGCCTTTCTCGCGATCGACATCGAGAAGCAGTTCACCAAGGCGCAGATCTTCGAGCTCTACGCGAACCAGGTCTATCTCGGTCACGGTGCATACGGCGTCGAGTCCGCGTCGCGCCTCTACTTCGGCAAGCATGCGAAGGATCTGACGCTGCCCGAGGCGGCGATGATCGCCGGACTGGCACGAACGCCGATGAAGGACAGCCCGATCACGCATCCTGATCGGGCGCTCGAACGGCGCAATCACGTGCTGCGAAGGATGTTCGAAGAACGCTACATCAAAGACAAGACCGTGCTTCAGCAGGCGCTGAATACGCCGATCGTTCTCGGCACGTTCAAAGAAGAAGCCCCGCGCGTCGGCGCGTACTTCTCGGAAGAGATTCGGCAGTACATCGAACATGCGCCGCAGTACGGCGTCGAGAATCTCTATCAGAAGGGCCTGAAGGTTTATTCGACGCTCGACTTCCGCATGCAGCAGGCGGCCGAGGTCGCGCTGCAGCGCGGGCTGCGCACATTCGATCATCGCCGCGGCTTCCGCAAGCCCGCGCGCAATCTCGTTACCGAGGGAATCGATCCGCTGACGTATCGCGACCCGCAGTGGTCGAATGAACCCTACGCAAGCGACAAGCTCTATCCGGCAGTCGTCATTCATGCCGACACGCAGAACCTCGCCGTGCGGCTCAACAAGGAACGAATCGATCTGCCGCCGTCCGCGTACCTCTGGACGAGTAAGAAGACGATGGCCGGCGTGCTCCGCGACGGGGACATCGTGTATGTGCGGCAGGACGAAGACCAGAAGTCGCACAAGAAATCGTGGGTGCTCGATCAGATGCCGCAGGTGCAGGGAGCGGTCGTCATTCTCGACGTGAAGACGGGCGAGGTGCGCGCGCTCGTGGGCGGATACGATTTCCAGCTCTCGAAGTTCAATCGGGCGATTCAGTCGCGGCGGCAGACAGGGTCGTCGTTCAAGCCGTTCGTTTATGGCGCCGCGTTCGAGAAGGGGCTCACGCCGGCCGATACGTTGTTCGACGCGCCGATCGCGATTCCGGTCGGCAATCAGATCTATGCGCCGAAGAACTATTACGGCAAATACGCGGGGATCGTGACGATTCAGCGCGCGCTGGAGTTGTCGATCAACGTGCCCGCGGTGAAGACGTACATGATGATCGGCGGCGACAAGGTCGTCGATTTCGCGCGGCGCTGCGGCGTGACCTCGCAGCTCGAGCGCTATCCGTCGCTCGCGCTCGGCGCTGCCGGCGTGTCACCGATCGAGATGACCGCCGCGTACAACGTCTTCGTGAATCAGGGCGTGCATGTGAAGCCGCACTTCATCCGCAAGATCACGGATCAGACCGAGCGGGTGCTCGAGGAGCAGGTGCCGGAGCTGTCCGAGGCGACGAGTGCGCAGGTGGCGTTCGAGCTGACGCACGTGATGCGAGGCACGATCGATCGCGGCACTGCGTACGAGGCGCACGTTCTGCCGCCTCCGCTCGCCGGCAAGACGGGGACGACGAACGCGTACACGGATGCGTGGTTCATGGGCTTCAGTCCGGAGTACACGGTCGGCGTGTGGGTCGGCTACGACGATCCGAGCCGCACACTCGGTGGGGGAGCAACAGGTGCAGCCGTTGCGCTCCCAATCTGGATGGACATCTTCAAGCAGATCGACACGATGAAGCTTCGGACTTCGCGTCCGGAGTTCGATGTGCCGCCGGGCATCGTGATGGCGCCGATGGATCTGCAGAGCGGACGCCGTGGTGTCGGCCCATGCGGCAAGGTGATCAACGAGGCGTTCATCGCGGGACAGGAACCGGACAAGGATTGCAGCGGTGCGACCGTTGCGGTCAGCAAGCTGCCGTATTACCTGCAACGTCCGTTCTATCAGCCGAAGGAATCGGAGCCCGCGGCTACGGCAAATGACGCCTCGGCACAAACGGGTGAGGGAGCGGAGTCACCGGCACCTGAGGTGGAGAAGCCGAATCCGTAGCGGGGTCCGGTGGGGCGACAGGCGCCTCGCCTGCCGGCTCGGAGCACAGGCGAGGGCGCCTGTGCCCCCACTAGAACGACTACGCCGTCACGTACTTCGTGATCATGTCGATCATCTTGTCGCGCGTGAGCGGCTTGCGCATCCAGGCATTCGCGCCGGAGCTCGGGAACATCTCCTCGAGCGATTTCTCCGGCAGATCGGAGATGAGCACGATCGGGATGTCCTTCTTGTTCGACTGGGACTTGAGCACCTCGGACAAACGATTGCCCTTGATGCTGGGGAGATTGACATCGAGAAAGATGATGTCCGGCGTGTTGCCGGCGAGCACATGGTTGAATTCGATCCAGCTCGAGGCAGTGAGCACAGTACAACCCTCGCGCTCGAGCAGTGCACGTCCGAGCTTGAGCACCAGAGGGTTGTCGTCGAGGATCAGGACCGTCACTTTCGACAGCGGCGGCATCGGGCTTTTTGCTTCCTTCCTTGAACTGGCCCTTCAAAGCAGCCAGTGGTCGCCATGATACATTCTCCGCGCTCGACGCGAGGAGACTTTGTCCGATCTACCGCCTGACACGCCGGGCAGCCAGCTGCCAGCCGATTACTACAGCAGCCCGCGAACCGAGGCGGAGCGAGTCGTTCCGCGGTGGGTCACGATGGGCTGTGGTGCGGTTGCACTCGTCGTGCTGCTCGCGCTGTTTGCGGGGGGCGCATTCGTCGGCAGCGGACACGCCGGACAACTAGTTGACCTCTGGTTCGAGACTCTGCAGGGCGAACTGCTTGCGCAGACGGAGCGCGACGTTCCCGCGGAACAAAAGAACGCGTTTACGGCTGAATTCTCGACCCTTCGCCAGAAGGTGAGAGGCCAGAAGGTCAAGGCGGACGAGTTACTGCCGCTCATGCAGGCGATGATGCAGGCGCAGACGGATCATCGCGTGACGCGCGAGGAGCTGACGGATCTGACACGGCGCCTTCACACGATCAACACGCATCCATGATTCGCAGAGCTTCAATTCATGATGCAGCGGCTCTCGCGGAGTTGGGCGAGCGAACATTCCGTGAGACGTTCGAAGCGCACAACCGTCCCGAGGATATGGACGTGTACGTCGGACAGACGTATGCCGAGAAGCTGCAGATACGCGAGATCGAGGATCCGAGTCTGGCGACCTGGGTCGTCGAAGAGGATGGGACGCTCACGGCGTTCGCACAGCTGCGGCTGAATCTACCGGACGTAGAACTGGCGCGTTTCTACGTCGACCGCCGGATGCACGGCAAGGGCATCGCACAGTCGCTGATGACGGTCGTGGTCGACACCGCGCGAACGGCGGGAGCACGCCGTTTGTGGCTTGGAGTCTGGGAGCACAACGCGCGCGCGATCGCGTTCTACGCGAAGTGTGGCTTCCGCGACTGCGGTTCACATCCATTCGTCGTCGGCAACGATCTGCAGACGGATCGTGAGATGGAAATGGACTTGCAGTAGCATCGGTCGCCCATGGACTTCCGGCTCCTCTCTCCCTTCGAGCCGCAGGGCGATCAGCCCGCGGCGATACGTCAACTTGTTGACGGTGTCGTCTCGGGCGACAAGCACCAGGTCCTCCTCGGTGTCACCGGCTCGGGCAAGACATTCTCGATCGCGAAAGTCATCGAGTCTGTGAACCGGCCGACCCTCGTCCTCAGCCATAACAAGACACTCGCGGCGCAGCTCTATCAGGAGTTCAAGAATTTCTTTCCGGAGAACGCCGTCGAGTACTTCGTCTCCTACTACGACTACTACCAGCCTGAGGCGTACATCCCGCAGTCGGATCTCTACATCGAGAAGGAGATGACGAAGAACGAGGAGATCGACAAGCTTCGTCTGGCCGCGACGAAGTCGTTGTTCGAGCGCCGCGACGTCATCATCGTCGCCTCCGTCTCCTGCATCTACGGCATCGGCGATCCGGATCTGTATTTCGGAATGTTGCTTTTCTTCGAGCGCGGGGTCGAGAAGCCAATGACGCAGTACCTCCGCAAGCTCACCGAGATGCAATACGAGCGAACGCCCTACGACCTGGGACGTGGCTCGTTCCGTGTGCGCGGAGACATTCTGGAGCTCTGGCCCGCCTATGAAGACGATGCGGTGCGCATCGAATTCTTCGGCGATGAGATCGACAAGATCACGCGCATCGACCCGATCACTGGGAAGAGCGGGCGAACTTACGACCGCCTGGCGATCTATCCCAGAACGCACTACGTCACGCCGCGCGAACGGCTCATGCAGGCGATGGAGAACATCCGCACCGAGCTCGATGAGCGCGTGGTCGAACTGCGCGCGAACGAGCGCTTGCTCGAAGCGCAGCGTCTGTCACAGCGGACGCTGTTCGATCTGGAGATGATCGCGGAGCTCGGCTATTGCAACGGCATCGAGAACTACTCGCGGCATCTCTCAGGGCGCAAACCGGGTGAGCCGCCGCCGACACTCATCGACTATTTCCCGAAAGACTTTCTCCTCGTCATCGATGAGTCGCATCAGACCGTTCCGCAAGTGCGTGCGATGTGGGGCGGCGATCGCGCTCGAAAAGAGACGCTCGTCGAATACGGCTTCCGTCTTCCGAGCGCGATCGACAACCGTCCGTTATCGTTCGACGAATTCGGAACGAAGCTCGATCAAATCATCTATGTCTCTGCCACACCGGGGCACTTCGAGCTCGAACAGACTGGCGGTCTCTATGTCGAACAGGTCATTCGCCCGACAGGATTGCTCGATCCGGAGATCCTCATCCGTCCCGTGAAGGGCCAGGTCGACGATCTGGTCGGTGTGATCAAGGAGCGCATCGCGAAGAGCGAACGCGTCATGGTCACGACGCTGACGAAGCGGATGTCCGAAGACCTGACGCGCTACCTGATGGAGCTCGGCATCAAAGTGCAGTACCTCCACTCCGACGTCGAGACGCTGGAGCGCATCGCGATTCTTCGCGACTTCCGCCTCGGTACATTCGACGTGCTGATTGGCATCAACCTCCTGCGCGAAGGACTCGATGTGCCGGAAGTTTCCTGCGTCGCGGTCCTCGATGCGGACAAGGAAGGATTTCTCCGTTCGTCGACGTCACTGATTCAAACAATCGGACGCGCCGCGCGAAATCTGAACGGAATCGCAATTCTCTATGCCGACAGGATCACGGACTCGATGCGCAACGCGATCGACGAGACGAACCGCAGGCGGGAGATCCAGAAGAAGTACAACGAGGAACACGGCATCGAGCCGGCGAGCATCATCAAGGCCATCGACAGCGATCTCGTGAAGATGTCCAACCTCGATTACCACGACTTCGGTGTCGTGAAGACGAAGAGCAATCTCGATCTGGCCGCCGATGAGGATCTCGACAAGACGATCAGCCGCCTGACGAAGGAGATGAAAGAAGCTGCGAAGAATCTCGACTTCGAGCGCGCGGCGGAGATTCGCGATCGACTGCGGGAGCTCAAGGAGATGCGGATCTTCGTCTGACCGAAGCACAGGCGAGGGCGCCTGTGCCCCACAGGAGTCCGCTACGACTTCGGCGCGTACGCAGCCTTGCCAAGCTCACACGGATCCGCGCTGGTCTTGCTCTGCATGAATTCGCGCAGATGTTCCGCGACGTCGTTGCCGTCGAGCAGCAACACGTGATCCTTCGTCAGCTTGAGGACACGGCCAGCCACGAGACATTGCAAAAACTTTTGCGCGGCGTCGCCGCTGGCGCCGGCTTTCAGATCGACAACACGGTCACGCCCGTCCACCTTGACGATAATGTTGTTGGGATCCTTCGCACCGACGCCGAGTCCGATGAGAGCTGCAAGAACGAGCGCGTGCATGCGGATGATTATGCGCGCTTCGCGATCGCCTCACGCACGCGCGGAAGGGCGGTGCGGATGTCATCGGCCGATACGGCCCCGACGCTCAAACGGAACCAGCCGTCCTCCTTCTTCGAGCCGAACGCCTGGAACGGCACGACTGCGAAGCCTGCTTCGTCCAGCAGAATGTGGCGGATCTGATCATTGGTCGTGATGCCGTTGCGGCCGATGAGATCGAACTGCACCGAGAGGTAGATCGCTCCCTGCGGCGAGAACGCGCGAACCGGCAGACCATCCTTCTGCATCGCCTCGATGCCGTCATGCAGCAGGTCGAGACGTAGCTGCAACTCGTGCTTCATCGTGGCGTGGTACTTCGCAATCTCGTCCTTCTGCCCGAGGAACCAGGCGGTGGCGATCTGCTCGGCGCGAGGTGCCCAGGCGCCGATGTGGCCGATGATGTCGCGCATGCGCGCCGTGATCGAAGGAGGTGCGACAGTCCAGCCGACGCGCACACCCGTCGCGGCGAACGCCTTCGAGATGCCGTCGACGAAGATCGTGTATTGCGCGGATTCTGGGACGAGCTGCGGCGGCGCGTAATGGCGGCTCTCGCCGAATGTGAGGGTCCAGTAGACCTGATCCCAAAGGAGGAAGACCGGCCGCTCGCCGGTTCCGCGGCGCCGCGCGTTCTCGTCCACGATCAGCCGCGCGATCGCTTCGACTTCATCGCGCGACATCACGGTGCCGGTTGGATTGAGTGGCGTACAAACGGCAACGAGCCGTGCGTCGCGAATATGCGGCTTCAGAAGTTCAGCGGTCGGCAGAAAGTTCTCTTCCGGTCCCACCACGATCTCGCACGCGTTCGCGCGCATCAGGTATGTGTAGTGATTGTTGTTCCACGATGGGGTCGGATAGACGACTTTGTCGCCCGGATCGACGCACGCGGCATAGGCCGCATAGATGATCGGCCGCGAGCCACCGGCGATCAATGTCGATTCGAGCGGATACGTGAGTCCCATCTCTTCCTGATAGAAATTCACGACCGCCTTGCGCAGCTCGATCGTGCCATCCGACGGCGGATAGTTCGTCTGTCCCGCCGCGTACGCGTCGGTGATCGCGCGTTCCAGCGCCTGCGGAATGCGGAACTCGGCAGGCGAGAAGTCGCCGACCGTCAAATTGCAGATCTGTTTCCCTTCGCGTTTGAGGGCGGTGATCTCCGCGGAGATGCGAAGAATCTCCGAGCCGGTAAGACCCTCGGCGAGGGCCGACAGAGGAACGTCTGCAAAGGCGAGTTGCGTCATGGCGGCGCGCATTCTAGCCCGGAAAAACTAGAAATACGCGCGGCGAATCTTCCAGAGATCGATCAATGCTCGCAGGAAGTCGCTGCCGCGGACTTTCGAGCCCTTCACGTCGTGCCAGACGGTGACGGGATATTCGTAGAGCGACTTGACGACCCGCTCGCGGCCCCATTCCTTCAAATAGCGCGTGACGATCTCGACGTCGAAGATCCAGCGCGAAAGAAAGGGACGCTCGAAGATCCGGGGCAACGTGTCGTCCAGGCGAAAAAGCTTCGCGCCACATTGTGTGTCGTAGATCGCAAGCCCCAGAGTCTGAGAGATCAGCGTTGCACCGACGCGGCCGAAGTAGTGACGGTCTGTTCTGCGGCTGATCTCGCGGCCGAGGAGCCGCACGCGTGCGGCGAAGATGATCGAGGTCTGCGGGCGGTGGTCGACTACCTCAGCGAATCCGCGGAGCTGCTCGAGAGGTGTGGCGAGATCCGCGTCCCAGAAGCCGATGAAGTCGGGCTGGTCGCTGGTTGCCGCGAGAATTCCGCGCCGGACAGCTTCGGCCTTGCCGCTATTCTGCTCGAGGTCGAGAAGCTTGAATCGCTGCGGATCTTCATCGTGAAGTGATTGCAGGACGCGCAGTGTGCCATCACGGCTCCCGTCGTTGACGAAGAGGTAGGTGAGGTCGTAGCCGGGCAAGGTGAACGATCGAAACGCCGCGGTATCGAGGCGCTCCTCTTCGTTGAAGCACGGGATGACCAGGACGATCCGCGGCACGCGCGCGGGAGAGTACCATGCGCGCCATGGACGTTCGCCTCGTCGAAACGAAAACGCACGGTCGTCTGCTCGTTCGTGCCGCAGATCCGCGGCAGCTGCTCGTCGGATTCCACGGCTACGCGCAGAACGCGGAAGAGATGATGTCGGAGCTCGAGCAGATTCCCGGGAGCGAATCATGGACGCTGGTCTCGATTCAGGGTCTGCATCGTTTCTATCGTTCGCGCAGTGAAGTCGTGGTTTCAAGCTGGATGACGCGCCTGGATCGGGAACGGGCGATCAGCGACAACCTCGAGTATGTACGCCGAGCCATCGAGACCTTCGCCGAGGCGCAGAAGATCGTCTTCGCCGGATTCTCGCAGGGTGCTGCGATGGCCTATCGTGCGGCCTCAACCATCCGCTGCAGCGGCGTCGTCGTGCTGGGTGGTGATTTGCCGCCCGATGTCGATGGCTCGAGCTTGCCCCGAGTGTTGATCGGACGCGGAGTCCGCGACGAATGGTTCACGGCGGCGAAGGTGGCCGCTGATCAGGCGCGGCTTTCTTCATCGGAGCTCATCGAGCTCGATGCCGGTCACGAGTGGACCGCGGAGTTTCGTTCGAAGGCAGGGGAGCTGCTGCTCAGCGTTTGAGGCGCTTGGCCGCCCGCTCCGCCCAACGAGCGCGAGCGGTTTCCGTCTCGATCTCCTGTTCGATGGCGAGCGCGGCTGAGCTGCGGTCGAGGACGGCATGACGCGTCCTCAGTTTCTCAGCCTTTTCTTCCGCGACACGAGCACAGGCTTGTAAGAACTGCGCGACTGCGGACTGCTCGAGCTCGAGATCGATGAATGTCAGGCGCAACGTCTGGCGCATCGCGGACTCGCGGTCGAATGGAGCAGCCTCGAGCGTCGATCGCAGGGCCCGACGCCCGGCCGCGGTCGCGCGAAATACCTCGGTCTTGCGTCCCGTCGCGCCGCCCGAGCACTCGATCAATCCGGCAGCGCGCATGCGGCGAAGAGCAGGGTAGATCGCGCCGGGGCTGTCGCTGATCTGCGGGAAATCGGCGATTGCCTTTCGAAGGACGTAGCCGCTGCGAGGTTCTTCGCGGATGAAGCCGAGGAGTGCGAGCTCGAGGTCGGAGAGAATGTGCGTGGCCTTCACGGTACGAATCGTACCATGGCAATCGTACGATTCGTATGGAATCTCCGCGCGGCGTGGGGCGCCGGTGCTCCACAGGATGACGCGGCGGCAGTGATCTGTTCTCATCGTTCCAATGGATCGCCTCGAAAAGCTCAAGCTTCGCTTGAAGGAGCTTCCGGAACGTCCTGGCGTCTACCTCCACAAGAATGCCGAGGGTGAGGTGATCTACGTCGGCAAGGCGCGCAATCTGCGCAACCGCGTGCAGTCCTATCTGGTTGGCCGCGGCGCTCGCGACAGCCGGATCATGACGTTGATCAACGAGATCGACGCGATCGACTTCGTCACCACGAACAACGAGCTGGAAGCAATCCTCCTCGAGAACAACCTCATCAAGACACACCAGCCTCGATACAACGTCCTTTTTCCCGACGACAAAACCTACCCCTACAACAAGGTC
>CAZKID010000074.1:0-11663 GCA_964552405.1 uncultured Thermoanaerobaculia bacterium
TCTGCAGCGACCGATCTCTCGTCATCCCGAGCGGGCGACGTCGCTGCGCGACGCGCTGAGAGAAAGAAACCAAGGCACGCGATCGCAAGCCTCCGCGTGTAGTACGGAACTCATGTCGCGGACCTCCCGCCCACCAGGGTGGTGGCGAGCTTCGCGCGCGCTGCATTTTCAATTTTCAATTTTCAATTTCGAATTGCCGGTCACGGCAATTCGGTTGACTGCACGCTTCCTCCCGCGAATCCTGCATACAGTCTCGAGCCGCCGATCGCGAGCGCGCGCACGTCCGTGTTCAACAATCCTTCATTGAACGCGGTCCAGGTGCTGCCGCCGTCGCTGCTCATGAAGACTCCGTCGAACGTTCCGCAGAACACGTTGCCATTCGGCGCGATGACTACGGCCTCGACTTCATCTTCCTTGATGCCTGGCGCGCGCGACCAGGTCGCGCCGTTGTCACTCGTGCGATAGAGACCTTGTTTCGTCGCGACGTAGATCTTCGATCCATCCGCGGCGAGGTCTTTGATCTCGCCCGGCCGCAGTTGCGTGAAGGTCTTCGCACCATCGCTCGAGCGATAGACACCATCTTTCCCTGCAACTGCGATCACGACGCCTGGCGCCGGCGATCGCAGCAGCGTGACGGATCCGGCGATGCCGCTGCCTGCGGCGTCCCACTTCTTGCCGCCGTTCGTCGATTTGTTGACCGGCGCGCCGCCGAGATCCTTGTTCCACGAGCCGCCGGCGTAAAAGATCTTCGGATCGCCCGCGTCCTGCGCGAGTCCGTCGAACGACGGGCTGGCCATCTTGCCGCGAATCATGTCGCGCATACCCGGCTCCGGCACTTCGATCTGCTGCCATGAGCGGCCTGCATCTTCCGAGCGCCACCACTTCGCGTTGTAGTGCGCATACATCTTCTTCGGCGACTGGCGATCGAAGACGACGCCGTCGATCTCCGTCTTGTCGCCCGAGGCGAACGGCGCCTCGATCTCCGTCCACGATCCCGGCGCGTCTTCGCGGAAAAGGCCCACACCCATCTGCGCGAAGATCGGTCCCGGCGCACCGGCAGGTGCCCACAACTTTTCCGTCCAGCCGGCGCCGAGCCCGTTGTTCATCGGCTGGAAGGTCTCGCCGTCGTCGGTGCTCTTGAAGAATCCTTTGCCCGTCGTGCCCGCGTACACCACGCCTTTCTGCTTCGGGTGAAACGCGACGCCTTTGCAATACCAGTTCTCGAGTCCGCCGCCGATCGTCGTCCATGTTTCGCCGCCATCCGAGCTGCGGCGCAGACCGTTCTCGGTTCCAGCGAAGAGCGTGTTCGCATCATGCGGATCGAGATCGAGGCTGAAGAGTTTTTCTGTTCCCTGCAGGCCGAGATCGAGCTCGGTCCACGACTCGCCGCTGTTGTCGGATTTGAAGATCTGCCCGAATCCTGTCGTCGCGTAAATCGTGGTCGGTTGCTCGCGCGGAATGGCTAACCGGCTGATGCTGCGCTCCGGCAGTCCGTTGTCGGCCACCTTCCACGTCTTGCCGCCGTCGGCGCTGCGGCGCAGATGATGTTTCTCGCCGCGTCCGCCGGCGTAGATGATCTTCGGATTCTTCGGATCGATGGCGAATGCATACGCGTCCTGCTCGGGAACGCGAAAGCTCTCCCACGTTTTGCCGCCGTCGGCGCTGCGATAGTGAAGGTTCGTCGACGGTGCGTAGATGATCGATGGATTCGACGGCGCGAAGGCGAGCGGCTGATCGAGGATGTACGACGCCTTGTCGGGCCGCACCGGATTCCAACTCTTGCCGCGGTCGAGTGAGCGCCAGAGACCTGCGTGTCCGGGATTGTCGATGCCGGCCCACAACGTCGATGGCGTGCCGGGATCGACGACGATCCAGACGACGGGGCGACTGACCATGTCGTCGCCGGGGAGCAGCCAATGCTGACCGCCGTCATCGCTGCGCCAGATGCCGCCCGAACCTGTGGCGGCATACAGCGTGTTGGGATTCGCGGGATCGATCGCGACGTCGACGACCGCGCCGATCCATGGGCCTTCGGCCCTCCATGCGGCGCCGAGCGGAATCGTGATGATGAGAACAGCAGCGGCGAGAGCAAGACCGAGTCGCATCGAGGGCTCCTCCTTGCAGATGCGCGCGATCATCGCATCAAGGGAGTGGGGGAGGTGTGACGGATGACCAAGGACCGCGGCAACATAGGCCGGATTACTCGTGCATCGAGAGAAACCACAGACACTCCGTCATTCAAGGGCACGAAAAGCGAAATTCAGAATGCAGAATTCAGAATTCAGAATTCAAAATGTCCCGAGCGGCGGATCGGCGCTGCGCACCTGTTTGCGAAGATGACAGAGCAGAGCTAGTTCCTTCTCCCCTTCGCGAGGGGAGAAGGTGCGCGGAGCGCGGATGAGGGGTCTGTGCCTCAGACGAGAGTCAGTTCGGCGCGCCGATTCGAAACGCCTGCACCACGCCGGACAGCGAACCGACGTATAGGATCCCGTCATTCGTGATTCCGAGTCCGCGCGGTACCTGTCCGACCGGCCGGCACCAGCGCTCTCGTCCGCTCGCGCGATCGAAGGCGCAGAGAGTTCTCTCCTCATCTCCGACAATCACGTTCGCGCCGGTGACGAGCGGCCGGTACGTCGTCCACTCCTTCGGTGTCTCGCGTTTCCAGCGGATTGCGCCGCTCTCCGCATCGAGCGCGATCAGGTTGCCTTTCGCTCCCGCGGCGAGAACGAAGAGCAGCGGAGGCGCAAGGATCGGAGTGCCATACGGATGTCCCTCTTCGAGCCGAATGCGTTGTTTCACCTCGCCAGATTCGGCCGCGATCCAATTCAGATAGCCGTCCGCCGTACCGGCGATGATCGAGCTGCCGGCTACGACGAGCGCCGTGTTCGGGCGTCCTGACAGTGTGGACTGCCAGAGAGTTGCTCCCGTCGTGACATCGAGCGCGAAGACTCGTTTCATATTGTCCGCGACGAAGACTCGGTTGGCCGCGTATGCCGGCGATGGAGTCATTGACTCGAGCCGGCCAGCCGGAGCTTTCTTCCAGATGATGTCGCCGCTCTTTGCCTCGAGCGCGAACACATCACCCTCGGCGGAAACGGCGACGATGCGATCGCCGATCAGCAGCGGAGACGTCGGGACACCGCGAGTGAATGGCACTTTCCACTGCGGCTCACCCGATGCAACATCGAAGGAGTAGATGAATCCCTTCGGTTCGGCATCGGTCGTGAGGATGATCCGATCACCGATGAGCAGCGGCTCGCCATGAAACTGCGCCCTGGCACCGTCTTGTTCTGTGTCGTACTGCCAAAGCGTCGCTCCAGTCGTCCGCTGCAACGCATAGAGAGAGCCGGCGCATGAGCCGAGGATCACAGTGTCGCCAGCGACCGCCGGCGAGACGAAGACTCAGCCGTGAGTATCGAATCGCCAGAGTGCGTCCGGCGATTTCACCGGGCTTTCGGCCGCGAAGGAACGGACTGCGATGAGGAGTGCTGCGAAGACAAAGGCCGATCGAGTGCGCATGGGGCTTCCACTAGCATGCTACTTGGGCTGCGGCCGATCAAGGACAACACAACGGTCGATCGCGGCGTTGATCACGCGCGTCCAGACTGCATATCCGCGATCGTTCGGGTGAAAGCGATCGTCCGAGAAGAGTGTTCGATCGCGGCGGAACTCGGGGCCCGTCTCGCGTGCGATCGGCGCGAAGCAGAGGCGCTCACGCTCGACATATCGCGCGACGATCTCGTTCAGCTTGCGCGTCCGGTAGTTGGCAAGCGGCCTGAGGATTCGCGGAACGCGAGGCGGTGAGCCCATGTCTGCGCTGCCGGTCACAACGATCTTCGCTCCAGGATTCTGCATCTTGATGGTTTGGATGACGCGTCCGTAGTCGCGGTCGAAATCGCGAAAGCGCGTCAGTTGAATCACGTCGTTCGCACCGACGTCCAGCAGAATGAGATCCGCGCGGCGCACATCGGCGCGCGGCAGTTGTTCGACGAGCACGTCGTGAATGCGCGCGCCGGAGACCGCGACGTTGATCAGCTCCACGGCGTGTGTTGCGGCAAGGTGCCGCGCCGAGCGGATCGCCAGACCGTTTTCATAGGAACCGCCGACTGCTACGGCCGTGCTGTCGCCGAGGATCAGGTAGTGGAGCGGAGTTCCGCCCGTGCCGAAGGTGCGCGGCGATGAGTCGGCGCGCGGGCTCTCCTCGACCTTCTGAGACTCGCCGCCGCTCGCACACGCGAGCAGGAGAAACGCGAAAAGCGATTGCCGCATCGCATTCATCTACGTGCGAAAACGGTATCCGGATCGTAAGGGCGGAATGACCGATCTCGTTCGGCGCAAGTGTAGAGTGTGCGGACTATGGTGATGGCCTCGAAGAAAGAAGTGATCGTCTACACGGATGGTGCATGCAGGGGCAACCCGGGCCCGGGAGGCTGGGCCGCGGTTCTGATGTACGGCGATGTCCAGCGCGAGATCAGCGGTGGCGAGCCGCACACCACGAACAACCGAATGGAGCTCATGGCTGCCATTCAGGCGCTGGAGACGATGAAGGAGCCTGTGCACGTGCGGCTACACACGGACAGCGCGTACATGGTCAATTGTTTTCGGGAGCGCTGGCACGAGCGCTGGGCGAGAAACGGCTGGATCAATTCGAAGAAGCAGCCGGTCGAGAATCGCGATTTGTGGGAACGTCTGCTCGCGCAGACGCGTCGGCACACGGTGGACTTCATCAAGGTGAAAGGCCATTCCACCGACAAGTGGAACAACCGATGTGATGAGCTGGCCGTTGCTGCGGCTGCGATGTTCGCGTGAGCTTCCGGGTCACGAGCTCAATTCGGTCCAGGCTCGAGGATGTTGGCCCTCGAGACGAAAGCTGCGACCTACGCGTGCTGAGAAGATCGGTTCGGTGTAGTGGACTTGTTTGAAGTGAAGACTCGGATGGTGGGGATTTGCAAGGAACAGCCGATACGAACTTCTCGCTTGGCCGCGTGTTTCCTGAGACAGCGATGCAAGAAGTTTGCGAAATGTACGTGTCGTGCGGGACTTTACAGCTTTTCGGGATCCAGAGGCTCAGTCAAGCCTGCGCGATGCTCTTCACGAGCTTCCGCGGCCATGCGTGCAAGCAGATCCTGCGACTTCGCGAACAGATCGTCCCAGCGACGCTCAGATTCCAGCTCGGCAAGAATCCACGCACCCATCGCTTCCTGCTCGTCCTCGGGAAGCTTGATGGTCTCGGCGATCGCCTTCTGAAGTAGTCGACCCATGCGAGAAATCTTACACCTCGTCCAGCGCCCGGGCCGACGACCGGCTCGTCACTCCGTCCGTCAAACGTCGAATCTAACGGATACCACGTCAATGTCGGGTGACTCTCCGCCGATCGTTGCCTTTCCCTCCCGGAATCACGAGCAGCGTCACGCTCTTCGCGGGTAGTGTCAGCGAGACCGCGCCGCCGTTCACCGCGACATCGGCGGCACGTGTGATGCGCGCGCCTGCCGCGAGCTGCCAGCGTTGCGCACTCGCCCCGGCGGCGAAATTCGCGAGGCGCACCGTTGCCGCGGTCGTTCCGCTCAGCACCTTCGTCACGATCATCACCGTCAGTGCGCCGTCGCTGGAACGCTGCGCGGCGAAGACCGCGACCTCATCCGGATTCGGTCCGCTCGCGCTGACCGAGGTGTTGCCGAACGCCGACTTCGCGCCGTCGTAGTTGCGATAGATGCGGATCGCGTCGTATGCGGGCGAGCCTGTTGCCGGCGTCGTCCAGCGCGCGGCGAGATCGAGGCCTTCGCGTCCGAAGATGCCGAGGAGGTCGGCTTGCGCGGTGGCGCCATTCATGTCGGACTCGGCGCCCCAGTTGTACTCCGTGATGCCGATCGGCAACCCGCCGGCCCATTCGCGCATGCGTGGAATCAGCCGCACTTTGTCGCCGATCCACGATTCGTCCGTGTAGTTCGGATCCCACAGCGAGCGCGTCGAACGATTGCGTTTCTGTTGCATCGAGGCCGACACGTCGTTGCCGAACTCGCCGCTTTGCGGATAGTAGTGAACCGTCACGATGTCGAGCAGGTGTGCAGCGCGTAGTTGGGCCACGAGCCACGGCACGTACTCCGCTCCGCCGTGCGCGGCGCGATCGGGAAAGCTCGACCAGCCATGCGTCGCGCCCCATTGCTGATCGTAGCCACTGTAGAGATATCCACCCCAGCCCCACTCCTCGGGGCCGCAGATCGATGCGCTCGGATCGACGGCGCGGATCTTCTCCGCATGCTCGCGCATCTTCGCCAGCACTTCATCCATTGACGCGCCTGTGGGATGCACATCGCGATGCGTCGCGTGCCAGATCGAGTGCTCGTTGTCGAGCAGGTAGTAGCGAACGCCGCCGGCGCCCCATTGCGTGACGAGATGACGCACCCAGGCTTGCTGAAAATTCGCATCGACCTGCATGTTCGCGTCGTTCGGATCGTTGCCTGTGATCTCGCTGCCGCTGGTTCGCACGCCGTTGCCGGCATCGGGCATCCAGTAGTCGGTGTATTGCTGCGTGCCGTACTTCGCGACGGAGAAGCTGGCGAGCTTCGCGCGATCGGCGCCGAGCTTCGCGGTCCAGCCGATGATCGGAATCGTGATCATCGGCTCGGCGCCCGCGCTCTTCGTGTCGCGAATGAACGTGTCGGCGTTCTCACCAGCGACTGCACTCGTCTCGCCGATCGATTCGTAGAACCAGTCGGCCGCGCGATTGCTCGCGTTGAGCTGCCAGTTGTAGCGCGTCGTGGCGTTGCCGCCGGAGCGATTCAGCGGGACGTTGAGATCGCTGAGCTGCGCGGACGTCGCGTAGGCGAGGCCGTAGACATTGGGGTTGATCGGATGACGATTCGCCGCCGCGTCGATGTTGATCGTCACCTGCGCGGCGAGCGCAGGGGCGAGGAGGAGAGAGAGGAGCGCGGTCGTGTTTCGCATGGACACCTCCGAATGAACACACTCCGACCTGGGTACGCCGGCGTGGGTTCGCGAACCAATTGTTCGCGGGTCGGAGGGTGGTAGGAGTGTCGCGCTCGTTTTCGCAGGAAAGTGTGAGGTGGATCAGTCATCCCGAGCCGACAGGCGAGGGCGCCTGTCGCCCCACCGGAACGACTACGCCAGTGGCAGCCGGATCTCGAATCTCGCGCCGCGCGGCGCAAGATTCGACGCGCGGATCGTCCCTCCATACGCCTCGATGATCGCGTGTGCGATCGACAGCCCCAGCCCGTCGTGGCTGCCGCGATCGGGCCGGAACGTGAAGAAGCGCTCGAACACCCGCTCGAGATGTTCGGGCGGAATGCCTGGTCCTTCATCATCGATGCGCACCACGGCTTCGCCTCCTTCCTCGGCAATCGAAACCAGCACGAGCCCCGGAGAAAAGCTGATCGCGTTGTCGATGACATTTCCGAATGCCTGAATGAGCCGGTCTTCGGATGCCACGACGAATACCGGATGTGATGGCGATGCGATCGTGACGCGGCTCTGCGACAGCAACGCGCAAAGATCGATGCGCGTTTTCTCCTCCACTTCCACGGCGGCATCCACCTTCGACACTTCGCGAACGCCGTTGAGCAGGCGATTCAGCCGCGCGGTCTCGCGATCGATCGTCGCCGCAAGGCCGCGCTGTTCTTCGTCGTCGGTCTGCGCGAGCAATTCCGCGGCGCTGCGAATCGACGCGAGCGGATTCTTGAACTCATGCGAGACATCCGCCGAGAAGCTCTCGACGAATGCGAGGTGGTGCTCCAGCCGCGCGGTCAGCGTCTCGAGCGCGCGCGTCAGATCGCCGATCTCATCGCGCCGCCGCGTTCCACGAAAGGGCCGGCGCAGCCGGCCACGATGATCGAGCAGATCATCCGCCTCATTGCGCAGACGAATCAGCGGACGGACGATCGTCGCGGCCATCAGCAAAGTCAGCACCGCGGCGGCTGCCAGCGAGATGGCGAAGACGTTGATCGTATCGAGGCGAACGCGCCACAACGCGCGGAGAATGCGCGATGTCGACTGCGACACGAGCACCGCGCCGGTCACGTCACCTCGTCCGCCCGCGCGCACGGGCACCGCGCTGTAAAGCGTGAGTGACCGCTGGCCGAGACTCTCGCGCAACGTTGCCGCGTATCGTCCCTGCAGCGCTTTCGTCACCACTGCCTGCGGCGTCGGATCGACGAAGTTTTCCGTCTTCGGGATCGCGGGCCGCCCGCGCATGGCGTCATACAGGCGCCAGAGCCGGACGCCGATCCGATAGAGCAGTTGTTTGCGCGAGCCGCCGGTCTTCTCGTAGGACGACTCTTCATTCGCGACGATGACCGGCGAATGGATCGCCGAGTCCGCGAGAACATCGCCGCTGCGGCCGACGATGCGAATGCGCGCGTCCGAACGTCCGCCGAGGCGCTGAATGAGACTGCGAGCCTGCGCGACATCGAGCTCGGACGTCCCCGACAACGCTGCCGCGACGAGGCGGCCCTGCTGCACCATCGCTCGCTCCTGCAAGTCGAGCAACTGCCGCTCGAGGCTCCGCAGCGACAGGAGGCCCGCCACCGGCAGAAACACGAGCAGCACATTGAACAGCAGCAGCCGCACGGCGATCGCGGAGAGCCAGCGGCGGATCATGTTCATCGCCGATACCGATAGCCGACGCCGTGCACGGTATCGATCACATCGTCGCCATGTGCATCCGCGAGTTTCTTGCGCAAGCGCTTGATGTGCGTGTCGATCGTTCGCTCGGCGACATGAACATCGTGCGGATACGTTTCGCGCACGAGTTGCTCGCGCGACTTCACGATGCCGGGACGGCGGACGAGTGCCTCGAGCAGGTTGAATTCGGTCAGCGTGAGCGGCAGCGCTTCGCCATGCAGCTTCGCCTCGAAGCGGCCGAGGTCGAGGCGCAGCTCTCCATGCTCGACGATCTGTTCATCGTTGCCCGGTTCTTCCTGTCGCAGATGCGCGCGGCGCAGGAGGGCGCGCACGCGCGCGATGAGCTCGCGCAGCGAGAACGGCTTGCAGAGATAGTCGTCGGCGCCGAGGGAGAGACCGAGGACGCGATCGAGCTCTTCGTCTTTGGAGGAGAGGATGAGGATTGGAAGATGTTCGCTGCGCGCGCGAAGACGGCGGCAGACTTCGAGACCGTCGATGCGCGGCATGATCACATCGAGGATCGCGACATCCGGCAGCGCCCGTTCGAAGCGCGTCATCGCCTCGGCACCATCGGCGAAGGTCTCGACGCGGAAGCCATCGCGCTGCAGTGCGAGAGCCACGGTCCTGCGCAGACTCTCTTCGTCATCGACGAACGCGACGAGCGCTTCCGCGGGACGGCTCCTGGCGCGAATCCACTTCAGAACGCGCCGCGCAGACGATCCGCCACGAAATCGCCACCACTTCTCTCGCGAACGTAGCCGGCCGCCGGAGCGCCGGGCACGCCGGCGCCCGCCGTCGCAGCCTTATTTGAAACCAAACCGGAACCTGCACCGCGCCGCCTTCGCTATCCCGTCCTGTTGGAGCTGGCGATTCTCTTTCTGTTGATCATCGTGCTGGTGATCGCGCTCTCCTCGATTCGCGCGCTGGTGAGCGAGCGATCCGAGCGCGCCAAGGCAGCGCGTGCCGAGATCGCTGCTTCATGGGGACAGGAGCAGACGATCGGCGGACCGATCCTCATCGTTCCGTATCGCGTCCGTACCGATGCGAGCACGGTCACGGTCTATCACGCGCGATTTCTCCCGGAGCGGCTGGTGATTCGCGGGAAAGTCGATCCGCAGCGGCGGCACCGCGGGATCTTCGAGACCGTGTTGTATCAGAGCGATCTCGCGATCGAGGGAGAGTTCACGCAACCCGATTTTTCGGAATGGAACATCCCGGCGGAAGATATTCTCTGGGGCGACTCGGTGCTGGCGTTCGGTCTTTCCGATCTGCGCGGCTTTCGCCGCAATCCTCTGCTCGAGTGGAACGGACAGAAGCTGGCGTTCGCCGGGGGAAGTGCGGATGACTCGCTATGGGCGACGGGGATTCATGCCGCGATTCCATTGGCGCCGAAGTCGGGCGGCGGCGCGCGGCATCCGTTCTCGTTCGACATTCATCTGAATGGCAGTGAGTCGATCAACTTCCAGCCGTTCGGAGGCGAGACGCTCGTGGAGCTTCGGTCGCCGTGGCCCGATCCGAGTTTCGGCGGAGCGTTTCTTCCAGAGTCGCGGTCGATCACGCCATCCGGTTTCACCGCGCGCTGGAGCGTCTCGTCGATCGCACGCAATTTTCCGCAGCGCTGGCGCGACTCGGGCGAAGAGCACAAGAACGCGGTGGCGGGCATCGGCTCGTCGGCGTTCGGCGTCGGACTCTTCTCGCCGGTGAGCCACTATCAGAAGACGGAGCGCTCGGTGAAGTATGGAGTGCTCTTCATCATCCTCACGTTCCTGACGTTCTTTCTGTACGAGCTGCTCAGTCCCGTCACGCTGCATCCGATGCAGTACGTTCTCGTCGGCGGCGCGCTGTGCATCTTCTATCTATTGCTGCTGAGCATTTCGGAACAGGCCACATTCAGCATCGCATACGCGGTGGCCTCGCTCGCAACGGTCCTCTTGATTTCGGCGTATGGCGCAGCGCTGCTGCGCAGCAAGGTGCGGGTGCTTGGTCTGACCGCCGTGATGTCGCTGTTGTATGGATATCTCTACATCTTGCTGCAGCTGGAGGATTGGGCGCTGTTGATGGGATCGATCGGATTGTTCGTAATTCTCGCGGCGGTGATGTACGCGACGCGGAATGTGGATTGGGGGACGGCGCATCTCTCGGTCCCTTCTCCCCCGCAACGCGGGGGAGAAGGTGCCGCAGGCGGATGAGGGGCGGTTCTACGCCTTCTTCGGCGGCAGCTCGCGCGCCTGCGGTTCGTCCTTGAACTCGTAGTGATTGTGGCTGCCGTCGCAGAAGGGCTTGTTCGCGGAGTGTCCGCAGCGGCAGAGTGAAACCACGGTGCGGCCGCCGAGGCCGTAGGCTTGCTGCTGGGGATCGACGATCTGGATGTCGTCGCCTTCGACGCGCAGCGGACCGTTGTTCATCACTGTAATCTTCATATTCATTCCTTTCGAGTGGAGCTGATGATGCAGCGTACGATGAAAGCGATTCAACTTGATGCACCCGGCCCGCCAGAATCGCTGCACGTGCGCGAGCTGCCGCTGCCGGATCCGCCCGCAGGGTGGGTGCGCATCCGCGTCGAAGCCTTCGGCCTCAACCGTTCGGAGCTCCACCTGCGCCTCGGCTACGCCACGAACGCGACGTTTCCGCGCGTGCCGGGCATCGAGTGCGCGGGTGTGCTCGACGATGGAAGCGGACAGAAAGTCGTGGCGATGATGGGCGGCATGGGGCGGGTGTTCGATGGTGGCTATGCGGAGTATGTGATCGTGCCCGCGGCGCAGGTGATCGCGATCGAGACAGCGCTGCCGTGGGAGATCGTCGGTGCGATTCCCGAGATGCTGCAGACCGCGTACGGCTCACTCACGACGGGACTCGATCTGCGCGAGGGGCAGACGCTGCTGATTCGCGGCGGTACCACGTCCGTCGGTCTCGCCGCAGCAACGCTCGCGCGAAGAATGGGTGCGAGAGTCATCGCGACGACGCGGCAGAAAGGCCGGGTCCAGCCCACCGCGCGCAGCCGCGTGGAAGTCTCGGTACGTGGAGAT
>CAZKID010000074.1:11673-16044 GCA_964552405.1 uncultured Thermoanaerobaculia bacterium
CCGGCGGGGGGCGCGAGCCGGCGGATTGTGGGCGGAACAACTACCGTCGTTCTCTCGGCGGCAACGCTCGCGGGAAGATGGGGTGCGAGAGTTATCGCGAGGACGCGGCAGAAGTCGCGGCTCGATGCGCTCGCGCAACGCGGCGTCGAGCATCCGCTACTCGATGATGGCGCGATCGCGGATGCGGTGCGCGCCATCGCGCCAGATGGAGCCGATGCCGTGCTCGAGCTCGTCGGCACGACGACGCTGCCGGATTCGCTGCGCGCCGCGCGCGTACACGGGACCGTCTGCTTCACCGGCATGGTGTCGAACGAATGGATCGTGCGCGACTTCTATCCGATCGGCTACATCCCAACTGGCGTGCGTCTCACCGCATACGGCGGCGAGGCGAGCGATCTTCCGCGCGAAGTGCTGCAGCGGTTTCTCGAGGATGCAGCGGCCGGTCGCGTCACCGTGCCGATTCATCGCGTCTACGCGATGAACGAGATTGTGGAGGCGCATCGGACGATGGAAGAGAACGCGGCGGTGGGGAAGATCGTGGTGCGGGTCAGGTGATCATTACGGATTCCAGAACGTTGGTCCAGACGACGGACCAGGAACCCGAATCGGAGCGGCGCACGACTACGAGATAGCTGCTCGTCTCGACGATGTCTTCCGGCTTGCGCGACGCAGTGCGATAGGTCATGAATAGAATCGCGATGTCATTGCCGTAGGCAGGAAGCGAGACGAGCACCGAAGGCTCGGACCAGATTCTCGAATCGCCTACGTCCAGTGTGCGCACACCCGCGATGGGAAGAGTCGACGGATCGAAAGTTTGCTCCGCGGTATTGCGGCGCTGGAGTTGAGCGAGCGTTCCTTCCCCCACGTCAACGTGACAGTCGCCGCTCCGCAGCTGGTAGCGCCAGTCGCTTGGCGATCCTCCCCTGTCGAAGAGCCCGAGAAGATCGAAGTGGCCCTTTTGCGAAGTCAGCCACGTCAACGCCGAAGTCATCACCGCACGATCGTCGACGCTGATCTCGCATTCCTGCGGAGTCGCAGCATCGATTGGCAGGAGCCGCCCGATCTCGTTGATGTCGTCCCACTCGCTGGGACGGTCATTGCGGCTCATCGTGGTGAGCTGCCGGCCGGAGTCGTCGACGTGCGATCCAACGTACTCGAGATAGAGCGCGGCCTGGCGGCCATCGGGGGAGAGGACCGGAGTCGTCATGCGGATCGCCAGTGCAACAGAAGGATCGAGTGGTTTGCCTTTGAATACGCGCTCGATCGTCGAGGGCGGTACGAGACGCACCGCCGGCAGCGCTTCGGGAGTACCACTACAATCAGAGCGAGGGATCAGTTTCCAGTCGCGAAGCGTGAGGATCGGCGCCTTCTCGAGTTGTGACGAGAGCGCACGATTCTCCATGAAGATGCTCGCCCGATATTCCATAGCGTCGCCGTCGGCGAACTTCGGGAATGGCATCGTCTCATCCGCCAGGAGCACGACACGATGGTCGTCTGCGTTCTTCCAGTCGTCCCATTCGGTCTTCTGGCGATCGATCGTCGAATGAACGGCCCTCGTGATGATTTCGCGTTGAATCGCAGAAGGGCTGGTCTGCGCAATCGCCGAAGCGCTCGCGAACGCGATGGCCACAAAGAGGGCGGGCCGCATCATGCGAACCACACTAGCAACGAACGAAGCGGGCGATGAGTCACGGATCAGTGAGAAGACCAAAACTACTCCCACGTGCGCGTGCGGATTTCGAACAGCTGAATGGTTTGAGGACGCGGCTCCGTGATGCGCGTTCTAGCGTAATTCATTGATATGGCTCAGGTTGTTTGCCGGGTCACCACTGGGCGGCAGTTTGCTCTCTGTCATGCCCAAGGTGAATGAACATGCGAACTGAACCGATGCCCCGCTTTCGAGAGCTGCTCGAAGAACGCGTGATGGAACTGCAAGAGATCCTCGCTGCCAACGATGAGCCTGAGCCGCTGGTGCGCGCCTTCCGCGGGCTGACAGGGATCGCGTCGACGAATGGATACGAGGCGATCTCTCACGACTGTGAGGAATGCGCAACCGTCTGCGTCGATGCGATCGAAGAGGGGCGTTCGCTCGAGTGGAAAGAGTACGCATGGCTCAACGAAGTCGTCGAGCGCGCCATCGAACGGATTCAACTGCCGCCGGAGGCGCCATGACCACGCCTGCGATTCGCCGCGGCCTCGTGATCGAAGATGAGCGTCTCTGGTCCGAGATCCTCACACGAATTCTTGCGTCGCTGGGCGTGCAGACGACGTCCGTGACGACGACCGACGATGCGATCGATGCGATGAGCAGTCACGAGTTCGACATCGTGCTGCTCGATCTCCGGCTCGGCGACGATGATCCGTACGATGTCGTGTCGTTCGTGAGAAGCCGGCCTGACATCGCGGCGAGGACGATCGTCGTCACGTCGTATGGACAACTCGCCTTGCACATGTGCGGCGGGTTGCCGATCGTCGGGAAGAACGAGATGAGGAGTCTCTATCCGCGGCTGACCGCAGTGCTTGGAGAAAGAGAGGTGCCGGCGTGAGAACATGACCGGCACCGTCATGGAGGATCAAGCCTCACAACGAACGCTGGCCCGCTGGATCTCGATCGTCGCGCATCCGTTCGTCATGACTGGCGTGATGGTCGCCGGCAGCGCGCTCCACTTCGGCTCCGTCCGCGACGCGGCATCCGCGCTTCTTCTCGTCGGTGTGGCGGCGATTCTTCCCGTCGCGCTGCTGATGATCGGTCAGGTGCGAGGTGGCAAGTGGGACAACGCCGACGCCTCGAATCGTGCGGAGCGGCCGATTCTCTACGCGGCCGGCCTCATTGCTCTCGCTGCGCTCCTCACGTACGAATTGATGTTCCGTCCCGGCTCGTTCCTCATCCGCGGTGTCGTCGTCGTGATGATCATGCTCGCGGTCTGCGCGATCGTCACGCGCTGGATCAAAGTCTCGCTTCACATGGCCTTCGCGGCGCTCTCCGCCACGACTCTGCTTCTCCTCGGTTCGCCCGCCGGATGGCTTCTGCTCGTCGTGCTGCCGATCCTCGCCTGGTCGCGTCTCGCACTCAGTCGTCATACAGTTGCGGAAGTCGCGAGCGGGTCTGTCGCGGGAGCCGCAGCCGCGTACGTCATCGTCCGGTTATGAACATCGTCAACATCGCTGATCTCCGGCTCGCCGCGAAGAGGCGTCTGCCGCGCGTCGTCTTCGATTACATCGATGGCGGAGCCGAGGCGGAGTGGACGATGCGCGAGAACGTGCAGGCGTTCGAAGAGGTGCTGTTCCGCCCGCGCTCGGCGGTTGCAACGCCGAGTTGTGATTTGAGGACCACGGTACTCGGCGCCACGATCGAGTTGCCGGTGATCCTCGCGCCTGTCGGCAGCTCGCGGATGTTCTATCCGCGCGGCGAAGAAGTCGCGGCGCGTGCGGCGGGGAAGGCCGGGACGATCTACACGCTCTCGACGCTCTCCGGTTGTGCGGTGCGCGATGTGAAGCGGGCGACGATGGGGCCGGTGTGGCATCAGCTCTATCTGGTCGGCGGCCGCGAAGTCGCGCTGGGCGCGATCGAGCGGGCGAAGGAGTGCGGCTGCGCCGCGCTCGTCGTCACGATCGATACGCCGGTTGCCGGCATGCGCGAGCGCGATGTGCGCAACGGCGCGAAGGAGCTGATCGGCGGCAAACCGCTCGCGATGCTGCCGTATCTCGCGCAGTTCTTAGCACGCCCGCGCTGGCTCGCTGCCTGGCTGCGCGACGGCGGGCTGATGAACTTTCCCAACATCGTGTTGAAGGACGGGCCGATGCCGTACGCCGATGTCGGCGCCGCGCTCGAACAGTCGATGGTGAGCTGGGACGACTTCAAGTGGATCCGGCGCGCCTGGCCGGGGCCGATTGTGGTGAAAGGCGTGCACACGGCGGACGATGCGCGCAAGTCGATCGACAACGGTGCGTCGGCGATCGTCGTCTCGAATCATGGAGGCCGGCAACTCGATGGCGTGGCCGCGACGCTGCATGTGCTGCCCGAGGTGCTGCAGGTGGTTAGAGATCAGGCGGAGGTACTTCTGGACGGCGGCATCCGCCGCGGCAGCGACGTCGTGAAAGCGCTCTGTCTCGGCGCGCGCGCCGTGCTGATCGGCCGCGCCTACGCGTACGGACTGGGTGCGGCGGGCGAGGCGGGTGTGACGAGGGCGATCGAGATCCTGCGCGCGGATATGGTGAGGACGATGAAGTTGCTCGGCTGCGGGAGGGTGGGGGAGCTGGGAGGTTCTCTGATCAGTGGGACCTCTGGACCTTGCGACGATTCAGTGGGTCACTCTGACTAATTCTCGGTAACCGATCCCCCGTCATCCCGAGCGAAGTCGAGGGACCCGG
>CAZKID010000075.1:0-15922 GCA_964552405.1 uncultured Thermoanaerobaculia bacterium
CGGGCGGCAGAGCGGAGAGTCGACCCCCTGTACGACGCGATTCGAGTGTGGACGAATCATCATGTGGCGCGGCGCTGTACCGTGGTTCGAGCCGTCACCTCCATTGGAGACCAGTTGTGCGAACACCGGCGTCCAGTTCGATTCCTCGTCGTAGGTACCGCCTTTCCACAACACGCCATGCTGGCTCGTTCCGGAAAGGCGAGAGTCATAGATCAGGTAGGGCTGAATCGGATAGTCCGTCGTCCCTGTCCCACGATCGACGAGACCATTGAGCGTGTAGTAACAGCCGTTCGCGTCGCTGCATCCAGGCCCATTCGGAAGAGCGTTGCCGGATGAGTCGTGCTTCACATAAACGTTCGGCCCGGTGAAGTCGAACGACAGAGTCAGTTGCGTCAGATTGGGCGGGTTCGACTCGGTTGCAAACCACCTCGACAGCGGCGCTGGTGACACGAGTGAGCGCGACACGCGCACAGGACCGGCATTCGCCACCGGCAGGTGCAGTTGCGGGTTAGTGCCGCCATCCGAAGAACGTTTGGACGATACGGCACCAGGAATGCCGGTCCTGATCGCATACATCGGCAGTCCATAGAGCGTCCACTGCATCAGGGTCTTTTGATCATAAGGATCGGGCCGCGGGTCTTCCATGAAGTATTTCAACTTGCTGGTGCGAACCAGATCGCCCGCAGAAGGGGTAGCCGCCGCCGTCAACTGTTCGGTAAAGATCTGCACCAGACGGCCGCCATATCCGACTCCGTAAACGAGACTCCAGCCATACCCGCTATTCGCAATGTACGCAACGACTCCCCGGCTGAGCATCGTTTGTGGAAGGTCCAGCGAATGATCAGCATCGCTGCGACAGCTTCCCGGCACGCTCAATCCGCCGTGGCACCCGAGCGAATACACCATTGAACCGGACAGATCGACTGCGCCAAGGGACGGGTCACTGCAGACGTCCGGACCGTAAAGGTCGGCAGTAGAGAGTCCCTGGATGTCCAGTGGGCTGGTGCCTGGAACACCCTCCTCATAATGAGTCGCGTGCCCCGCAATTCCGACGATGCCGTAGTGAGCTCCGCCGTTTCCAGCAAGGTGCGTACGTAGTGCTGCCGCTCGCGTAGCGGGAGAGGAAAGGCCCCAATTGCCGCCAATGAGACTGCCATCGACGGGAGAGAGGGAGGTGGTTGGCGTCGAAACTCCCAGTGCTTTCTTCCAGCGGGTTCTCATCTGCGCAGCCGGGTTCGAGAGAAAGTCGTATCCCGTGATGAGGACCTTGTGCCCGCTCGCGGGATCGAGCAGCGTCAGATCGAGCAGACCGTTCTGACCAATGAATGCACTGATCGTAATGATCATCTCCTGTGGCGTCTCGACCAGCCGGCCAATGGAAAGATCAGGAAGAAACAGCGTTCCATTGAGTTGTGCACTGGACACTGCGGAGATCATGGCCATCGGATCATCCGATAGATACTTACCGGCTGCGAGCGCCTGTCCGACCGTCGAACCTCCGGCCGTAATATCCCCTCCAGCGGGATAGTTGATCTCGGAAAACAGATACGTCGTGTCCTGGATTCTGGCCATCGGAATGATCCGGTCATCACCGGCGAGCACGATGTACTTCACGGACGGGTAGGCCACGAGAAGCGTGTTGACGAGGTAATCGTGAATTCCGCCACTGCCAAACAGCACTGCATTGGCGGAATCGGAGCTCGACGTATCCGCATCCCATGCGGCATAGAGACTCGTAAGCGACGAGTTGGCTCCAAGGTCGATCACACGGCCGTGAACGGCAGAATGGTTGGCCAGATCCTGCAACTTGCTCCTGAGCAGCGCGGCACTCGACTGGCTGATTCCTTCCCTTGCGACCATGCGATCGACATTGGAGAGAATGAGCGTCTTGACCTGAGGATCGCTCTGTACGAAGAAGAATGGATTGCTCCTGACGACTGACGCGTTGCCTGCCTGATCGGTCACAGTGAGTTGGATCTCGTACAGTGAGCTCGATCTGCCCGATGGAAACGCACTCGGGACGCTGTACGTCATGTTCGTCGTCAGCACGCCCGGATAGCGGCAGCTTCCACCCGAACCGAACGTCGCGGGCAGCCCTCCTCCGCTCGATGCCGGACTATAGACCGTTCCGCCGTCGTCCGAGTACAGAAGCGCGACCACGACGCTGCAGATCTCGACATTGTCCGACATCGACCACTTGACTGACTGCGTGTTCGGTGGCCCGCTCGCCGCGGAGAGATACCATTGATCACCAGCAGACGGAGCGATGACACTCACCGTGGGAGCCGTCGAGTCTGCGATCGTCAGCGTCGCGGCATCGGAAGTGATATTGCCACAATCGCCGCCAATGACGACATCGAACAGCGAACCGCTATAAGAAGCATCAATCGCCGCGGTCGTATAAGACTGCGCTGTCGCACCGGGAATGGCGATTCCATTCTGTCTCCATTGATAAGAACGGCCGCCCTGCGCCTGTACAGTGAAGGTCGCGGTCGCACCAATCGCGGCCGTCACATTGGCTGGTGGCACCGTGATGACCGGAGGACCACAAGCGAGGCCGATCATGGCGGATACACTAGGTATGCCGTTGGTGGTGACTGTCAGCCGCTGCCACCCCGGATCGAGCGTCCGTGGCAGGTTGCTGATGGTGAGCGTCATCGAGTTGTCGGAGAAGTTGCACGTTGCCGCGAGTGAGCAGAGTGAGTCAGGGACGAGCCACACGGATTGTCCGCTTTCCACCGAAACGAGCGACACGAGTGGGTAGTTGGTCGGCGACGAGCTCGACGTCGCGCCACTCGACGACTCGGAATCTCCGCGAAAGTTTCCCGTCACCGTGAATGGCACACTGAACGAAATCGACGTCGACGACACGGAGCTGATGGATGGCCTTCGCGATTGTACGAAATTGTCGTAAGTGAAGAGCTCCGCGGACGAGATTGCGAGATCGCTGGCATCGTTGCCGCCGGCTATCAGCACTTGTCCATTGGCCAGGAGCGCCGCGGCTGCCACTTGACGTGCTGTGAGCAACCCGCCTGTCGAACTGAAGGAACCGCTGGCAGGGTCATAGATCTCCGCCGAGGACAGAACCGTGACGCCGTTTCCACCCCCTGCCACGAGGACAGTGTTGTTCGGCAACAGCATCGCGCGGTGTACGGAGCGCGCCGCCACCATTGAGCCGGTCACTGTAAAGGTGCTGTTGAGCGGGTCATATAACTCGGCAGATGCCAGATACGCGGGTGAGGACGCGGCATCCCGTCCGCCTGCAATGAGAACTTTGCCATTTGCGAGCAGCGTCGCGGTATGACCTTGACGGGCTGTCGCCAAGGGACCAGCCGTTGCGCTGAACGTACCGCTCGCGGCGTCATAGAGCTCCGCGGATGAGAGATCGACTCCGGGATAGGCCGTCGTGTTGTCTCCACCCGCCACGAGGACCATGCCGTTCGTAAGCAAGGTCGCAGTGTGGGACAACCGTGGTGACGTCATCGAGCCGGTGGTCGAGAACGTTCCGCTCGCCGGATCGTACAACTCGGCCGAGGATAGTGCGTTCGCACTCGACCCTCCAGTGATCAACACACTTCCATTCGGCAGCAGAGTCGCTGCGTGAAACGCTCGCGCAGCCGACATCGCTGATGTCGTCGGCGTGAATGAATCGCTGACCGGGTCGTAGAGCTCAGCCGAGGAAAGTTCAGCTCCCACATCAGAGACCCGGCCTCCGGTGATGAGCACTTTGCCGTTCACCAGCAACGTTGCCGTATGAAACACACGCGCCGCAGTCATCGACCCGGACGTTGCGGTGAACGTATGCGCGTCCGGGTCATAGAGCTCCGCGGACGCCAGTGCAACGCTGCCGGTCACAGCCTCTCCCCCGGCCACCAGAACCTTCCCATTGGGGAGAAGCGTCATCGTAGGGCTTCTGCGTTGCGTCGTCATCGGATTGACAGTCGCAGTGAACGTGCCGATGGCCGGATCGTAGGATTCTGCCGCCGACAATGCCGCGGCAGTGCTGTTGAATCCTCCAGCAAGGATGACGCGGCCGCCCGGCAACAGCGTCGCGGAGTGATAATCACGCGCAGCGATTAACGAGCTTGCAGTCGTACTAAACGTTGCCGCGGCGGGATCGTATAACTCCGCGGAAGTGAGATACCCCCCGTTGTAACCGCCAGTAATGAGCACTTTCCCGTTCGCCAGTAGCGTTGCCGAGTGGAAATAGCGCGAAGAATTCAGTGATCCATTGGTCGAAGTGAAACCGCCTCCGGTCGAG
Organism: uncultured Thermoanaerobaculia bacterium; assembly: GCA_964552405.1. Taxonomy (GTDB): domain Bacteria; phylum Acidobacteriota; class Thermoanaerobaculia; order Gp7-AA8; family Gp7-AA8; genus JAJPHC01. The sequence continues at coordinate 4,262 of CAZKID010000075.1, forward strand.
TCGTACAACTCGGCGGATGAGAGATAGCTGCTGCCGTTGTAGCCGCCTGCGATGAGTACTGCACCATTGGGGAGCAGGGTCGCCGTGTGATTGGCTCGCGCGGCCGCTGGTGAGCCGGAGGTCGCGCTGAACGTTCGTGCCGCAGGGTCGTACAATTCGGCCGAGGCGAGGTACACACCCGCGTCGACGCCGCCCGCAAGGAGGACTTTGCCGTTCGGCAGCAATGTCGCTGTGTGATAGGCACGCGCAGCGGTCAGCAGGCCGGACGTCGCGCTGAATGTGCCCGCGATCGGATCGTACAACTCGGCCGACGAGAGGGACGCACCGTTGCTTCCACCCGTAATGAGCACCTTGCCGTCCTGGAGCAGCGTTGCTGTGTGGAGGTTACGCGCGATTCCGAGGTTGCCGCTCGTCGCTGTAAAGGTGCCCGTGGAAGGATCGTAAAGCTCTGCTGACGGCAAGTAGCCCGCATTTCCGTACCCGCCCGCGATCAGGACCTTGCCGTTCGGCAGCAATGTGGCGGTATGCGTATAACGCGCGGTCGTCAGCGATCCTGTCGCGCTGAACGTTCCATGGGCTGGGTCATACAGTTCGGCGGACGTCAGGAACGCCGTCCCGTTATACCCCCCGGCGATCAGGATCTTGCCGTTGGGAAGCAGCGTCGCCGTGTGGGCAAAACGCGCACCCGCCATCGAGCCCGTCGTAACGAAGGAGGGAGATGCAGCGACGACAATCGGGGCGAGCGCCGCCGATACGGTCGCGATGAGGAGCACGAATGCTGACGACCTTCTCATCAGGCGAGACTCCACAACCGCCTACTGAAGGACCTTTTTCTAGTGTACTGCGCAACCCGATCGAGACCGCATTCGAGGCACCCGTTTCCGTTTTGCCACGATTACCTCGCCGGAGGAGCGAATCAAGTGGGATTCGCGCTGTGATTCCATCGGTCCCATCGGAAATACCCTTGACAACAAGCCCGTTAATGCATAAAGATTCAAGACGATGAATATTCATGCACCAGGCGAGGCCGTTCGGCGGCGGGAAGAGATCCTCGGGATCGTCCGGGAAACCTCTGTCTCCTCGCAGGACGCGCTCCTCGGGCTTCTCAAGAAGAGAGGCTTCCGGGTCACGCAGCCTACGCTCTCACGGGACATCCGCGAGCTCGGGCTGGCCAAGACTCCGGCCGGGTACATGATTCCTCAGGAGCTCGCGAACACCGCGGCGCCGATCGCGTTCGTTCCTCGCGATCTGCGCGAGTCGCGGCTGGATCATCTCCTCGCGAGCTCCGTGCTCTCCGCGCAAGTTGCAGGCAACCTCGTCGTCATCCGGACGCCGGTGGCCGCCGCGCAGCCTGTCGCGAGTGCTCTCGACGCCGCGCAGCTCGACGGCGTCCTCGGCACCATCGGCGGCGACGACACGATCTTCGTCGCCCTCGCCTCACCTGACGACGCGGCCGCGCTCGCGCGACACGTTCAGCACGTCGCCGGTTTAACGCCGGCGTCGCGACGACCTAAACGCGCCTGATCGCGTTTCCGCCGTTCGTCGTCACCCTGTTTCCCCTTTGAGAGGCAATTAGAAATGACTACTTCTTCGACATCGATTCGCACAGCGGTTGCCGGCGCCACCGGCTACGCCGGCGCGGAGCTCACCACGATCCTCGAGCGGCATCCGCATGCCGAGGTCGTGGCGACGTATTCGTCGGAGAGCTTCTCCGTCGAGGCCCTCGCATCCTCCAACGCCGAAGTCGTCTTCCTCGCCACACCCAACGAAGTCTCCGCCGAGGTCGCACCGAAAGTGCTCGACCTCGGGATGAAAGTCGTCGATCTCTCCGGCGCGTTCCGCCTCCGGCAGGCCGGCCTCTATCCGAAGTGGTACGGCTTCTCGCACGAACATCCTGAGCTCCTCGATGAAGCCGCATACGGCCTGACCGAGTGGTGCAACGGAGAGTTGAAGAAGGCGCGGCTCGTCGCGAATCCGGGTTGCTATCCGACTTCGATCCTGCTCGCACTGCGGCCGGTCGCCTATTTGATCGACCGTGAACAGCCGGTGATCATCGACGCAAAAAGCGGAGTCTCCGGCGCCGGCAAGAAGGCCGACGTGTCGTATTCCTTCGCAGAGCTCTTCGGCAACTTCAAGGCCTACGGCGTCGGCAGCCACCGGCACGAGCCCGAGATCCGGCAGGGACTGCACCTCGGCGAAAAGGCGACGCTCGTCTTCGTTCCGCATCTTCTGCCGACGGTGCGGGGAATCCTCTCCACGATGCACGTCGGCTTCACGCATTCCGTGAACGATGAAGACATCGCGGAGATGTATGCGAAGTCCTACGCAAGCGCGCCGTTCGTGAAGATCCTGAAGCCCGGCCAGCTGCCGGAGCTGAAAGACGTCGTCAACACGCCGCGGTGCGACGTCGGCTGGAGACTGCTCCAGGGCGGCCGCCGCGCGGTCATCGTCTCGGTCATCGACAACCTTTTGAAGGGCGCAGCGTCGCAGGCAGTGCAGAACTTCAACCGGATGTACGGATTCCCGGAAACGGAAGGTCTGCAATGAAGGTGATCAAGCTTGGCGGTTCATTGCTGGATGACGGACAGACGAGGGCGTCTGTCCTACACAACATCGTTGCGCAGTGGCACGCGGGCGAAGACGTCGTCCTCGTCCACGGCGGCGGCAAGCACATCGACGCGATGCTGGCGAAGCTCGGCCTGCCGAAGAAGACGCACGCCGGCCTGCGGATCACCGACGACGCCACACTCGACGTCGTCGTCTCCGTGCTCGGCGGCTTCGTCAACAAGTTGATCGTCTCGGAACTGACCGCGATGCGGGTGAAAGCGGCCGGCATCTCCGGCGCCGATGCGGCTACTCTGCTCGCCGAGCAGCATCCGCCGATCGGCGGCGTCGAGCTCGGCCACGTCGGGCAGATCGTCTCGTCGAATCCGATGCTCGTGAAGTCGATGCTGATCTACGGGATTCTCCCCGTCGTCTCGTCGATCGCGAGCTCGCACGATGGGAACCTGTTCAACGTCAACGCCGACAGCGCGGCCGCGGCGCTCGCGGCAAGCCTCGGCGCGAAGTCGCTGCAGTTCATCACGGATGTGAAAGGACTGATGGATGGGAACGGCGACGTGATCGATGAGTTGGACGCTGCGGATGCGAATGCGCTCGTGCTCGACGGCGTCGTCACGGGCGGAATGCTGCCGAAGCTGAATGCGGCACTCGGGGCGATCGCTGGCGGCGTTGACAGCGTCACGATTGGATCCACGAACGTGAAAGGTCACGCGGAGACGCGGAGACGCGGAGATACCCAGAGCCCCAGTGCCCCGGCGCCCCAGCATCCCGGAGGAATCCATGCTTCTTCATGACGAATCCCCCGCCGCCGTCGAAGCGCGGGAAAGAAACTTCATCCTCGGCACATACAACCGCGCGCAGTTTCATCCGCGCAGCGGCAAAGGCGCGCAGCTCTTCGACGCCGAAGGAAAGGCGTACTGGGATCTGCTCGGCGGCATCGCCGTGAACGTGCTCGGGCACAAGCATCCGCGCCTCGTGAAGACTCTGAAGCAGGAGTCCGACTCGCTGCTGCACGTCTCGAATCTCTTCTATCACCCGGCGCAGGGCATTCTCGGCGAGCGGCTGGTGCGGGAGTCGGGACTGCGGCGCGCGTTCTTCTGCAACAGCGGCACCGAAGCGAATGAGGCGGCGCTGAAATTCGCGAGACTCGTGAATCCGGGACGCGCGGGCATCGTCGCGCTCGAGGAGAGCTTCCACGGACGAACGCTTGGCTCGCTGTCGATGACAGGTCACGAGGCGTACAGAACTCCGTTCGCACCGCTCGTGCCTTCAGTTTCCTTCGTCGCACCGAATGATGTGGTCGCGCTCGAAAACGCTGTGAATGATCAGACCTGCGCGATCTTCCTCGAGCCAGTGATGGGCGAAGGCGGCATCATCCCGCTCAGCGATGAGTTCCTCATCGCCGCGCGGAAGCTCGCCGACAAGAGCGGCGCGGCGCTCGTGTTCGATGAGATCCAGTGCGGTCTCGGCCGCACCGGAAAGCTCTTCGCGTTTCAACACACGAGCGTCATGCCCGATATCGTCACGCTCGCCAAGCCGCTCGGCGGCGGACTGCCGCTCGGCGCGGTGCTGACGGGCGATGTCGTGGAAGGCCTCGTGAAGCCGGGACATCACGGCACGACATTCGGCGGCAATCCGATCGCATGCCGGCTCGGCATCGCCGTGCTCGATGAGATGAAGGCCTCGGCACTCGTGCAGCGCGTGAAGACGTATGGCGACTGGTTCGGCCGGCAGCTCAACGCGCTGAAGGCGAAGGTGCCGGGCATCGTCGAGATTCGCGGCAAGGGAATGATGTGGGGCATCGAGCTCGATCGGCCTGCGGGCCCCGTCGTGAAGGAGCTGCTGGCGAAGGGCTTCATCGTCGGCAGCGCGCGCGATCGCGTGCTGCGGCTGCTGCCGCCGTACATCGTTCCGAAGAAAGCATTGACTGAATTCATGGATGCACTGTGTAGGACAGCCGCCCTCGGCTGTCCCACCACGCAGACAGGCGAGGGCGCCTGTCCTACACCCAACAAGGAGAAAGCAGCGTGAAAAAGATTGCACTCGCCTACTCAGGCGGCCTCGATACCTCGGTCATCATCCCCTGGCTGAAAGAGAACTACGGCTGCGACGTCGTCGCGGTGGCCGTTGATGTCGGTCAGGCGGAAGAGACCGCGCACCTCGCGGAGAAGGCGTACAAGACGGGCGCATGCGACTTCCATCTCATCGATGCGAAGGAAGAGTTCGCGGCGGATTACCTCTTCCCCGTGCTGAAGGCCGGTGCGATCTACGAGAAGGATTACCTGCTCGGCACATCGACCGCGCGGCCGCTGATTGCGCGCAAGCAGGTGGAGATCGCGCTCGAGACCGGATGCGATGCGCTCGCGCACGGCTGCACCGGCAAGGGCAACGATCAGGTGCGGTTCGAGCTCGCGTATCAGGCACTCGCGCCGGAGATGAAGATCGTCGCGCCGTGGCGCGAGTGGTCGATCGTCTCGCGCGAAGATGCGATCGACTACGCGGCGGAGCGGGGCATCCCGGTTCCGGTGACGAAGAAGGATCCGTACTCACGCGATCGGAACCTCTGGCATCTCTCGCACGAAGGCGGTCCGCTCGAAGACCCGATGTTCGAGCCTGAGAAGTCGATGTTCAAGCTGAGCGTCGATCCGATGGATGCGCCGGATACTCCGGAGAAGCTCACGATCACATTCGAGTCCGGCATCCCGGTCGCGGTGAACGGCGAGAAGCTTTCGCCGGCCGCGCTCGTGATGAAGCTCAATGAGATCGGCGGCGCGCATGGCATCGGCCGGGCAGACATCGTCGAGAACCGGCTGATCGGCATCAAATCGCGCGGCGTGTACGAAACGCCGGGCGGCACGCTGCTCGTGACGGCGCTCAAGGCGCTCGAGTCGATCGTGCTCGACAAGGATGCCGCGCACGAGAAGGAGCGGATCGCGACGCGGTACGCGGAGCTCGTCTACAACGGCCAATGGTTCTCGCCGCTCAAGGAAGCGTTCGACGCATTCGTCAATGTGTTGACCGAAGACGTCACCGGCGTCGTCACGATGAAGCTCTTCAAGGGCAACGCGACGGTCATCGGCCGGCAGTCTCCGTACTCGCTCTACAAGCAGAACCTCGCTTCGTTCGACATGACGGGTTATGACGTGAAGGATTCGGCCGGCTTCATCAAGCTGTTCGGCCTGCAGCTCAAGGGACGGAAGCGGCTCGCGCCGTTCGTGATTCACAACAAGGTGGCCCAGTCATGAAAATGTGGGGCGGCCGTTTCGAGGCTGAGCCGTCGAAGCTGTTGCGCGCGCTGAATGATTCGTTCGCGTTCGATCGCGAGCTCTTTGCCGAAGACGTGCAGGGCTCGATCGCATGGGCGCGGGCGATCGGCGAGTGCGGCGTGCTGACTTCGAGCGAGGTCGAGACGATCGTCGCAGCGCTCCAGGAGATCGAACCCCCGTCTCCAGTGGGGGGACAGGCGCCCTCGCCTGTCCCCGTCTCTGTCGACTACGAAGACATCCACTCCTACGTCGAGTCGAAGCTCTTCGAGAAAATCGGTCCGCTCGCCGGCAAGCTGCACACCGGCCGCTCCCGCAATGACCAGGTCGCAACGGATCTGAAGCTCTGGCTGAAGCACGCGGCACAGGAGGCGGTCGGCAGGATCGCCTCGCTGCGCGCGACGCTCGAGCGGAAAGCATCGTCCGAAACCGAAACGAAGATGCCTGGCTATACGCACAGCAAACAGGCGGAGCCGATCACGTTCGCGCTCTGGTGCCGTGCGTATGTCGAGATGCTGACGCGCGATCTCTCGCGCTTTCACGATGCGATCGAGCGCGGCGATGAGTGCCCGCTTGGATCGGGCGCACTCGCTGGTACGCCGCTGCCTGTCAATCGCGAGAAGCTCGCGAATGTGCTCGGCTTCGCGCGGCCGACGCGCAATTCGCTCGATGCCGTTTCCGATCGCGACTTCGCGGCTGAGTATCTCTTCGCCGCGACGATGACGCTGTCGCACCTCTCGCATCTCGCGGAGGATTTGATTTTCTACACGAGCGATGAAGCGGCGTATGCGGAGCTGCCGGATGCGATGGCGACCGGCTCGTCGCGCATGCCGCAGAAGAAGAATCCTGATGTGCTCGAACTGGCGCGTGGTCACGCAGGACGCGCGATCGGCGAGCTCACGGGATTGCTGTCGGTGCTCAAAGGACTGCCGCTCGCGTACGACAAGGATCTGCAGCTCGACAAGGAGCCGCTGTTCCGCATTCGTGCGGTGATCTCGCTCGTCGTCCCTGCCATTGGGGAATTGATCGCAGGACTCCAGATCGACCGCCAGAAGATGGCCGAGGCGGCGACGAGCGATCAGCTCGTGGCGACGAGCTATGCGGATCGGCTCGCGGCGACGGGGATTCCGTTTCGCGAAGCACATGAAATCGTCGGCAACGCGATCAAGGATGGAACGCTGCGGGAGCTGGAAGAGCGGCTCTCGACGTCGACGGCAATCAAATGAAACTACCCAGGGGATTCGTCGCCTCCGGCGTTCGTGCCGGCATTCGTAAGAAGCGCCCTGACCTCGGCCTCATCGTGGCAGAGGATGGCGCGAACGCCGCTGCTGTGTTCACGAAGAATCGCTTTCAGGCGGCGCCCGTCGTGTTGTCGAAGAACGCGCTCAAGCGCTCGGGCGGACGCGTGAAGGGTGTCGTGGTCAACGCGGGCTGCGCGAATGCAGTCACCGGCATCGAAGGGATAAACGCCGCGAAGCGCGTGCGGACGCGCGCCGCAGAACTGCTGAAGTGCCGCGAGGATGAAGTCTTTCTCGCCTCGACGGGCGTGATCGGCGTCGTGCTGCCGGACAAGAAGATGCGCGACATGCTGCCGGATGCCGTGAATCGGCTGTCATCGGGAGGCGTCGAGGCGTTCTCGCACGCGATCCTCACGACGGATGTCGGGCCGAAAGTCGCGCAGGCGACGTTCGCGATGGGCGGCAAGCGCGGGCGCGTCGTTGGCGTCGCGAAAGGCGCGGGGATGATTCATCCGAACATGGCGACGATGCTGTCGTTCGTCATGACGGATGCGGAGATCGCGCCGGCCGCGTTGCAGAAGGCGCTGAAGATCGCGGTCGATCAATCGTTCAACTCGATCTCGGTCGACGGCGATACATCGACGAACGACACGGTCGTGCTGCTCGCATCGGGAAAGCTTGGCGCGACTGGCGATCTCGCTGACTTTCAGCGCGCGTTGAACGCCGTGTGCCGCGAGCTCGCCTGGATGATCGTGCGTGACGGCGAAGGCGCCACGCGGGTGATGGAGCTCGAAGTGCGCGGCGCGAAGAGCGAGCGCGATGCGCAGGCCGCCGCGCATGCGGTCGCGACGTCGCCGCTCGTGAAGACGGCGCTGCACGGCGGCGATCCGAACTGGGGCCGCATCCTCGCCGCCCTCGGCCGCAGCGGCGCGCGCTTCTCCGTGAAGAACGTATCGCTGAAAGCGGGCCAGGTGCAGCTCGTGGTTAACGGAGAGCCGGCGAGCTACCGCGAGGCGGATGCCGCGAAGGTATTCGCGCGCGAGCGTGTACCCATCGTGCTCGATCTCGGCGGCGGCAAAGCGAGCACGATCGTCTTGTCGAGCGATTTCGGCCACGACTACGTATCGCTCAACGCGGATTACCGTTCTTAGTTCCGAGGACGTGGCGTCAGTTCACCCTCACCCACCAATTCTCTTTTCCATTCTTCGTGTTGACGGTCCGCACTTGGTCCTTTCCACGGTTGTATGTGCAGACGACCTTCACACCCTTCTCGCTCTCGAACCAGAATTCGATGCCGACCATGCCGGACGTCCAATGGGCATGCGTCAGCTCCTTATGCCCATCAACGTGCTTGATGATCAGATCGAAATCGTCTGGCGTGCTCGGGATCGAGATGAGATTGCCGTTCGTCGACTTCCAGGTGCCGGCGAGACGGCTGCCGGTGGCAAGGGCGATAGGAGCAACGAGGAGCAGGAGTCCGAGGACAAAACGGAGAGTCAGCTTCATACATCCGCTCACTTTCTCTGGGCTTGTTGAGACTATAGCACCGCGATCGGCTCCGGGCAGAGACCCGCCTTCCTTGCGATTCCGAGGGAGCCTCGGGCGCATACGTTCCGGCGCAACAGGGCATGACGAGGACGGCTGCCGCACTGGCGGGGAGTTCGCACTGGGGGGATTCGGACTCATCGTGTTGCTCCAGCACATGTGCAGCGTCGCGCAGTTGGACTCTGAGTGGCTTTTCAGCGCCTGCGGTGGTGAAGGGCTCGAGCGTGGGAGCCCGCTGGAGATCCTGGAGAGCGTCCGTCTTTCAGCCTATCGCAGGGCCCGGAAGCAGGCCGACAAGACGCTTTTCTTTTCCACCCAGAGAAAGATCAAAATTGTCAGATGGTTGGCGGCCAGAAAAGGGATTCCGCGTTTCAGGTTTTCGAATGGTACGTGTTATCAGCTCAGGACGGAGTTAGACGTCCGAATGGCGATGGCCAACGACTACCAACCGCCTACGAGTCCCGAAGAGCTAATAGCCCGCTACGCTCGCGGAGAGCGCCACTTTCCCAACACGGAGCTAAACGACGCAGATCTTTCGGGTGTCACGCTCGACGGAGCATCCTTCGAGAAGCTGTCCTGGTTCTCCAGCGCCAATTTCGATGGAGGAAGCTTGCGAGGAACAAGTTTTCAAGAGTGCAACGTCAAGTGCGCGAGCTTCCGCGGCGCAGACCTCACCGGCGCGTCGTTCAGGCTCGCAGCGGTCGAAGCAACCGACTTTGATGGCGCCGTGTTGGACGGGGCCAGCTTTGTTGGAGCAACCTGCTACGGTTACACGGTCAAGGAAGACGACGAGTTTCCGCCGAGCAGCGAACGTGGCACGAACGACGTCTAACTCGCCACTGCAGCCTACGCCGTGCCGTTCGCTGCCATGCTCGGTTATCATTCACGTGCCTCGCTCTTGTCGCGTGAAGCACGGCGCAGCTGAGTGGCAATGACGTTAGACGGACGAAACATGATCGTTACAGTGTGGTTCATCTTGCTCGTGGTCACGTTTAGCGTCAGCGTGCTGACCATGAGCTATATTCAGGTGCGCATGGCGAGAAGGGCTGGTGGATGGCGCTTTCTGAACGTTCAGTCTCTTCGCGAGAGTTATTGGCGTCAGTTGTCAGTGGCTGAGAGGTGTTTCCTCTGGCCCGGCCTCGTTGCGTTCGCTATCACACTCGTTATCGCTACCGCATCCCTTGTGGTCGCGAAGCTTCGGTAGTGCTCTTCCACCGCAGGTTTTGTCATTCACCACAAAGGAGTCACCTCGACGGCACCGCCGTCTAACTCGCCGCTGCACCGGACGCCGTGCCGTTCGCTGCCATCTTCGGCGTATCATGGTCGGGTGTCGCTCTTGCCGTGTGAAGCACGGCGCAGGTCAGCGGCGCAACGTAGGACGACCCAACGGAGATGCTGAATCCGACTCCATTCGGCGCAATCTTCGGTCTCTTCGCGATCGCGTGCGGACCGCCCGCTACCCCCTCACACTCGCCCGCGCGAATTCCGAAAGCCATGAGCACTCCGGGCACGCCGGAGCAATTCGCGCGTCCCGGCGCTCAGGACTGCGGCGTCGGTAATGACAGCACGTCCGATGAAGCCGTCTATCGTTGTGGTGCGCGCGCAATCGTGGCCAATCGAGCGTTCCACTGCCGCTTCCAGCCTTGGCCTAACCGGTACGCTAGTACGCCAGTGGGCGAACTGAAAACTCTTCTTGGGTACTCGTACGATCGCCGCGGGTCACTGAAAGCCGTTTTCAACAATGCGAACACCTTAGAGGTCCTCGAGGTTTGGCAACGCTCTTCCGGTGCAAAAGCTCCGATCCGAGTGGACCGAGGCATTCGACCGCCAAACCTCTCATCACTTGATGGTATCCAGATTGGCGGCGCCGTTTTGTCAGTTCCCACAATCGTCGACATGGAAATCGATGAGAACGGGAAAGTCATCGCGCCGCGAATCATCTCTGAGGTCGCAGCGCCGATCTCTCCAAAACTAGTGAGCTCCCTTCAAGATAAGCAATGCGGGCCCGCGCTGGCCTTCGGCGTACCGATCCGAGTGTTCACCTCCGCGGCATTTATCATCGACCGGGGTCACCTAAAGCTGTACGTCCCACCGGCGTCCTAACTCCGCTGCAGCCGACGCCGTGCCGTTCGCTGCCCTCCCCGGCGTATCTTCATCTGTCTCGCTCTTGCCGCGTGAAGCACGGCGCGGCTGAGCGGAAAGACGTTAGGTGCGAATGCGACCCGCGTGGAGCCCCATCGTTTCTCTTGCTGCGCTGTCGCTCGCTGCGACCACAATTGTTCACACGCCAGCCGATTCAGCTGCTCTCGCTGCTCACGTCTTCCGCGGCCGCATTTTTGCGTCTCGGTTCTTGGATCGGCGGGCACGAGGGCTCCCGAATGACAACGCAACGTTATACGTCGTAGAACTCACCGTAGACATCACGCAGACGCTTCGCCCGCAAGATGAAGGACTTCCCGTTCGGGTCATCGTGCGTTCTCAAGAGGCCGCGTTCTCGCCGCAGCCAAATTGGTCGGTTGGCAAGGAAGCGTACTTTTTTACGGTCCGCCATCTTGGACGAGGCGGGTCTGCGACCTACTACATCGACGTGACGCCAGATAGGGACCTTTTCTACTCCATCGAACGGAAGGCGGAGGTTGAGAAGGCGGTTCACGATGTGCCGGGGCCAGGAATCCGGCTAAGAGCCCGCGCCAGTGGCCGCACCTAACTCTCCGCTGCAGCCGGCGCCGTGCCGTTCGCTGCCATATCTGGCGTATCATTCTCGCGTCTCGCTCCTGCCGTGTGAAACACGGCGCGGCTGAGCGGGGCAACGTTAGGCGTACTCACGAATGACGAGGAACGCGGGAGTTCTCGCAGATCTGGCCATCGGGGCGTATATCGTCTGCGCGCTGTGCTACACGGCAGCCGCCACGGCATACTTCGTAACACTCGGAATGCGGACTTCTGCGTTGGAACAGGTCGCCGTGCTGTTTTCGATAGTGTTCGCGATCTATGTGTTTGCCTCGGTGTTGATCGCCTGTTGGCTATACCGTGACCTTGTCAATCAACGGGCA
>CAZKID010000076.1:0-15869 GCA_964552405.1 uncultured Thermoanaerobaculia bacterium
CGAGTTTCTCTTACTCAGTCGCGTCGCGCAGCGACGTCGCCCGCTCGGGATGACGTTAGTCAGAGTGACCCACTGAATCGTCGCAAGGTCCTGCCTTTTGTGAAATCTAGTATCGCCAGTGCCCCGCCACCCAAACACGCGAGTGCCATCCGGCGCGCTGCCAGTGTCCCGGCACCCAAAAGGCTCCGGCGCGCGGCGGAACCACCCACACGCCTTCGACGAGAACCATTCCGGGGCGCGGCGGCCGCACGGCCACGGTGCATGCTGCGAGGGGAAGGATCGACGCGAACAACAGCGTCAGTGCAATCTTTTTCATGATGTTGCCTCCTCGCCTAATGGACGCGCGAGCGGCAGGAATCGTTGACACCGACATCATGGCAATGCGTTTCGCGCATCAGCTCCCGGCTCGCGAGGCTAACCGTCCGCTGCACCCTCGGCGCTCTCCACTGCTCGCTCTTCGAGTCGCGGAAGGCCTACGCCCCGACCTTTTGCCGGATCGTCGTCACGAGCTCCGCGATGTCGAACGGCTTCTGAATCGCGCCGTTCGCTCCCATCGTCTCGACCTCGCGCTGCGTGAGACGCTCGCCGCTGAGGATCATGATCGGAATCGCCGCGAGTCCATCCACGCCGCGCAGCGCGCGGATCGCATCGGCGGCGCTCATGCCGGGCATATGGATGTCGAGCAGCACGAGATCCGGGCGCGCCCCGTCCTTCACCGCTTTCAGTGCCGCTTCGCCGTTCCCGGCGGTCACGGCTGTGAAGCCGAATTCGCGCAACAGACTCTGCATGAGGACCTGGATCGGCACATCGTCATCGACGACGAGTACGAGGGGCTTGTCTTTGCTCATTGGAAGAACCGGGCGGCGAGTGTAACGTAAAATTGCATCGGCTATGGCGACACGTCACGACCGCAAGGTATCGATTCTCGATGTCATGGGACCGGTGATGGTCGGACCGTCGAGCTCGCACACAGCAGGCACCGCGCGGCTCGGACGAGTCGCGCGCGAGATCCTCGACGAGGATCCGGTCGAGGTCCGCTTCATCCTGCATCCGCCGCTCGCCGCGACGTATCGCGGGCATGGGTCCGACTTCGCGCTCGTCGGCGGCTCGATCGGCCTCAACGTCGACGATCCACGCATTCCGGAGGCGATCCGCATCGCCGAACAGATGGGCGTCAACATCGTCTTCACCGAAGAAGACCTCGGCGATGTTCATCCGAACACGGTACGCATCGAGATCCGCGGCAAGTCGCGCGAGGCGGAGGTCGTCGGCTCGTCGATTGGCGGCGGCGTGATCGAAGTCTTCAACATCAACGGATTCCAGACGCGCTTCAAAGGCGACTCGCCGACGCTCCTGCTCTTCTATCGCGATCGCCCGGGAATGATCTCCGAGGTGACGAAGATCATCGCGGAGGAAGGGATCAATATCGCATCGCTCTATTGCTCGCGTAAGCAGCGCGGGAAAGACGCGTTCATGCAGATCGATGTCGATTCGCCGCTGGGGCATGTGGCGCTCGAGCGAATCTGCGCCGTGAGCGACGTGGCCGAGGCGAAGTATCTCGATCGGATCCCGTGACCTTCTGAACATGATCATCCCGATCATCACACTCTGTTTCCAAATGCTCTCGGCCTCAACGCCGCAGGGCCGTGTCTCGTTGGAGTTGCCAGAAGGATGGCGCCAGCTCGATCTGCCGGAAACGCGAGACCTAAAGCCTCACCTGAGACACGACAACAAGTGGCTCGAACGAGTCGACAAAGAACCGCCTGCCAACGTTCCGCTGATTGCGATCAAACACGACTTTCCGTCAGACACCATCGCTGCGAGCGCGCAATTCTTCGTCAGCCGGCTGCCGAAAAATCTTCACGCCGCCTCATCGATCGAAGCTGCAAGGGTCGTTGCAGCCGGAGCGTTGATCGCGTTTCACGGGAAGTATGAAGTCGAGCCACGAGAGATCAGAGTCGCAGGACAGTCCGGCGCTGAATGGATCATTCGTTACGACCTCGTCGAAATTTCAGGGGCAAAGCACGACATGAAGACGCACACCGTTGTCATCGTGCGCGACGACGTCATGTATCTCCTCGGTTGTGCAATACCCTCGGCAGATACCGCGGACCTGGAAGCGTTCAACCGCGTGGTGGCATCTCTGATGTTCAGCAAGTAGTCTCACATGCCGCGAGCGGTCTTAGGATCGTCTTTGACGCGCCGCTTCCGGACGGCATGTTTAATCCGGAGCAATGATGCGTCTCCTGCCCGCTGGCTGAGAATTTCTGGTTTCTGGTTTCTGGTTTCTGGTTTAACCAATGATCGAATCCTTCAAGCAACTCGAAGAGCTCGGGCGTGACCGCGATCTCGCCGAGATCTTTCTCGAAACCGATGAGCAGGAGCACGGCATCGCGAAGGCCGACATCCTGCTCGCACTCACCCGCCGGCGCGCCGTCATGCGCGACTGTGTCGAGCGCGGCAAAGCCGGCGGCATCTCGATGGGCAAGCTCGTCGGCGACGAGGCGAAGAAACTCAACGAGGCATTTCAGTCGGGCCGCACATTCCTCGATCCGCTGACGGTCAAGGCCGAGCTCTACGCGCTCTCGGTCATGGGCGAGAACTCGCGCATGGGCGTGATCGTCGCCGCACCGACCGCGGGCGCCGGCGGCGTCGTGCCCGGCATGCTGCTCGCGCTCGAAGAAGAACGGAACATCGATCCCGAGAAAACGGTCCGCGCGCTCGTCGTCGCGGGCGGTATCGGCTCGATCATCGCGCTGTCGGCGAACATCTCCGGCGCTGCAGGTGGATGCCAGAACGAAGTCGGCGTCGCGTCATCGATGGGCGCCGCGGCAGTCGCCTACATGATGGGCGGCTCGAAACACGAATCGATTCAAGCCGCCGCGCTCGCGCTCAAGAACACCCTCGGTCTCGTCTGCGATCCGGTTGGCGGACTCGTTGAAGTGCCGTGCGTGAAGCGCAACGCGCTCTTCGCCGTACACGGCCTCACCGCGGCGCAGCTCGCACTCGCCGGCGTCGAATCCGTCATTCCAATGGATGAAGTCGTCGAGGCGATGGTCCGCATCGGACGCGCACTGCCGCGCGGTCTCAAGGAAACCGCGGAAGGCGGACTCGCGACGACCGTCACCGGCTGCGCCATCGGCCAGAGGTTGAAGGACGAGGCGAATCAGCGCCGCGCCGACCGCGCCGCCGAACGTGAACGAATCGCCCAGGAACGCAAAGCCAGCACACACTAGGTTCACAGACAATCGCACGCCGGAAGGCGTGCCACCTCGGACAATAGCCAACGGTAGCGCCGAAGGTGCTACCGCTGGAACAACGGTAGCGCCGAAGGTGCTACCGCTGGACGCCGCGGACGCGATAAAGTCCCCGCCATGATTCACGAGAGCACGGACACCCTGTCGAACGCCAGCATCGACGACCTCGTTTACACCGCCGTCTTCAGCTCGAACGCGGCTGCAAAGTCCGAGGCGCGGCGCCAGATACACCTGCAGGCGCGCCACAAGGGAGCGATCTCCTCATCGATCTATCCTCTCTATGTGGCGTTCGGCAGGAACGAGGTGACGCAGCGCTTCACCGTCCCCGCGTTCAACATCCGCGCACTCACCTACGACTCGGCCCGCGCCGTCTTCCGCGCCGCGATGCGCAATAACGTCGGCCCCTTCATCTTCGAGATCGCGCGCTCCGAGATCGGCTACACCGAACAGCGTCCCGCGGAATATGCGGCCTGCATTCTCGCCGCCGCAATCAAAGAAGGCTACAAGGGTCCGGTCTTCATCCAGGGCGATCACTTCCAGGCCAGCGCGAAGAAATGGGTCACGGAAGAAGGCAAAGCCGCGGAGACGAAAGCGCTCGAGTCACTCATCGACGAGGCGATCGCCGCCGAGTTCTACAACATCGACATCGACACCTCGACGCTCGTCGATCTCCAATTCGAAACCCGCGACGAGCAGCAGCGCGAGAACTACCTCGGCACCGCGCACCTCACGAAGTACATTCGCGCCCGCGAGCCGAAGGGCATCACGATCTCGATCGGCGGAGAGATCGGCGAAGTCGGCAAGTACAACACGCAGCCGGACGAAGTGCGCGCGTACGTCGACGGCGTGAATCGCCATCTCGACGGCCAGATCGGCATCGCCAAGATCAGCGTGCAGACCGGTACCTCGCACGGCGGCGTTCCGCTGGCGGACGGAACGGTGGCCGAAGCGAAGATCGACTTCGATGTGCTGCGGGAGACGACGAAGATCTGCCGGAGCGAATACGGCATCGGCGGTTCAGTGCAGCATGGCGCGTCGACGCTGCCTGAGTCGGTGTTCAACAAGTTCCCGGAGAGCGATGCCGTCGAGATCCATCTCGCGACCGGCTTTCAGAACATGATCCTCGACGCGAAGTCGCTGCCGCAGGAGATGCGAACCGCGATCCGCGACTTCTGTTTTGCGAACTGCCAGGACGAACGGAAGGCGGGCGAGACCGACGAGCAGTTCGTTTACAAGACGCGCAAGAAGGCGCTCGGACCGTTCAAGAAGCAACTGTGGGAGCTCGGCCCCGAGCACAAGCAGCCGATCGTGGACGAGCTCGAGGCGAAGTTCGAGTTTCTGATGTCGAAGCTCGGCGTCTTCAATACCAAGGAGATCGTCGCGAAGCACATCCCCGCGATTCCCGCCGATCTGCCGGAGTATCGCGAAGCGTCCGCGGAGCTGACGGCCGCGGCCACTGTCGATCCGAACGAAGGAGAGTAGTCGCTGGAGCGAAATTGAAAATTGAAAATTGAAAATTGAAAATTCGATGACGCGCGAAGCGCCACCTCCATTTTCAATTTTCAATTTTCAATTTTCAATTTTTCGAATGACCCTCATCCTTTCGATCTTCGCCATCGCCATCCTCGCCGGCTTTCTCGGCAGCCTCCTCGGACTCGGCGGCGGCATCATCGTCGTGCCTGCACTGACACTCCTCTTCGGCATCGACATCCGGATGGCAATCGGCGCGTCGATCATCTCCGTCATCGCGACGTCGAGCGGCGCGGCGGCGGCGTACGTGAAGGAGCATCTCGCAAATCTGCGCGTCGCGATGTTCCTCGAGATCGGCACCACCCTCGGCGCGATCAGCGGCGCCTATCTCGCCGGCATCATCCACACGCGCCTGCTCTTCATCCTGTTCGGCGGGCTGCTCGCGTGGTCCGCGGTCGCGATGCTGAAGAAGCGGAACGAAGGTCCCGGCCTCGTGCCGGCCAGCGCCCTCGCCGACCGCCTGAACCTGCACGGACGGTATTACGACGAGGCGATGGATCAACATGTTGACTACCGCGTGACACGGCCGGGTACGGGTCTCGGTCTGATGTATCTCGCCGGTGCGGCGAGCGGACTGCTGGGCATCGGTTCCGGGGCGCTCAAGGTACCAGCGATGGATCTCGCCATGCGCCTGCCGATGAAGGTGTCGACCGCGACGAGCAACTTCATGATCGGCGTCACGGCTGCGGCGAGCGCGGGACTCTACTTCGTGCGGGGAGAGATCGATCCCGTTCTCGCCGCCCCTGTGGCCGCCGGCGTCCTCCTCGGCGCAACGATCGGCTCGCGCTTTCTCGGACGCGTCGAGAGCCGCATCATCCGCATGGTCTTCGTGATCGTCCTCATCGTCGTCTCGATCGAGATGCTCGTGAAGGGATTGGCGTGAAGACCGATCTGCTCATCAGCTGGCTGCTGCGTGCGGGGGTCATGCTCAGCGCGCTCCTCGTCGTGGCCGGCATGGCCGTGACGATCGTTCACCATCCGGCGCACATCATCGGGATGCGCATGCATTCGCCGCAGGAAGTCCTGCGCGCGATTCGCGAGGGGCATGGGCAGGGCATCGCGATGCTCGGCCTCCTGCTGCTGATCGCGACACCTGTACTGCGCGTCGCGGTCTCGATCGCGATCTTCGCGCGTGAGCGCGACTTCGCGTTCGTCGCAATCACGACGACGGTGCTGCTCCTCCTCCTGTTGTCGTTCGTCCTGGGTGCAGCGGCTGGTTAGCGGGCGGTGCGGCGCCGATTAGGCGCCGCAGCCAGGAACCAGCTCTGCGCCGTCGGCGTGCTTTTGAGAAAGTCGAGCAGCATCCTGCCGACTTTTTGACGCGCAGCGGTCGCCGGATGCGTGCCGTCGCTGGCGAAGTCGCTCTTCGCCCACGTCAGGCCATCGCTCCGCGGCTGCATTCCATTGGCCCACAAATACGGTCCCCACGCGATCCACGGCGCGGCCTCGGGCTCCTTGAGCACTCCCGCCCGCGATTCGACGACGAGTCCCGGCACGCGCATCTGATCGACCTGCGCCTGGATGAGCCACTTCACCGCGAGTCCGCTCTCGAACGCATACGGCTCGGGGTTCAATGAGCTCGTCGCGTAGCCTGCGTAGATGCGGCTGGAGAGATAGACGATCTGCAGATTGGGATAGCGCGCGCGCATCGCCCGCACGATGTTGCCGAGGTAGATCTCGAGTTGATAGGCGTCGGCGTTGGGATCGGGAAGCGCCTTCGTCGGACTCGCGTCCGCCTGCTTCACCCACGCGACCTGCACCTGCGCTTCGCTGAGTCCTTGCGGCGCGAGATCCTGATCGCGCACGCGATCGAAATTCGCCGAGGAGGGAGAATCCCACGTCTTCGCATCCTGACCACCCGCTGCACCATTGACCAGCACGAGCGTCGAATGATTCACGGCCGGGTCGGCGAGCGCCTGACCGACGAACGACCAGGAGTCGCACGGCGCCGGATTCGCAGCGGAACAGTACTCCTGCGTCGTGTTCGACATGCCGAGTGAGAGCATGACGATCCTGCCGGAAGGCGAGGGCTTCCCGCTGCGGTCGCGCGGCACGACGCGCGCCGCCGCGGCCATCCCGTTCGCAAGATGATCCGCAGGCGGCGCGTTGCCGCTCTCATACAACGCATGCTGATCCGTGAGAGGAACTCCCGAAACGATCGCGGCTGCGAGGATGAGGGCGAGCATGTAGATGGGACGGGCGAAGGGGCGAATGGTTTACGTTTGGACGAAATGCGAAATGCAGAATGACCCGTCATCCCGAGCGGGCGACGGCGCTGCGCGACGCGACTGAGTAAGAGAAACTCGCGGTGCTCTGGCCGTCAGTTTCCTTCTCCCCTCCGCGAGGGGAGAAGGTGCGCGAAGCGCGGATGAGGGGTTCGTGCAACGCGCGAACAAGAGGCCCCTCATCCGCCTTCGGCACCTTCTCCCCCGTGCGGGGGAGAAGGGACTGGTTGGCACAAACCCGCGTGAGCGGTACGAGGATCATGTCGCGCGTCTCCCGAGACCGAACGAGCGTGACGCTCATCACTCACCCGCTGTACGTCCCCTCACCGCATCACGTGTCCCTGTGCCCGTAAGGTGATGCGCATGTCGAGACGAACTGCTGAACCGTACAAGATCAAGAGCGTCGAACCGATCCGCATGACGACGCGCGCCGAGCGCGAGCGGGCGATCGCCGAGGCGGGATACAACACGTTTCTGTTGAAGAGTGAGGATGTGTACATCGATCTCCTCACCGACAGCGGCACCTCCGCGATGAGCGATGCCCAGTGGTCCGCGATGATGCGCGGCGACGAAGCGTACGCCGGCGCGCGGTCCTTCTACCGGTTCGAGCAAGCCGTCCGCGAGATCTATGGGTTTCAATGGATGGTGCCGACGCATCAGGGCCGCGGCGCGGAGCATCTCATCTCGCGCATCCTCATCCGGCCGGGGCACGTCATCCCCGGCAACATGTACTTCACCACCACGCGCGCGCATCAGGAGCTGCAGGGCGGCACGTTCGTCGATGTCATCATCGACGAAGCGCACGACTCGCTCTCCGACCATCCGTTCAAAGGCAACGTCGATCTCGTGAAGCTCGAGTCGGTCATCGAGCGCGTCGGCGCGAAGAACATCCCTTACGTGAACGTCGCGGTCACGGTGAATCTGGCGGGCGGCCAGCCCGTCTCGATGGAGAACTTGCGCGAAACGCGCTCGCTCCTGCGGCATCACGGAATCCGCATGTGGTGCGATGCGACGCGTGCCGTCGAGAATGCGTTCTTCATCAAGGAACGCGAAGCGGGCTACGCGGACAAACCGGTGCGCGCGATCCTGAAGGAGATGATGTCGCACTTCGACGGCTGCACGATGTCGGCGAAGAAGGACTGCCTCGTGAACATCGGCGGCTTCCTGGCCGGCAACGACGAGCAGATCCTGCAGGCGGCGCGCGAGCAGGTCGTGATCTTCGAAGGCATGCCGACCTACGGCGGCCTCGCCGGCCGCGACATGGAGGCGGTGGCGCAGGGCATCTACGAAATGGTGGACGACGATTACATCGCCCACCGCATCAACCAGGTCCGCTACCTCGGTCGTCAACTAGTTGACTTTGGTGTACCGATCGTGCTGCCGATCGGCGGGCATGCCGTGTTCCTCGACGCGCGGCAGTTCCTCCCCCACCTCGATCAGGACGAGTATCCGGCACAGTCGCTCGCGGCCGCGTTGTACGCCGATAGCGGCGTGCGTGCCATGGAGCGCGGTAACGTCTCGTCGGGACGCGATCAGACGACCGGCAAGAACCGGCGTCCAAAGCTCGAGCTCGTGAGGCTGACGATCCCGCGCCGTGTGTATACCGATCGCCACATGGATGTCGTCGCCGATTCGGTGCAGCATCTCTATGAGCATCGCGAGGAGATCCCGGGACTCGAGATGGTGTACGAGCCGCCGGCGCTGCGGTTCTTTACGGCGCGGTTCGCGCCGGCCAAGGTGCTGGTGCGGCGCTGACGCGTTGGTGTCGTAAACGGCACAGGCCTCCTATGCGTGCGGCCTGCACACAAAGTACACTCGACACATGAAACGCACGAATCTTGTGCTTGATGAAGATTTGCTCGAAGAGGCAACCCGCCTGAGCGGTGAGCGAACGTATTCACGAGCCGTCGAACGCGCGCTTACCGAATTCGTTCGCCGGAGCAGGGCACGCCAGATCCTTGATCTCGCCGGGAGTGGCGCCTGGGACGGCTCCCTGTCCGAGATGCGGCGCGATGCCACTCCGCGGAAGAGAGCCCGCCGCCGTGCTGCTCGTTGACACCAGCGTGTGGATCGAAGTCTTTCGAAAGCCTGCCCGGCTTGCACTCGAATCGATCGTCGATCTGGACGAGATCGTCACCTGCCTCCCGATCTATCAGGAAGTGCTGCAGGGCTTCCGCGATGAAAAGCCATTTCGCATCGCGCGCGAAGCCATGTCGTCGTTCCCGATCGTTGAATCACCGCTGCCTCGCGAACGTTTCGAGGAGGCGGCTCAGCTATACCGCGCCGCGCGACGCGCCGGCATCACAATCCGATCTTCGGTCGATTGCCTGATTGCCGCATGCGCGATCCGTCACGACCTGGAAATCGTGCATCTGCACCGCGACTTCGATTCCATTGCGCGCATCAGCACCTTGAGATCGCGACGCGCTTTCTGAACTCGGCAGACTGGCGCCGTTGACACAGCAGCAATCGTGATCGTCAAATACCTCCGTTGGGGATCCATGGCTACCGATCTCGAAGCCGAACGACAGTTCATACGCGAGCATATGAAACGCGTCCACGCCGAGAGAGGATGCCCTGATGTCGCCAAAGATCCCCCCTACGATCCCGACGACCGCGGCGTTCCGCCAGAGATGTTCGACGGACCCGTTGACGACGAGGGCTGGGTCGCCTGGAAGCTACTCCCCTCCACAGTGACCGACGCCGACCTGTCCTCTCTCGAAGAGCGCTTCGGCGTGCAGTTTCCGAGCTTGTTCAAAGCCTACTACTCGTCCTTTCATCACATGTTCGATCAATTCAACAATGGCCGCAGATTCATCATGCTCCCCGACTCACCATCCGATAATCCCCTCGGACCTCTCGTCGAAGTGATCGAAGCCTGGAAACCCCTCCTTCAAATCGGCTACCTGCCGTTTGGCGCTTACGAGGACGGCTGGGGACCGCTGTGCTTTGATCTGGACGCGAAGGATTCTGATGGAGACTTTCCCATCGTCTGGATCGATCACGAGCTGCTTCCCGCCCCGGACGCCGGCAACTTCACGAAAGCGACCATGAGCAAGCTCGCGAAACCCGTTTACTCATCGTTCCGTGAGCTCTTCCGTGATCAGTTCGTCGACGCGCCCACCCCGCTCCGCGGGCTGGACCCATCTTCGTGAAGGCATCGGCGCGATAAGATTCGCCGGAAGAGCCGCAACGGTAAGCCCGTGAAAACACACCAGACTTCCCTCAAAACGAGCTTCCTCGTCTTCGACAAAGGCGACGAGCTTCTCTCAATGCTGCAACGCTTTGTTAGTGAGCAGGAGATCCCCTTCTCCTGGTTCCAGGCCATCGGTGCCTTCGAGACCGCGACGATCGCCTACTGGAATCGCGAGACGAAACAATACGAAGACATCGCAGTCGACGAGCAGGTCGAGCTCCTCTCCCTCTCCGGCAACGCCACTCCCACGAAAGTCCACGCCCACGCCATCCTCGGCCGCCGCGATGGCTCGACGATCGGCGGTCACCTGACGCGCGGCATCGTCTTCCCGACCGTCGAACTGCAACTATGGACCTCGGATCGCGAGCTCACTCGTACACGCGACGAAGAGACCGGGCTCGAGCTCTTCTGATGATGAGCCCCGACCTGCGCGAGTTCGTCGCGCACGAGCTGAAGATCGCCCCGGAGAAACTGAGCGACGCCGATCGCCTGCAACACGATCTCGGCCTCGACGGCAACGACGCCGCGCAGTTCCTCGCGAAGTTCGCCGAACGGTTCGGCGTCGACATGAGCTCGTTCGAGTTCGGCAAGTACTTCGGCAAAGAGAATTTCGGCTGCGTGCCGCTGTGGATCGTCTGGATCGGTATTCCGCCGCCCAGGCCCAGGGTCAAGCCCGTCACGCTCGCCGATCTGCAGAAATCCATCCGCGCCAGGAAGTGGAAGCGGCCTAAGGCACGCGAGTAGCACTACTCATGCGTTGAAAGGATTTTCAAACGCATGGGTAATCTCCTTTGGCTCATCATCGTGATTCTGGTCATCATGTGGCTGGGCGGGTTCGCAATGCACGTCGGCGGCGGACTCATCCATCTGCTGCTCGTGATCGCCGTGATCGTACTGATCTTTCAGTTGATCACCGGCCGGCGCGTTTGAACGCGCGCACGAGCCGCTTCACTCGCTCCACATCGACAGGTTCTGCGACGCCGGCGCCCCGCTTGATTGCGGTGCCGGCGATCGCGCCATCTGCGATTGCGTAACGCGATGCGTTCTCTTCGGTCAGCCCACTGCCGATCAACAGCGGCGCATCGACGGCAGCACGGACTCCCGCCAGCCGCTCTGCATCAGGTGCCGAGCCTGTCTCCGCGCCAGTGATGATCATCGCGTCGGCCAGACCGCGCAAACGCAGATCCTTTGCCGACTGGATCGGGTCGTACGCGGCAAGCGGCACCGCATGCTTCACGAGGTGATCGGCGAAGATCAGCACATCGGGCGCCGTCGCACTGCGCAGCCGCACTGTCTCACTCGCCTCCCCTTCGATGATCCCCTGATCGGTGAGCATCGCGCCGGTGTGAATGTTGACGCGGATGAACGCCGCGCCCGTCGCCGAGGCAATCGCGAGTGCGGATTGCGCGTCATTGCGCAACACATTGACGCCGAGCGGCACTTTGCTCACGCGCGCGATCTCCGCGATGACGCGCGTCATCGCCGCGATCGTCTGCGCCGGCACACGGCCGCGGAAGAACGGCTTGTCGCCGAAATTCTCCACGACGATGCCGTCGCAACCACCTTTGACGATCGCTCGCGCATCGGCCAGGGCCGCCGCGATGACTTCGTCCATCGAGCCGCCAAAGAGCGGCGCTCCCGGCAAGGCGTGCAGGTGAACCATCCCGAAGATGGCGTGATGGCCGAAGCGCTGCGCGAATTGCTCACGAGAAAGCATGGTTTGAATTTTATCCCGAGCGCAGCGAGGGATCAGCGACGGCGCCGCGTCTCGAGCGCCATAATCACGGCACGTGGCACTAGCGACCCGGCGCCGTCCATGATCCCTCGCTGCGCTCGGGATAAACTGTAGACGCATGTCCGAGCTCCACCTCTACAACACGCTGACCCGGCAGAAGGACCTCTTCATCCCGCTTCGTCCCGGCGAAGTGAAGATGTATTCCTGCGGGCCGACCGTCTACAACCATCCGCACATCGGCAACCTCCGCACGTTCCTCTGGAGCGACGTGCTGCGCCGCTATCTCGAGTTCCGCGGACTGCGCGTCACGCAGATCATGAACATCACCGATGTGGAGGACAAGATCATCCGCAACGCCAACGCGGCGGGGCAGGACATCAACACCTACACTGCGCCCTACATCGAGGCGTTCCACGCCGCGCTGCGCGAGCTGCGCATCCGACCGGCGGATTCCTATCCGCGCGCAACCGAATACATCGACGGCATGCTCGCGCTCGTGAAGACACTCGACGAGCGCGGCCACACCTACGTCGCCGACGGCTCCACGTACTTCCGCGTCTCCACGCTCCCCGGCTACGGCAAGCTCTCGAAGATCGAGCTCGATGCATCGACCGAGTACGGCCGCATCGAGTCCGATGAATACGAGAAGGAATCGGCGCGCGACTTCGTCCTCTGGAAAGCGAAGAAGGAAGGCGAGCCGTCGTGGCCTGCCGAAATCGGCGAGGGCCGCCCTGGCTGGCACCTCGAGTGCTCCGCGATGTCGATGGACCTCCTCGGCGAAACGTTCGACATCCACACCGGCGCGGTCGATCTCATCTTTCCGCATCACGAGAACGAGATCGCGCAAAGCGAAGGGGCAACCGGCAAGCCGTTCGTCCGCTTCTGGATCCACGGCGAGCACCTCAACATCGATCAGCAGAAGATGTCGAAGTCGCTCGGCAACATCTACACGCTGGCTGAGATCCGGGAGATGAACTACGATCTCCTGGCGCTGCGCTACGCGCTGCTCTCCGTGCCGCACCGGACGAAGCTCAACTTCACACTGCAGTCGCTCGACGATGCGAAGAACGCCCTGGCGCGCATCGAGTCGTTCCTCATCCGCGTCGAAGAGCTCTCGAGCTCAGGTCCGCACAGCGCGAAAGAATCCGACGGGCACGCCGGAGAGCTGATCGGCAAGTTCCTCATCGAATTCGAACAGGCGATGGACGACGACCTGAACACCGCCGGCGCCTTCGGCGCGATCTTCACCCTCATCCGCGACGGCAACATCGCGATGGACGCGGGGCGCATCACACCTGCGGATGCGGAAGGGATTCGCGCCGCGCTGATGAAGATCGATCCCGTTCTGGACATCTTCCCGAAGCGCGAGGAGAACCTCGACGCAGAGATCGAGGAGCTGATCGCGCAGCGCAACGCCGCACGCAAAGCACGCAACTTCGCCGAAAGCGATCGCATTCGCGATCTCTTGCTGTCGAAGGACATCCTGCTGGAGGACACGCCGGGCGGGACAAGGTGGAAAAAGAAATGAGGTGTCGTGGGTACGCGGGCTCGCGGGCTCGCGGTAAACATCGCCTCGACCACCGCGGGCCCGCGAGCCCGCGAGCCCGCGTAACCCAATCATGATCGCCTACCTCCACGGCACGCTCCGCCAGCTCGATGCCACACGCGCGCTCGTCGTCTGCGCTGGCGTCGGTTACGAAGTCCACATTTCGCTCTCGACCTACTACAAGCTCGAAGGGCGGAGCGAGGTCGAGCTCGAGATCTACACGCATGTGCGCGAGGACACGCTCTCGCTCTACGGCTTCGCGACGAATGAAGAGAAGTTCGCGTTCGAGAAGCTGATCTCGATCTCCGGCATCGGCCCGACGCTCGCACAGAAGATCCTCTCCGGCATCGACGTCGCTGATCTCGCTGATGCGATCACGCGCGACGATGTACGCAAGCTCTCCTCGATTCCGGGCGTCGGCAGGAAGACGGCGGAACGCGTCTGTCTCGAGCTGCGCGACAAATTGAAGCTGCCGGAAGGCGCGCCGGCGACGCCGAGCACCGCGCGTCATGCGGTCGACGACGACGTTCACTCCGCACTCGTCAACCTCGGCTACAAACCGGCCGCGGCGGATGCCGCGCTGGATGCCGCGCGCAAACAAACCGGCATCGATGCCGAGTTCTCGACGCTGCTCAAGGCGTCGCTGCGTCAGCTGACGAAATAGGTCTCGCGGTTACGCGGGTCCGAAGGCTCGCGGTCGGAGCCCGCGCGACCACAACCAACGTGACTCTCCGCACGTCGTCGCGTGCGATCCATCCTCGCGCGATTTCGCAATGAGGCGCCTCTTATCCTCATGAGCAGGATTTTCGAGCGCATTCTCATTCCGACTGACATGAGTGAATTCGCCTCATTGGCGATCGACTACGCGCTCTGGTTTCAGCGCCGGCTCGGCTCACGACTCACGCTGCTCTATGCCGATGACGTACGCATGCCGATCGACTTCATGGAGTATCCCCTCGGCTATTACCTCGAGAACGCGCCGGAATCGAAAGCAAAGATCCAACAGAAGCTCCGGGACTACGCCTTCGAGAAAGCTCCTGAAGCGCGGATCGAGACGATGGTCGTCGACGATGCTCCTGCTCGCGCAATCGTCAACACCGCGCGCCGCATGCTCGCGGATCTCATCATCATGGGCACACACGGCCGCAGCGGCCTCAAGCGCGCCATCCTCGGATCGGTCACGGAGAGCGTACTGCGCAGCGCAGTCGCACCGGTGCTCACGATCGCCCCGGCTCTCTTCTCCGGCCGCGAGCTCGACATTCGGCGAGTGCTCGCACCCGTACCGTTGATGGCGCAGGCGGAGGAGATCGCCAAGGCCTTCGACGCAGAGTTGATGCTGATGGCGATCACCGATGATGATCCACCGCAGAGGCTGTTGTCGTTGGCGGAACGGCGCGATGCGGACCTCATCATCGCAGGCTCGATGAAGCAGCTTTTGTCGCGAAGCGCATCGTGCGCCGTATTGACGCTGCCTCCGGCGTGGTCGTCCGTCACACCTGCCGTCGTCGCGCGTCACGGAATCTCGCCGCATCGTCGTTCAGGATTCGGGCGCGGGAGAATGCAATGAAGGCGGACAGAGAACTTCAACACGATGTGCTCGCCGAGCTCGAGTGGGAGCCGAGTCTCGATGCATCGAAGATCGGTGTGACTGCCGATCATGGTGTGATCGAACTGTCAGGGAGCGTGCGCACGTACTCGGAGCGATGGCAGGCAGAGTGGGTGACGAAACGCGTAATGGGCGTCGAAGCGGTGGCGAACGAGATCGAAGTGCGAGTCCCGGATCGCATCACACCCGAGGATGCGGCCATCGCGCAGCGGGCGCTGAGCGCGCTCGATTGGAACGTCGCGGTGCCCAAGGGACGTGTGAAGGTGACGATTCAGCACGGGTGGATCACACTCGAAGGCGAAGTCGAATGGCAGTACCAGAAGCGCGCTGCCGAAGACGCCGTGCGCCATCTTCTCGGCGTCCGCGGCATCACGAATGCGATCGTGCTCCATCCACGGCTGCACGCGGGCGAGGTCAAGGAGAAGATCGAGGCGGCCCTGCGGCGCAGCGCGGAGATCGACGCGAAGCACATCTCCGTCGAGGCTCGCGAAGGAACGATCATCCTGCGCGGCGATGTGCGCTCATGGGCCGAGCACGAAGATGCGATTCACGCCGCGTGGTCGGCACCAGGCGTGATCCACGTCGAGGATCAGATCTCGATCAGGCCGTAGGAGAGCGGGCGTCTCGCCCGCAGTCGGTGGCCGTCTCGGCCAGCGACAAAACTCGAGCCACGGTCGCCGAGCGAGACGCTCGCCGACTGCGGGCGGGACGCCCGTTCTCCTCTATGCGCGTCGTTGCAGTGCGCTGTCGACGCTCCAGATCCCTCCGCCGTGT
>CAZKID010000077.1:0-15864 GCA_964552405.1 uncultured Thermoanaerobaculia bacterium
GCGTCTGGTATGTGAAGAACAACGGCTCGAATGGCAACGGTCAATCGCAGTCGCCGTTCAACTCGACGACCAACTTCAGCAACGGCGCGCGTGTGTCGCCCGACGCGGCCGGGGACATCATCTACGTCTACAACGGCGACGGCACGACGACGAACCTGACGTCCGGCATCAAGCTGCTCGCGAACGAGCAGCTCATTGGCGAAGGCGTCGCCCTTGTAGTCAACAGCAACACGCTCGTTGCCGCCGGGACGAAGCCGCAGATCACGAACTCCGCGGCGACCAGCGATGCGGTCACGCTCAACGATGGCAACACCGTGAAGGGCGTCACCATCACCGGCGCCACACGCGACGGAATCGCGGGCAGCGCCCATGCTGGCTTCACCGCCGACACGATCACGGTGCAAAGCAGCACGTCTTCCAATCTGCATCTGACGAGCATGACGGGCACGGTGACGGTGACGAACTCCGCGTTCCACGGCAACGGCGTGGGAATCGACATCAACAACGGCACCGCAGCGATCTCGCTCGACAACACGAACAGCGTCGATGATGGCGCGCCTGGAAGGACGATTTCGATTCAGAATCGTCCCGCCTCCGCGGGCACGATCGACATCGGTGCAACCATCACCGATGTGGGCCTGGGCATCCTCGTCAACAACAACGCCTCCGGCACGATCAACTTCACCGGCAATCAGACCCTAACGCAGGGCGGCACCACCGTCGGCGTGAACCTGACGAGCAACACAGGTACAACGATCAACTTCAGTGCAGGTACGCTCTCGATCAACAACAGCGGCAGCACGGGCACGGCGTTCAATGCAACGGGCGGCGGAACGCTGAGCGTTACGAACACCACGAACATCACCGCGGGTGCCGCGACGACCGGCGTCAACCTCAACGGCGTGACCTCGGGCGGGATCACGTTCAACACGGTCAACACGACGAACGCGACGACCGGTGTTGCGCTGACATCGCTCGGCAACGGCAACGTGACGATCAACGGCGGCACGATCAGCGGCGGTACGACCGGGCTTTCGATGAGCTCACTCGGAACATCGACCGTGACGCTCAGCGGTGTGACCTTCACTGGTTCGACGACCGCGATCAGCGGCAGTACGTTCGGCACGCTCTCCATCGGCAGCAGCGTGAACGTCTCCGGCGGTGCCGCGCTGGCTCTCAACACAGGCACGGTCACCGGCACGTTCGCCAACGTCAGCTCCACGGGCAACGGCAGCTCGGGCGTGAGCCTGACCAGCGTCACCGGCAGCGGGACCTGGGGAGCGAGCGCTGGCTCGCTCGCCAGTCCGACTGCAGCGGTGCCGACGTTCAACATCAGCGGCGGCAGCGGCGGCACGATGACCTGGGCGGGCAACATGACGCAGGCGCAAGCCGCGGAGGTGGTGAAGATCGCCGGCAGCAACAGCTACAACGCGACCTTCAGCGGTAACGTGACCACGAGCGGCACGAGCACCGGCATCAATCTCAGTGGCAGCTCGGGAACCTACAACTTCAATGGTGCAACCAACACGATCGCCGGCAGCGGCGGCGGCGTGACGATCGGCAGCGGAGAGTCGGGCACGATCTCGTTCGGATCGGGCACTGCCATCACGACCACGAGCACCGCATTCACTGTCACCGGTACGCCGACGCTGGTCAGCGCAGCGATTACTTACAGCGGTACGATCACGCACAACAGCACGGGCGTCGTATTCAGTGTCGACAAACTGAGCGGATCGTTGAACGTCAACACGGCGGGCAGCGTCGGCGGAACGTTCAATGGCAACGGCTCGGTCACCTCGGCGTTCTCCAACCTCACTGGTCCGGTGACGATCAACAATCTGAGCCAGACCTCCAACTTCAACACCTTCGCGGGAACGCTCGTCGCCATCACGGGGACGAATACCTCGACCGTCACCTTCAACCATCTGACTCTGCAGGCCAACGGTAGTGCCCACACCGGCAAGGGCGTGGTCATGTCCGGCGGCGGCACGCTGGCCATCACGGCCACTGGTGGCAACAGCAGCATCGACGTCGGCAGCTCGGCACTCGATCTCAACGGCATCACGCTCAACGCCTCGGCGATTCAGACGGTCAACTCGCTCGGCCCCGGAACGAATGTGGCCGGTATTCAGCTTACGAATGTGACCGGCGGGGGAACGCTAACGATCAGCGGCGGTGCGCTCACAGGCATTGCCGGTGCAGCGACCTTCGCGGTCAGCGGCGGCAGCCCGTCGGTGACGTTCAGCGGCACGGTCACGCAGAACGCGGCCAACCGCGCGGTAGACATCCAGGGCTCAACCGGCCAGATCAGCCTCGGCCCCCTCAGCAGCCCCGCCAACCCGACTTCGAGCCAAGGTGTCCACATCGGCGATACTTCGACGAACAATGGCAACGTCACCTTCACCACGCTGAACCTCGGCACGAGCGCCGCGCGCATGACCAGCCAGGCCGTCACCATCACCAACGGCAGCGCGTCGACTACCGACAGCCTCGGCACGATCGCCATCTTTACTTCGGGCGCGAAGGGCATTGCCGCCACGAGCCTCGCCGGAACCCTGAACATCACCGGCGGCACGGTTGACACCAGTACGGCCACGGCCATCGACATCAACGGCCCTGCCGGCAAGACCACGCTCGGCGTTGCGCTGACATCCGTCACCTCCGCCGGCGGCACCGCTGACGGCATCAGCATCCAGAACACCCTCGGCAGCTTCACGATCAACGGTGACGGCGCCAACACCTCCGTCGGCGGCAACAGCACCGGCGGCACGATCTCAAACAAGAGTGGCGCCAACAGCAATGTCACGCAGGGCATTGGCATCTACCTGAACACCGTCTCCAACATCACCCTGCGCCGCATGACGATCAACGGCACGAACCAGAATCACGGAATCCGCGGCCTCTCCGTCAGCAACCTGACGCTGGAGTACTCGACCGTCGGCGGCACCAACGGCACCACCTCCGCCGCCATTGCGGGCGATGACTATGGCGAGGGAAGCATCATGTTCGGCAACCTCAGTGCAAACGGAATCACCGGGACCGCCATCTTCACCAACAACAACATCAGTGGTGGCTTCGCTCGGAACCAGTCCGTCGTGAACGGTGGCGCCGCCTTGACCCTCACACTCACGGTGAAGGGCTGCACCTTCGGCGCGAACAGCGGCACCAGCTTCGCCGTGGAGGCGCGCACCAGCGGTACGACCATCAACACCACGTTCGGCGGCCCTGCCGCGGGCGAGCCGAACACGTTGAACAACGCGGTCGCCGTCCTGGCGAACTTCACCGGTCAGGCCGGCACGACCATGGACGTGCAGTTCAAGAACAACACGCTCTCGAACAACAACGCCGGCAATATCGTCGGAGGCGGGAATCTGAACCTCTCCTCGCGCGGATCGATGACATTCGTGGTCGACAGCAACACCATGCGCGACGCCAACGGTAGCGCGGTCACATTGTTCAAGGCCAACACCGGCACGCTGCTCAGCGGTCAGTTCACCAACAACACCATCGGCGTTTCGGGCTTAGCCGACTCCGGATCGAAGACCGGCAACGGCATCTTCGTCTCCGCGGCCGGCGGCGGCACGATGGCGTTCACCATCAAGAACAACTCGATCCACCAGATCCACGGCAACGCGCACATCTATGCCGACAACACGGGCGGCAGCTACACCGCCAACTTCACCATCGAGCAAAACACGCTCGACACGTGGGAGGCTACCCAGTTCGCCGGCATCGCCGTCACCAATGGCGCTCCGAGTTCGTCAGACACGGTCAACGTCTGCGCCAAGATCGGCGGCTCCACGGCGGCTGAGAAAAATACCCTTAATCTGACCGGTAACCTCGGTGTCATCGTCGGTTCCAGCGGCGCTGCAGCGGGTCACACGTTCAATCTCCCGACGTATGCTGGTGGGGCGAACCTCACGAACGTGCAGAATTTCATCCAGGGAAATAACAGCGGATCCTTCACGACGAGTGCGTACGCGGATGCGCCGGCAACGGCTGCCGCATTCACTGGCTCTGGGACTAGCTGCCCGACCCCATAGGAGATATGACATGGCTGAACCGTTTCTCTCAGAAATCCGGATCATGAGCTTCGGCTTCGCACCGAAGGGATGGGCGACGTGCGATGGACAGCTCTTGCCCATCAACCAGAATCAGGGTTTGTTCTCTCTCCTCGGTACGACCTATGGCGGTGATGGTCGTGTCAACTTCGCGTTGCCCGATCTGCGTGGCCGTGTCCCCATCCACATGGGGAGCGGGCATACGCTCGGCGAGAGAGGAGGGGAGCAGGCCCACACCCTCACCATTGGCGAGCTCCCGACCCACACCCATGTTGCCCACGCTTCCAGTACGCCCGCGGAGGTGAACGTGCCCGACAACACCACGTACCTCGGTGCCGTGGCGAACACGTACACGGGGCCGGCCAGCCTCGTGGCGATGGGACCGACCGTCATCGGCAATGTCGGCGGCAGTCAAGCGCACCTGAACATGCAGCCGTTCCTCATTCTGAATTTCAGCATCGCCTTGCAGGGGATCTTCCCGTCGCAAACATAGGAGGACGAAGAAATGGCACAACCTTATGTTGGGGAGATCCGCATGTTCGCCGGCAACTTCGCTCCCGCCGGATGGATGTTCTGCGAAGGCCAGCTCCTTCCCATCTCGGAGTACGAGACGCTATTCAACCTCATCGGCACCACCTACGGCGGCGACGGGCAGTCCACCTTCGCGCTTCCCGACCTTCGCGGCCGGATCCCCTTGCACTTCGGCAATGGCTTCACCCTTGCGGAGACGGGCGGTGTCGAAACCGTCACGCTGACCGTCAGCCAAATTCCGGCCCACACCCATGCCATGCTCGCGTCGGACGACATCCCTACGCAGTTGGATCCTACCGGCCGTCTCACTGGACAGGCAGCGACCAAGATCTACCGCGCCGGGACGGCGAGCATCATCATGAACCCAAACGCCGTCGGAGCGACGGGCGGAAGCCAGCCCCACAACAACTTCCAGCCCTACCTGTGCGTCGACTTCATCATCTCGCTCTTCGGAATCTTCCCGTCGCAGACTTAGAGGAGGCTGCAAGAAATGGATCCGTTCGTCGCTGAGATCAGAATCTTCCCCTTCAACTTCGCCCCGAAGGGCTGGGCCTTCTGCGACGGCCAGCTCATGCCTATCTCTCAGAACACTGCCCTCTTCTCTCTCCTCGGCACGACCTACGGCGGCGATGGGAAATCCACGTTCGCTCTGCCCAACATGCAGGGCAATGCGCCGATGCATCCCGGCCAGGGCCCCGGCCTCTCGCTCCACGACCTCGGCGAGACCGGAGGCTCCGATACCGTTTCGCTGCTCGAGTCGGAGATCCCGTCCCACAGCCACAGCATGAGCGCACAGAACGTTCCCCTCGGCACCGTGACGACGGCCAGCGGGAACACCTTCAGCCGTCCAGCCAGTGGCAACCTGTTCAACAAGGCCAATCCGGTCGTGGTGAACATGTCCGACCAGACCCTCGCTCCGGCAGGCGGCGATCAGCCTCACAACAACATGCAGCCGTATCTGACCCTCAACTTCTGTCTTGCGCTGCAGGGCGTCTTCCCGCCACGCACGTAGTGATCACGCTTCGTCCCGCGACCGACGCCGACTACGATTTCATGCGCCGTCTCTATGCCTCTACAAGAGAGGAAGAGATGGCGCATTTTCCTTTTGATGAGGCGCAGAAACGCGCGTTTCTCGATCAGCAGTTCGGTGCGCAATTCGCTCACTATGGGATTCATTACCCGACGGTCGAGCGCAACATCATCGAGAAAGACGGCGTGCCTGTCGGCCGGCTGTGGATCGATGAGTGGCGCGATCAGATCCGGCTCGTCGATATTGCGCTGATGCCCGACGCACGCGGCAAAGGGGTTGGCTCACAGTTGTTGCACGATGTGCTCGAACGTGGGCGCCGAGCGGGCAAGCCGGTTACGATTCACGTCGAAGGCTTCAACCCAGCGCTGCACCTCTATCAACGGCTGGGCTTCGAAAAGATCGACACCAACGGTGTCTACTTCCTCATGCGCTGGACGCCTGATGCAACTCACGGTTAGGCGCGCTTGCGAAGCTCCGCGATCTCGGCGAGATCCAGCACATCCTTCAATCGACCTGCCGCACGCTTTGCGCGCTCTAATCCCTCGAGATTGAGGACGCTCACTTTCTCTCCATAGAGCTCGAGCGGAGTAGAGAAGGTGTGAACTGCGCCAAACTCGCCGCCGCCCTGAACTTCACGGGATGTCGATGTCACCAGCGTCCGTCGTGAGCGTGAAATTCAATCCCGACCGTATCGAGCGTTCATCGAGAACAAAAGCCGGGCGCCCCGCGAGACGAGGATGAAGCAGACTCAATGCTGCAGCCAGCTTCGAGAGATTGATCAGTTCTCACGAATAGCAAACATCGAGATCCTGTGTCGTTCGCCCCGATCCTCGCAAGACCAGCGCGACTCCGCCGATGATCACGAATTCAACTTCGTGCCGGCAGAGCGATTCGACGAGTGTTCGAAATTCAGTGATCACATCGCGCGCCGCGACTCTTCAATCAGCTGAAGCATGGCGATCATTCGTTCCAGCCGCTGAGTCGGTGTGAGTCGGAGCCGTTCCTCGAGAATCGACACGTCGATGCCCGAGGGAAGAGCGCGAAGCACCTGCGCATCCCACGTGTCGTCAGCGAAGTCCTCGATCGTCTTCGGATCGGCCATTTCCTCGTTCAGTATACGTCCACGGTTCTCGCAACACCGTCATGCTGGGCGCTCCTGACTGGATTGCAGAAGGTCCTTCGCCATCTTCGCAGCTCAGGATGACGGCTTGTGCAGCACGCCACTTTCCTTCCGATCATTGCCGAGGTACCCTCGGGCCATGAAGGAGCACAAAGTCAAAGTCATCGTGCTCGCCGACGGGCGCGTCGTTGTCGAAGGCGTTCCTGTCACTCGCGGGCAGGAAGTCGAAGTGACGATCCGGATCGAGGATCCGCGTCCGCCGCGCTTCCCGTTGCGTGGGTTGCCGCTCCGTTATGACGAGCCCTACAAACCTGCGGTCGATGAATCGGAGTGGGAAGCCTCGCGGTGATTCTGCTCGATACGCACGTGTGGGTCTCGTGGGTTCACAATGAGCGTATGCGCGAACGGATGCGAGAGACTCTCGAAGCGGTGAACGACACATTCGGTGTGAGTGCGATCTCCTGTTGGGAAGTTGCAAAGCTCGTCGAACGGGGAAGGCTCGCCGTTCCAGCGGTGTTTCCAGTGTCTTCCGAATTGCGTCGTAGAGCATCGGGGCGGGAGAGGTAACAATGTCGACATCACCCGCATTCGTTGCGAGCGTGAAGTTCAATCCCGATCGAATCGAACGCTCGAGGACGAACGGCAAATCGGCGGGAGCTCCACGAAGGCGCGGATGAAACGGCCTCAACGCAATCGCGAGTTTCGAAAGGTTGCCTGCTTCCCGCGAGTAGCAGAGATCGAGTCCTGAGTCGTTCGGCCGGATCCTCGCAAGACCAGCGCAAGCCCGCCAATGATCACGAACTCGACTTCATGCAGGGAGAGCGGTTCGATCAGCGTTCGGAATTCAGTGATCACAACGCACGCCGCGTCTCGTCAATCAGCCGGAGCATCGCACTCATTCGTTCCAGCCGTTGAGTCGGAGTGAGCTGAAGCCGTTCCTCGAGAATCGTCACGTCGATGCCTGACGGAAGAGCGCTAAGTACCTGCGCATCCCAGGTGTCGCCCGCGAAATCCTCAGACTTCTCACGATCGCTCTTCACGCATTTGAGTATAGGTCGCGACTGTGGAGCTAGCGTTTTCCTCGCTCCCAGTCTTCGAGCCGAAGATCCGGCACTCGCGCGAATTCCGACGTATTGCGAGTGACCAGCGTAAGACGCCGTGCTCGAGCCTGGCCGGCGATCAGAACATCGTATGGACCAATTGGCGTGCCTCGCGAGACCAGCAGCGCCCGGATTTCACCGGCGTGTTTCGCGTCACGATCGTCGAATTCGAGAACTTCGAATTGCAATGTGTCGATGAGGGCGACGTTCTCCTCCCGGCGCTTGCTCTTGAATGCGCCGTAATAGAGCTCATGGATGACAATGGCCGATACGGCGACGTCTGCGGGCTTCTGGCGCCTTGCGCGCCGCGCGGTCTTCGACCGGGCGTCGTTCAGTAGCGTAATCACGGCATTTGTATCGAGCAGATATTTCATCGGCGGAAAAACCGCTCTACCTCGGCCCGATCAGGTGTCTCCGGTTGCTGAAGGGCAGCTTCGATGAGGTCCTCGTCCAGACGTCCAGCAAAGGCATCGAGCCAATTCCAGTCGTCCGGCAGAGGCTCCATCACGATTCGATTGCCCTCCTTACGAATACGAACCTCACGCGCCTCGACCCGGAACTGCTTCGGAAGCCTGACTGCCTGAGATCGCCCTGACCAGAATACTTTTGCCGTCTCCATGTGATGTCTCCTGAGATATACCATTGAGGTATAGCATGCCTTCTGCCCACGGAGCAATGTGGCGTGGCGCACAGCATTTACCAGCGCTCTCAGCAGCGGCCATCGAGCTCTGTGCAGAGTCTCCCTGGCGCTCTACCGTTCTTCCAGGTGTGTGCCGAGGTACCCTCGGTTTCGAGGTTTCTTCAATGAAGGAGCACAAAGTCAGAGTCATCGTGCTTGCGGATGGGCGCGTTGTCGTTGAAGGCGTACCCGTTACGCGCGGCCAGGAAGTCGAAGTGAACGATCCGGATCGATGATCCGCGTCCGCCGACCTTCCCATTGCGTGGGTTGCCCGTCCGGTATGACGAGCCGTACAAACCTGGGGTCGATGAATCGGAGTGGGACCCTCCCGGTGATTCTGCTCGATACCTACGTGTGGGTCTGGTGGGTTCACAACGAGCGTATGCCCGTGCGAGAGACTCTCGATCTCCTGTTGGGAAGTTGCAAAGCTCGTCGAACGGGGAAGGCTCGACCTTTCGCTGGAGCTCCCCGAGTGGCTTGATCTCGCAACGGAGCCTTCCGGAGTCACAGTCGTTCCGCTGACGCCGCGCATCGCTGTTGCGAGTACGCGCCTGCCGGCGAATTTCATCGCGACCCGGCCGATCAGATCATCGTCGCCACTTCGCGTGTACACGACCTACAGCTGGCCACCTGCGACGAGAAGATTCGTCGGTATGCGCACGTGCACCTCCTCGACGACCAGCGGATCCACGATCGTGAGAGAGGCTCGTACTCGCGCGTCCTTCACGATGGCGCACGCGAATCGGTCGTCGTCGTCGAGATTCATCCCGAAATAACTCATAATAGGAGTCGGTTCGACTCATCATCATGAGTAAACGACTACAAGTGCTGCTCGAGGACTCGGAGATGAAGGAAATCCGTTCCATTGCCCGGCGGAGGCGCATGACGCTTGCCGAGTGGGTTCGTGGCGCGCTTCGCGCCGCGAAAGCCACCGAGCCCGGTTCCGATGCTCGCCGAAAGCTGAACGCGCTTCGCGCTGCTGCTGCTCACTCGTTTCCGAGCGGAGATATCGATGAGATGCTGGTCGAAATCGAGCGGGGCCGCGTGGATTCATCGTTGTGATCTTCATTGACTCCAACGTGCCCATGTATCTCGTGGGTGCGCCGCACGCGAACAAGATCGCCGCCGAGCACACTCTTGCCACGTTGATCGCACGCCAGGAGAAGCTGGTCAGTGATGCCGAGGTACTCCAGGAAATTCTGCATCGTTACACCGCGATTGCTCGCTCTGACGCCATCCAGCCGGCATTCGATGCACTCCTTGAGCTCGTTGACGAAGTTTTCATCATCGATCAGCAAGTCGTGGAAGGCGCGAAGACCATTCTGCTTGGAAAATACGGAATCTCGGCGCGCGACGCGATTCATGTCTCCGTCATGAAGAAACACGGTATCTCGCGCATCTTCTCGTTCGATCGTGGGTTCGACCGCCATCCTGCCGTGCGCAGAATCGAGAGCCTCTGAGTCAACTCTCCACGACATCATCCGGATGGTTCTGACGGATCACCGTGTTGCTGTAAATGGTTAGATTGCGGCGCTCGCCGCGGATGAACACGCCGCCTCCGCGTCCGGCGCGCATCCCGTTTCCGGAGATCACTGCGCCGCCGAGGTGTGTGATCTCGGGTTCATGGAGACAGAGACCCGCTCCTTCACTATCCGCGGCGAACGACCAATTCTCGGTGATGCGGCTGCGCCACAGGCGCAACTGGCTTCGCTCGCACCAGACGCCGGCGCTGCGTACATTCGTTGCCGAAGCCTCGCGGTGATTCTGATTCACGATCGGTGATTCTTAATCACGGGCCCGATGGCTCCTCAGAGGCGCCATAGACTTCTCGCACGTCGAGTTTCGCGCCGACGACTAGCGGCACGACTTCATTCTCATGAACGACCGCTCGCTGCCATGAATTGTCGTCCCTGGTCCAGATCTCGATCGAGTGCTCGCGGTGTGAGACCAGGAGGTACTGCTGCAGCGAGGGAAGGCTCTTGTAGTGTTCGAATTTGTCGCCGCGGTCATAGTCCTCGGTGCTATCGCTCAGAACCTCGACGATGAGCACTGGATTCGTCACTGCCAGGCGATCTTCTTCATCGCGTTCGATCGGTCCACAAACGACGGTAACGTCCGGATAGGTGGCCAGGCCGGTACGCGTCCGAATTCGCAGGTCCGAGTCCGCGACGCGACAGCGTCCCCCTCGAAGCTGACTGTAAAGAGCTCCGGATACCGCTGCCGCAAGCATGGCATGCTCGGGTGTGCCGCCCGCCATGGCATACATCTGCCCAAGGAGGAACTCATGTTTGACATTGCTGAAATCTTCGATCGCGAGGTAGTCAGCATATGTATAGCGAACTCGATGTGCGGGGATCGGCATCTCCTTTGATTATCTCATGTCAACTTCCCTCGCGATTGCGGTCAGTCCGCCACGTCATCCGATCGAGGCGTATCATCGTCCCCTAGTCCGATTTCATTCGCTCGCTGCAGCCTAACAAGTTGCTGCAACCGGAGCTGGGCAGGGATGGAGTCGCAGTGGTGCCTTCCCGGCTGGCGGCTCGAACGGGTTGACCCTCTCGAGTCCCCTCAATCGGCGGCGTCCTCCACGACATCATCCGGATGGTTCTGCCGGATCACCGTGTTGCTGTAGATGGTTAGGTTGCGGCGCTCGCCGCGAACGAACACGCCGCCTCCGCGCCCGGCGCGCATCCCGTTTCCGGCGATCACTGCGCCGCCGAGGTGTGTGATCTCGGGTTCCTGAAGATAGAGACCCGCTCCTTCACTATCCGCGGCGAACGACCAATTCTCGGTGATGCGGCTGCGCCACAGGCGCAACTGGCTTCGCTCGCACCAGACGCCGGCGCCGCGCGCTTTGGATGCCGGGCGGATTTCGTTCGTCTGGATCGAACAGCCGGCGATCTCCGCTTTGCACTCCAGAAGATAGACGCCCGCACCGCCGCACATCGCGTCGTCGGATTCGATGACATTGCCGGCGAGCACGGATTTCTGCAGGCGCACATTCGCTCGCACGCAACGAAGTCCTCCGCCGAACGAGGTCGCGCGGTTCCCGGCGACGACGCACTCCTGCAAACTGAGATGCGAGTCGATCGCATCGATCCCGCGCGCAGTCCGATTGGATCGCAGCTCGATGCCGCTGAGAAAGACGTTGGAGCGCTCAATGGCCGCGCCGCCTGTAATCACGACTCCGCGACGCGAAAGGCGCGTGCTTTCGATGACCACGTACTCCTTGCCGGTCACGCGAAAACTCTCTTCGTAGACTCCCGGCTCGATCATGATCGTCGCCGGACGCGCGATCGCGTCGATCGCATCCTGAATGCGCGCGAACTGTGCGGGGACGAAGAAAACGTCGTGTTCGCTGAGGTCGATCATGGCGAAACGAGCTGATCGATCAGCTCGCGTCGAAACTGGTCGAGACTCTCGATTTCTCGTTCGGAGATCGCAGCGACGCCCCCCATGATTCGCAGGTCCAGGCTCTTGAGAATCCACGCCAGCGTGAGGGGAGAGAACCCTCCGTCTTTTTTCGGAGCGGAGGCGATCGCCTCATCGAGCGAAACGCCGTGATTGACGAGAGCCTGCACGTCGATCAGGTCTCGGATCTCCGACCGGCTCAGGAGAGTACAAAGCTTGTTTGCGAGCAAATCGGGAAGTGACTCCGTCTGCACCGCCGCGCTTTCGATTGTGATCGTTTGCGGCTGCTGGAGACGCGCGGTCGGATCTGCGACGAGATCGAGATTGATGACCGATTCGTCGCCCGCTACCCGAAGCCGCACGAATCCAGGGCTCTGTTGGATCCGGGAAAACGACAAGGTCGCGGCTAGCAGGCGCTGTTCGATTTCGCGAGTGAGATCGCCCAGCTTCGAGACATCCGGCCAGAACAGGTCGAGGTCTCTCGTCGTTCGATGACCAATATAGATCGCCAGCGCACCACCTCCACCGAGAATGAACGGTGGCTGGAAACCAGAGAGTGCTACGAGAACACGCCGCTGCAGTCCGTCGAGACTACCTCCGGATGAATCCACGCCGCCCCCATTCATCGAGCAACCAGCGCCAGAACTCACGCTCTTTGCCCAGGTACGGTTCCAGCGCCGCCCAGTCGTCTGCAATCTGCTGCGGTGACACGAATTGGAGGGCGTCGTCGGGTTTCGCTTGCCGCATCAACTTGGCAGTGAGGTACACGCGCATGCGCTCGTCGCTTCCAGCCAGTCGATCCTCGAGCTCGTCGAGCGTCATCTCCACGTCCCACAGAAAATAGGGACGTCGCGCTGAATCGATCAGCTTGTCGAGTGGCGTCGGAGCGAGCATCGTCTGAAGCCTAGCAGATACAGGTAGCGCGGGTATTACGTAAACACCGCTTCGTACACGAAGCCGTTCGTCTCTTTTCCCACCGGTACGAGAAAGATGTCGAGCGGCTCCGTGAACGCGTCATGCGTGACCCGATACGTCGCCTGCGGGAAATGCAGCGGCGCGAGGAAGAAGAGTGAGAACGGCGTCCGCTGCAGGCGCGCGGCTTCGCTCTCCATCACTTTCTTCGCCGCCGTGAGCCGCAGCTCGATCTTGCGCTCTCCATGATGGAGCCAGAACGACGTCCCGGTGAGGGGAAGGAACGTGTCGATGGTGACTTGATCGAGCATCATTCCGCGGCCGCCGTGTAAAGCTCGTTCACATTCAGGTTCGCGCCCATGCGCAACTGCGCGGCGTGCGAGTCGCCAACGACCTCACGGCGCCACTCCCCATCGCGCGTCCAGACTTCCAATGACTTCTCGTGGTGCGAGACGAGTACGTACTGCGCCAGCGACTCGATCGACTTGTAGTGCTCGAACTTGTCTCCGCGATCGTAGTCTTCGGTGCTCCTGCTGAGGACCTCGATGATGACCGCCGGGTTCGTCACGGCGTTCGGATCTTCGGCGTCGCGATTCGTCGGACCGCATACGATCGTGACATCGGGATACGTGGAGAGTCCCGACCGCGTACGCACTCGGAGGTCCGCATCGTAGACACGGCAATCCGTCCCGCGCAGTTGCGGGAATAGCAGCCCGATCACCGCTGCTGCAAGCGCCGCATGTTCCGGCGTCCCTTCCGCCATCGCGTAGATCTGACCGCCGAGGAACTCGTGTTTGACGTTGCTCGAAGCCTCGAGGCCGAGATAATCGTCGTAGCTGTAGTGAATGTTGTGCGCGGGCGATGGCATTGCCTGCGATTATGGCACGCTGCTCCTGACGCATGAACAAACGGCTGACCCTCATTCTCACCCTCGCGCTTACGCTCCCGCTGCACGCCGCGCATGTGGTCTTCGTCGACAACACCGCGCAGCCTGGCGGGGAAGGCTCGGTCGAGCGGCCGCTGCAGTCGATCGAGCAAGGCTTGCGCATGGCCGAGGTCGTGTACGTCGCGGAGACACCGAAGCCGTACGCGGAAAATATCGTGCTGCGCAAGGGGCAGATGCTCGCCGGCTCCGCATACGGTCTCGATTCGCTGCGCGTCGACAGGAAGGTCGAGCTCGATGCCTCGATGCCGGCACGTGAGGGCGCTGGCCCCCTGTTTCAAGGAACCATCAGCGTGAACGGCGACAACCTCATCGCCGGAATGATGATCGTGCCTCCGCCGGCGAACGTAGGCGTCATGGGTCTCGATGCCGACGGTTTTCTCGAGCTTCGCAACGTTCGCTTTCGCACGAACGCCGGTGCGTTCGC
Source organism: uncultured Thermoanaerobaculia bacterium (assembly GCA_964552405.1). Classification (GTDB taxonomy): domain Bacteria; phylum Acidobacteriota; class Thermoanaerobaculia; order Gp7-AA8; family Gp7-AA8; genus JAJPHC01. The sequence goes on from CAZKID010000077.1 coordinate 14,215, forward strand.
TCTCTATCTTCAACGCCAGCATGGCCCCGTCACCATCCTCGGCGGCGCGCTCGAGGGGAGCGACGGGAATGGCATCACGATCTCCGGAGGCGAAGCGAACGTCACGTTCGATCGCTTCTCGATCGGCGGCGTGTTCCGCAATGCGATTCGCATCGGCGATCGCGCGACGGGCGCCGTCGTGTTTCGCAACGGCTCGCGGATTCGCATCGATGACGCGACGGATGACGCCATCGCGTTGAACGCCCTGGCTTTGAAGGCTCCCGTGACCTTCGAGGATCGCGTCGAAGTGCGCGGGCAAAAGCGCGGACTGTTCGTCGCCGTCACCGGCAAGCTCACTCTCAGGGCTGAAGGCTCGACGCTGGCCTCGACCGGTGGTGCCGCACTCGAGCTGCACGACTCGGGCGCCGATCTCCTGCTCGAGTCGGTCGCATCGACGGATGCGGCCGAGGGCGTGGTGGTGGACAAGCTGAGGGGACGCGTCGAGATTCATTCCGCGCAGATCACGCGAGCGAAGAGATACGGCATGCGGCTCGTGCAGTCGTCGAATGTACACGTCACGAATGCCACGATGACGGCGAGTGGCTCGGCGGGTGTCGTCAAAGGCGCGAAGTGCGCCGGCGAGTTCGACGTCAATACCACTGCCCCCTGCAATGCGGCCCTCTATGTTCGGCACCTTCAACAATCGTCGTTCGAGAAAATCGTCGTCGATGGGGGAGGTGCGATGGGGGTGAACGCGAACAACATCCGGGACGTCACCTTCACCGAGCTCGAAGTTCGCAATGCGGGAGATGAGTCTTTCGAGGCCGGCGTGTTGTTGCAGGAGCTCGGCGGCACGATTCGCTTCGATCGCTGCCGGCTGTTCGACAACGCCGGCAGTGAGATGCGAGTCGAGCAGCGGTTCAACAAGGGGCAACTCGTGCTCGATCACTGCGAGCTCGCGGCGCCGCAGCGGCCGCAGGTTGCGCCGCGCCTGCTTGACCTCCGTAGCAGCGGGGCGTCCACACTCGACGTCGTCCTGACGAATTGCTCACTCCACGACAACGTCGGCTCGGCGATCGATGCGGTGTCGACGGAGACGAGCCTGCTCGGCATCCGTTCGACCGAACTGACCGCAGAACACCTCGGCATCGGCGCCGTGAATGTTCACGCGCGAGACTCCAGTCGTTCGGTTGTCAGTCTCCGCGGCTCACGAATCATCGCCCCTGCGGTGCGCGACCAATCATTCATCGAGCTGGCGGTCGAAGGTCAAAGCAGCGCGTGCGTCGATGCGGTGGCGAATGCCTTCACAGGGACTGCTGGCGGAGTGCATCTGACCGGTGCAACCATCCGCGTCACCTCCGATACGGACGTCGCGGTGCCGGCAGTTGCGGTGCGAGTGCCCGCCTGCGAGTAATTTTTCTCGCAAATCGTGATCTGCCTCACAAAAAAATGGTTATTCGCGTTACGATGATGTGCTGTTCAGCAAGAGGGAGCGAACCGTGTCTCAAGAACCTTTCCTGATGGAGCGTCGGCAATTCCTGATTCTGTCGTCCACCGCACTCGTGGGCTTCGCTGCGTCCGACTTGCTCGCTGCTCCCGCGGCAAGCGAGGCGATCGGCAGCGCTCCGGATGAGCCGCGGGCAGGAGCGGCAGTGCCACCAGCCGGTCCGG